>NZ_BAAARB010000017.1:0-83593 GCF_039531975.1 Gordonia cholesterolivorans | reverse complement strand
CCAAGTTCGAAGTGATCTTGACCGCCTGGGCCGCACCCGGGATGAACAATCCCGCCGACCCGGATTCGCCCACCGGAACCATTGACGCCGACGGCATCGACGCCGAGGCTCTGGCGGCGGCGCGGGGCCGGGATCTGCGCAGTGCCGCCCAACGCACACACGACGCGCTGCTGGCGTTGTGCGACTACGTTCTCGCCCACGGCGGACTCGGTGCACCGAACCGGATACCAGCCGAACTCGTCATCACCGTCACCGACCAGGAACTCGCCGCCCACGCCGGCATCGCCCTGACCGCCACCGGCACCCGCATTCCGATCGGTGAACTCGTGCGGCTCGCTGCCGAGGCTGTGCCGCACCTGGCCGTCTTCCGCAATCACACCAGCGAAGTCCTCTACCAAGGCCGCGGTGCACGCTTCGCGAGTAAGGCGCAGCGGTTGGCGTTGTTCGCCCGCGACCGCGGCTGCACCGCCCCCGGCTGCGACCGACCCTTCGCCCAAACCCAAGCCCATCACGCACCGGACTGGATCACCCCGGCCGGACGCACCGACATCGACGCCCTCGGCGCCGCGTGCGGGCGCCACAACCGCGCAGTCGGCACCGCACGCGGACAGTGGGAGACCACGATCCTCACCGACGGACCCCACGCCGGACGCATGGCCTGGCGACCAGCCACCACCGACCACCCCTGGCGCCTGAACCCCATCCACCACGCCGGACAAGCACAATCGCTTCACCCGCGCGCGCAGCGATCGCGGGGGCTGCCCCGCCCGATCAGTTCGGCAGGACCACCAGGCCGTGCGGCCGCGAGTTGACCGGTTCACAGCCGTCGGCTGTCACGATGACGATGTCTTCGATACGTGCGCCCCAGTCGCCGTCGAAGTACACGCCAGGCTCCACGCTGAAGGCCATGCCCTCCCGCAGAACGTCCGCATTGCCCGCGACGATGTAAGGCTCCTCATGCACCGACAGCCCGATCCCGTGGCCGGTCCGATGAATGAACCGGTCGCCGAGTCCCGCGTCCACGAGGATGTCGCGGGCCGCGGCGTCGACGCTCTCCGCGGAGACGCCGGGCCGGACCGCAGCGACCGCGGCCGCCTGCGCCCGTTCCAGGACCGCATAGGCCTCGGCGACGTCGGCGCGCGGCGGGCCGAAGCAGTACGTGCGAGTGGAATCGGAGTTGTAGCCGGGCTCCACCGGTCCGCCGATGTCGATCACCACCACGTCGTCTTCGGCGATCACGCGATCGGAATGCTCGTGATGCGGATCGGCGCCGTTGGGCCCGGACCCCACGATGATGAACTCCGCATGAGTGTGGCCCTCGGCGCGAATCGCCGCATCGATATCAGCCGCCACCTCCGCCTCCGTACGGCCCGGCTTCAGAAACTCGGCCATACGCGCGTGAACGCGGTCGATGGCCTCTCCCGCCCTCCGCAGTGCTTCCAGTTCGGCGTCGTCCTTGATCATCCGCAACTCGCGCAGCACCGGCGTCGCCAGATCCGGGGCCACCGAGGTCCGGCGCGCGAACGGGATGAGATGCAGCGCGGGCAGACTGTCGGACACCGCCAGACGCGCCGACTCACCGAGTCCGTCGAGGGCCAGCGCGTACGGGTCATCACCGTCCACCCAGTCGGCTATGCGCAGGCCCAGTTCGCCGATCGCCGACTCGCGAAGAGCCGCCAGTTCGAGCCTCGCGGTCACCACCCACGCCTGCCCGCTCGCCGGAATCACCAGAGCTGTCAGCCGCTCGAAGGTCTCGGCCGTCGATCCCGTCAGATACCGGAAGTCGGGTCCGGTCCCGACAATGATCGCGTCGTAGCCCGCATCGCGGGTGAGATCGGCTGCCCGTCGCAGACGGCGGGCATACACCTCGGAGTCGAATCTGGTCGCCATGCGTTCAGGGTATTTCACCGGCGGTGTGACAAGGTGATGACCATGACCGGATCATTGATGCTCCTCGACGGAGCGAGCCTGTGGTTTCGTTCGTTCTACGCGCTGCCGGAGAAGATGACCGCACCCGACGGACGCCCGGTCAACGCGGTCCGGGGGTTCGTCGACACGATCGCGGCGCTGGTCACCGCACATCGCCCCACACGGCTGGTGGTGTGCCTCGACCTCGAATGGCGACCATCGTTCCGAACCGATCTGATCCCGTCGTACAAGGCGCACCGGGTCTCCGACGGCGGCGACGGCGCCGAAGAGGTTCCGGAGACCCTCACCCCGCAGGTCGACATGATCCTCGACGTGCTGCGGTGTGCGGGCATCGCGACTTCGGGCGCTGCCGGCTGCGAAGCCGACGATGTCATCGGCACGCTCGCCTTCCACGAGGCCGACGACGAGGTGCTGGTCGTCAGCGGCGACCGCGACCTGCTGCAGGTAGTCGCCGACGATCCGGTCCCGGTCCGCGTGCTGTACGTGGGCAGAGGACTGGCCAAGGCCGAACTGATGGGCCCGGAGGAGGTCGCCGCCAAGTACGGAGTTCCGCCAGAGCGCGCGGGCGTCGCCTACGCCGAGATGTCGATCCTCCGGGGCGACCCTTCGGACGGGCTTCCCGGCGTTCCCGGGATCGGCGAGAAGACCGCCGCGAAACTGCTCACCCAGTTCGGAAGCCTCGACGCGCTGGAGGCAGCGGCCTACGACGACCGGACCGCCGTACCGACACGGGCTCGGAACTCGATCCGCGATTCGAGGGACTACCTGGCTGCGGCCCGCACAGTGGTCGCCGTACGGACCGACGCCGACACCGTCGACAGCACCGAGACCGATGCGCTACCCACGGCGCCCGCGAACCGGGACGGACTCGACGCCCTCATCGCCGAGCTCGGCATCGACGCTTCGATCGCGCGGCTGGCGAAGGCGCTCGAATGGTGATCGGGAGCCCGCAGCACGGCCGGCGGGCGGTCGGTCCCGCGCGTCAGTTGGTCGGACGCGAGACCTCGTAGGTGCCCTTGTCGTCCTTGACCGTGACGGTGACGTGCTTGTTCTCGCCCTTCACCTTCACCGAGCAGGTGAACACGGTTCCCGCCTTCACTTCCTGACCACTCGGGCACTGGACGTCCTTCACGTCCGACAGACCGTATCCGTCGTCCTGGTTCTTCGCAGTCAGCACCTTCATGACGCCGTCCTGCACCGCGGACTGATTGAACGTCTTCGTGACCCATCCCGGCCAGACGAACGCAGTGAGCGCCACCACGGCCGCGATGAGGACCAGCACGCCGACGATGACGCCGATCAGCTTCCCGGTCGCCTTCTTCGGCGCGGGCTGCGCGGGAGCGTACGGGTTGAGAGTGGGATCGCCGCCGAGCGGCGGAGCCGGCGGCTGCTGCTGACCGAACGGGGCCTGCGCATACGGCTGCGGCTGACCGTACTGGGACTGACCGTACTGGGGTTGCCCGTACTGCTGCTGATATCCCTGCCGCGCGTACGGCTGCTGGCCGTACGCCGGACCCCCCTGCGGAGCACCGGACGGAGCGCCGTACTGGCCCGGCTGCCAGCCGGTCTGCGTCTGCCCCGCCTGTTCCTGCCCCGGCTGCCCGTGCCCCGGCTGCGGCTGACCCGGCTGCGGCTGACCGATCTGTTCGGTGGGGCCCGCGAATGACTGCTGATCTCGCTGCCACGGGCTCTGCTGCTGTCCCGCCGCGTCCGGACGTCGCACCACCGTGGTCTCCTCGTCCCCCGGCTGCCCCGGAGCGGTGGGCTCGTTTCCGTTCGTCATGTCGCGCCTTCCTCCTCAGCAGATGCCACCTGCGGCCGTGGCTGGTGTCACGTTACCGCAGCGACTCAATCCAATTCGGAGGCGACGACCCCGCGTTTGACACCCTTGACCGCCCGTGCCGCAGCCACCGCGAGACCGGTGTCCGGATCCACGCTGCCTCGGATCTGCTCCAGCAGATCGATGACCTGGCGGTTCCACCGAACGAAGTCGCCAGGTGAGAGCAACTGTCCCCGTTCCGACGCGGCCAGCAAGGCTTCCCGCAGCGACCGGCCCGAGGCCCAGGCACCGATGGCGACACAGAATCCGGTGTCGGGTTCACGCGTCTGAACGACTCCGTGTCGCTCCTGCACGTCGTTGGTCGCCTGCCACACGTCGACCGTCGCGAGGAGGGACTCCCGCAGCGCCCGGTCGCCGGGCATCGAGTCGACACCGCCGCTGTAGGAGTCGCGCCGCGACTCGTACACCATCGACGACACCACGGCGGCCAGGTCCGGCGGTGAGAGCCGGTCCCAGATCCCCGCACGAATGCACTCGGCGACGAGCAGGTCGCTCTCGGAGTAGATCCGTCGCAGAACCGCGCCGGTCGGCGTCACGACCAGCTCCCCGGAGTCATCGGTCTCGAGATACGACAGTTCGGTCAGCACACCGGTGATCGCGTCGAACTCGGTCTCGAGTGCCGCGGTCCGTTCGTCCACCGCTCGTTCGAGACTGTCGATGTCGCGAAGCAGCCGGTGACGACGTTCGGACAGCCGGTGCAGATCGTCGATGCCGTTGAGCTTGTGGACCGGGTGCTTGCGGAGCCGGTTGCGCAGTTCGGTGAGCCGCAGATCGTGCTCCGACAGCTCCCGCTTCTTCTTGTTGCGTCCCCGTGGCCGCGCGATTCCGCTGGAGCGGATCAGCTTGACCAGTTCGCGTCGGCCCTGTGCGCTGCGCCGATTCGCCGACTTCGGTATCCGCAGGTGTCCCAGCACCTCGGGCGGATTGACGAAGTCGCGCACGCCGACCCTGCCGGTCCAGCCGTCCTCGCTCAGCACCAGCGGTTTCGGGTCCACATCCATGGCCGCGCGCTCGAGCACCAGTGCCAGTCCGCGGTGCCTGCCGTTGTTCAGGCCGATCACGTTGCCGGGCTTCAACGACAGCAGATCCTCGGACACCGCCTCGGACGCCTCCATCCGACGGACGAACTTGGCCGCGCGTTCGTGCCTGCGGATGTCCTCGCGAAGCGAGACGTATTCGAGGAACGACTCGGGGGCCAGCCCCTTCCGTTCGGCCGAGTGCTCGAGTTCGGCGTCCACCTTGCGGAGCGTCATGCGGGCGCGGTCGAGTTGCCGCGCCTGACCCACCACCGATCTGTCGGTCTGGAACTGCGCGAACGACCGTCGGAGCAGATCGCGCGATCCGTCCACCCCGAGCCGATCGATCAGGTTCATCGCCATGTTGTATTCGGGGGCGAACGAGCTGCGCAGGGGAAAGGTCCGTGCTCCCGCCAGGCCGGCCACCCGGTCGGGGGCCACTTCGGGAGTCCAGACGACCACAGCATGTCCTTCGACGTCGATCCCGCGTCGTCCGGCGCGGCCGGTGAGCTGGGTGTACTCCCCCGGCGTCAAGTCGACGTGCGCTTCGCCGTTGTACTTAACCAGGCGTTCGAGGACCACGCTGCGCGCGGGCATGTTGATGCCCAGCGCCAAGGTCTCGGTCGCGAACACCACCTGCACGAGTCCCTCGACGAACAGCTCTTCGACGGCCTGCCGAAAGGTCGGCAGGAGTCCTGCGTGATGGGCGGCGAAGCCGCGGCGCAGGCCGTCGCGCCACTCGTCGACCCCGAGAACGTCAGCATCACCGGGGGCCAGCGCCGAGAGATGGCGGTCGACGATCGCGTCGACGGCGGAGACCTGGTGCGGCTCGAGCAGATTCAGGTCCGAGCGCAGACACTGCGCGAGCGCGCCGTCGCAGCCCTTGCGGGAGAAGATGAAGGTGATCGCGGGCAGCAGCCCGTTCTCCTCGAGGAGCCGGATCAGTCTGGGCCGCGAGACTCCGGTCCCGCCGCGCCGGCGTTCGCGCGCCAGACGTTCGCGGTAACCGCCGACAGCGTCGTCGGACAGCAGGCGGTGCTTGATGAAGCGGTTGAGCTCGGGGTTCACCTGCTTCGGATGCTTGCGGTCGAAGAGCTCGAACATCCTGTTTCCGACCAGCATGTGCTGGTGCAGCGGTACCGGCCGGTGCTCGTCGACGATCACCGCGGTGTCGCCCCGGACCGTGGTGATCCAGTCGCCGAACTCCTCCGCGTTACTCACCGTCGCCGACAGGCTTGCCACGCGCACCGACGGATCGAGCCCCAGGATCACCTCCTCCCACACGGCGCCCCGGAAACGGTCGGCGAGGAAATGCACCTCGTCCATCACCACGTGCGAGAGGCCCTGCAACGACGACGACTCCGCGTACAGCATGTTGCGGAGCACCTCGGTCGTCATCACGACCACCGGTGCCCCCGAGTTGATCGAGTTGTCGCCGGTCAGCAGTCCCACATTCGCCGCACCGTGCACGTCGACGAGGTCGTGGTACTTCTGGTTGCTCAGCGCTTTGATCGGAGTGGTGTAGAAGCACTTCGTCCCCTGCGCCAGCGCGAGATGCACGGCGAACTCACCGACGATCGTCTTGCCCGCGCCCGTGGGGGCGCACACGAGCACGCCCTGCCCCGCCTCCAGAGCGGCGCACGCCTCCCTTTGGAAGGGGTCGAGTCGAAAGCCGAGTCGAGCGGTGAACGCCGCTAGTTGCGGGCCGGGGCCGGAGAAGTCGTCGGTGGTCATCACCTACAGGATGTCATCGAATGCGCCCGGAGTCCGAACGGATCGACGCTCGCTCGACGCGCCGATCGGTCCCGCGGGCTCGATGGGTGCCGGACGGCCGACGTCGTCGGTCACCGGGGCGGAGCCGTCGTGTTCGAGCGGCGAGGCCTGATCGTCGGGCACGCTCATCCAGTCGGGATCGCGGCGGGCCTTGCGGCGGTCGTGGAAACGGGCGATCTGAATGGCCATCTCGAGGAGCACAGTGAGCGCCGCCGCCAGCGCCAACATGGTGAACGGGTCCTGGCCGGGTGTCACGACCGCGGCGAAGACGAACATCGCGAAGATGAGCCCGCGGCGCCACCGCTTGAGTCGTTCGTAGGTGAGCACTCCGACCAGGTTCAGCGCGACGATCAGCAGCGGAAGCTCGAAGCTGATGCCGAAGAGGATCAGCAGGTGCAGCATGAAGCTGAAGTACTGGTCGCCCGCGAGCGCAGTGACCTGAACGTCGTTGCCCACCGTCAGCAGGAAGTGGAACGCCTTCGACACCACCAGGTAGGCCAGCACTGCGCCGGCGACGAAGAGGACGCTCGCAGCTGCGACGAAGCTGATGCCGTATCGACGCTCGTTCTTGTGCAGCCCCGGTGTGATGAAACGCCAGATCTGCAGCAGCCAGATCGGGCATGCGAGTACCACGCCCGCGGTCAGGGCGACCTGAAGGCGCAGCATGAACTGGTCGAACGGCCCGGTGGCCAGCAGCCGGCATTCGCCGTCGGGGGTCAGCGAGGCGCGGGTGGACGCCGGGAGGTCGCAGTACGGACCGCGGAGGAGCTCACCCAGTGACTCGATCCGCCACACGCCGTGGCTGTACCAGACGAAACCGATGACGGTGGTGACCGCGATCGCCACCATCGAGATGACGAGCCGGGTCCTCAGCTCGTAGAGGTGCTCGGCCAACGGCATCGAGCCGTCGGGGTTGACTCGGCTCCGTCGCTGCCGGGGGTCGAGACGGGCGAGTGAGAATCGCTTGCGCACTCCGGTGGTGCGCGGCTAGGCCGTCTTCTTGTCGGATCGCGTCGCCTGGTCGGCGGGATCCGGACTCGGCTGAGGTGCGGTCGGCAGTTCGCGCGCGGTCTCAGTGGTCTCGGCGGACGGCTTGCCGTCGCTCTGCATCTCCTGGATCTCCGATTTGAAGATGCGCAGCGACCGGCCGAGGCCGCGAGCCGCCCCGGGGAGCTTGGCCGAGCCGAACAGCAGCACGAGCACGAGCAGAACGACCGCCCAGTGCCACGGCGACATCGCACCCATAATTCAACCCTTCGAGAGTAAACAGTCTCAGACGTGTTCGAGTCTACCGAACAGCGGCGTCATCGGCGCGCCCAGATTCGTCGGCCGGTACTGCGGTCAGGGACCGTACCGGCTCCGCGCAGCCTTCGCGGTGCTCGCGATCAGCGACGTCACGCCGTCGACGTCGCTACGAACCCGCACGCGCCCGCCGAATCCGAGCACGAATCGCGCGAGCCACTGGGGCGAGCCGTAGCGGATGGTCGCGGTGATCGGCTCGGTCGGCTCCTCGGAGAGTTCGTCGTCGGGCTCCGCCGCGAAGTACTCGAGCAGCCAGACCGCCTCGGGATCGATCTCGATGTGCGCCGTGGGCAGTTCCCCGGTGAGCGCGCCCAGATCGGTCGGGTCCGTCCGGTGGAGGGCCTCGACCGGAGGCTGCGAGACCTCGCCGGTGCCGTGCGCCGACTCGATCCGGTCGAATCGGAACAGGCGCACGCCCTCCGACGACCGGCACCAGGCCTCCAGATAACTGTTGCCGTCCACCGCCCGGATGCGGATCGGATCGACGGTCCGCTCGGTCACCTCGTCGCGACTGGCCGTGTAGTACGTGATCCTCAGCGACTGGCCGTCCTCCAGGGCCTGGCGGATGACGCCGTCGACGGGCGGTGCCGGAGCGGCGGGCAGGTCGGCGCTCACCGCGCGCCGCGTGGTACCCATCGCCTCCTCGATCTTCGCGATCGCGCTGCGCACGGCATCGGCGTCGACCGCTCCCCGTGTCTCGGAGAGCATGTTGAGCGCCATCAGCAGCACGTTGGCCTCGGGGCCGGTCAGCCGCAGCGGCCGGTCCATTCCTGCGGTGAAGACCACGCTGACGTATCCGTCCCAGAACTGGATGTCGATGAGGTGTTCGGGACCGTAGCCCGGGAGACCGCACACGTACAGTTGCTCGAGATCGGTCTGCAATTGGTGTTCGCTGACGCCGAGGTCGTCGGCTGCGGTCGACACCTTGATTCCCGGACGGGCCAGGAAGTACGGCACCATCGCCAGCAGACGCGACAGCCGGCTCGGATTGGCGTCGCTCATGCGCTCACCTCCGCCGCGATCAGGCGGTCCAGGTCGGCGACCACCTCCGCGCGCAGATCGTCCGGTGCGAGCACCACCGCGTCGGGTCCGGCGGCCAGGATCACCCTGCGCAGCCCCGACCGCGAATGGATCTCCACGGTCAGCAGATCTCCGTCCTCGTCTCCGAACCGCTGCGGGACCGTCGACGTCGCCATCCGCCGCAGGCCGTGCGCCCGACCGGCGGCGGCCCAGATCTCCGCGGTGGCGCCGCCGTCCGCGGTCGCCACGTCGACCGCCTCGTTCACGATCGCCTGGATGTCGACCGTCGCCGGCACCACCACCGATCCCGCATCGCCGAAGGCTTCGACATCGGAGATCCGGGAGATCCGGAAGGTCCGCACAGCTCCGCGGTCGCGGTCGTGTCCGGTGACGTACCAGCGTCCGCCGCCGCCGGCGATCCCCCACGGTTCGAGGGTCCGCGTCTTGCGGCCTTTCGACGAGCGGTGAGTGAAGGTGACCGGGCGGCCGGCGTCGATCGCCGAGAGCAGATCGGTGATCGTGCGTTCGTCGCCCAGTGATCTGGTGGCGCCGCCGAGGGTCACCACCGATTCGTCGTCGGGAACCACTTCGATCCCCGCCGCGCGGAGCTTGAGGACCGCGGTCTGGAAGACGGCCGCCACCGAGGGATCGCGCCAGAGCGCCGAGGCCGCGGCCACGGCGGCCGCCTCGGCACGATCGAGGGTGATGTCGGGCAGCGCGTACTGGTCCGGATCGATCCGGTAGCCCTCCTCGCCCTGCGGGTTGCGGCCGGTCTCGACGGGAATGCCCATCTCTCGCAGCAGCGCCTTGTCGCGCTCGAGCATCCGCTTGAACGAGTCGTCGCTCCGGTCCGACTCCATGTATCCCTGCACGTTCGCACGCACATAGGTTGCGGGGACGTACGTCCGCGCCGACATCAAGCAGACGACGAGGTTGACGAGTCTCTCGTTCTTCGCAGTCACGCGTCCACTTTAGGCGTCACATCGACGCGATCAGCCGATCGACGCGCTCATCGACGTTCCGGAACGGGTCCTTGCAGAGCACGTTCCGCTGCGCCTGATCGTTGATCTTCAGATGCACCCAGTCGACGGTGAAGTCTCGTCCCGCCTTCTGGGCCGCGGTGATGAAGTCGCCGCGGAGCTTGGCCCGGGTGGTCTGCGGCGGCGTCGAGGTGGCCTCGTCGATCGCCTCGTCGGTGGTGACCCGTGCCGCGAGCCCCTTGCGGGACAGCAGGTCGAAGACGCCGCGGCCCCGGCGGATGTCGTGGTAGGCCAGGTCGAGTTGCGCGATCTTCGGATCGGTCAGTTCCATCGAGTACTTGTCCTGGTAGCGCTGCATCAGCTTGCGCTTGATCACCCAGTCGATCTCGGTGTCGACACCGCTGAAGTCGTCGCGCTCCACGGCGTCGAGGACACGGCCCCACAGGTCCACCACGCGATCGAGCGTCGGGTCGGGCGTGCGCGTCTGCAGGTGCTTGACGGCCCGCGCGTGGTACTCGCGCTGGATCGCCAGCGCCGTCGCCGTCCGTCCGCCCGCGAGCCGGATCTCGCGCCGGCCGGTCGGGTCGTGGCTGATGTCCCGGATCGCGCGGATCGGGTTGTCGAGCGCGAAGTCGTGGAACGAGATCCCCGACTCGATCATCTCCAGCACCAGCAGTGCGGAACCGACCTTGAGCATGGTGGTGGTCTCGGACATGTTGGAGTCGCCGACGATCACGTGCAGCCGACGGTACTTCTCGGCATCGGCGTGGGGCTCGTCGCGTGTGTTGATGATCGGCCGCGACCGGGTGGTCGCGGACGAGACGCCCTCCCAGATGTGGTCGGCGCGCTGCGACAGGCAGTAGCGCGCCTCGTGGCCCACCGAGAGCACCTTGCCCGCCCCGCAGATCAGCTGGCGCGTCACGAGGAAGGGCAGCAGCACATCGGAGACCCTGCCGAACTCCCCCACCCGGCTGACCAGGTAGTTCTCGTGGCATCCGTAGGAGTTGCCCGCGGAGTCGGTGTTGTTCTTGAACAGGTAGATGTCGCCGCCGATGCCCTCGGCCACCAAACGTTCCTCGGCGTCGACGAGCAGTTCCTCCAGGATCCGCTCGCCCGCACGGTCGTGCGTGATCAGTTGCGCCACCGAGTCGCATTCGGCGGTGGCGTACTCGGGGTGAGAGCCGACGTCGAGGTACAGCCGCGCACCGTTGGTGAGGAAGACGTTCGACGACCGGCCCCACGCGACGACGCGCCGGAACAGGTAACGCGCGACCTCGTCCGGGCTGAGGCGACGCTGTCCCTTGAACGTGCAGGTGACACCGAATTCGGTCTCGATGCCCATGATCCGTCGTTCCACGGCGCTCACTCCTCGAGGTAGCCGGCGATGTCGGTGCGGCGCAGCCGCTTGAACGCCCGCCGCGGTCGGTTGCGATCCAGGATCGCCACCTCGACGTCGGCGGCGGTGAGTGTCGGTGCGGCGGCGGTGTCGCCGTTGGCCGACTCGGCCGGTGTGGACAGTGCGCGCACGGCGATCTGCAGGGCGCGCGGCAGCGGAAGGTTCGGCTCGTATGCGTCTTTCATCGCCGCGTTGATGGGTTCGGTGCTGCCGCCCATCACGATGAACGAGGTCTCGTCGACGATCGATCCGTCGTAGCCGATCCGGTAGAGCTGCGACGGGGTGGTGCGTCCGGCCCGGGCCACCTCGCCGACGCAGAGTTCCACTTCGAAGGGCTTGGCCTGCTCGGTGAACACCGCGCCGAGGGTGTTCGCGTAAGCACTGGCCAGCGACAGTCCGGTCACGTCGGCGCGGTCGTAGCTGTAGCCGCGCAGGTCGGCCATCTGGATGCCGGCCTTCCGCAGGCCCTCGAACTCGTTGTACTTGCCGACGGCCGCGAAACCGATGCGGTCGTAGATCTCACTGACCTTGCGCAGCGTGTTCGACGGATTGTGCGCCACGAAAAGGACGCCGTCGGCGTAGGTGAGCGCCACCACGCTGCGGCCCCGGGCGATGCCCTTGCGCGCCAGCTCCGAGCGGTCTCGCATGATCTGCTCGGCGCTCGCATAGTACGGAAAAGTCATGCGCGCTCCCCTGTCTGGCCGGCCGGCTCGGACGGTGCCGTACCCGACGCCGCCGCGCTCCTGCGGCGGGCGACCACCGCCTCGGCCGCACTCTCGATCTCCGCTTCCGCCACCAGGTCGGCGCCCTCGGCGCTCACCCGGGCGGCGGTCGGGAAGATCCGCCGCACAAGGTCCGGGCCACCGGTCGCGGAGTCGTCGTCGGCCGCATCGTAGAGCGCCTCGACCGCGACCGCCAGCGCCTCGTCGGCGGACAGGTCCGAACGGTACAGCTTCTTCAGAGACGATTTCGCGAAGACCGATCCCGAGCCGATCGCGTCGTAGCCGCCGGTCTCCTCGTGACGGGAGCCGGCGACGTCGAACGAGAAGATCCGGCCCCGTGCGCCCGCGTCGGCTTCGGCGTCGAAACCGACGAGCAGGGGGATCGCGGCGAGCCCCTGCAGCGCAGCGCCCAGGTTGCTGCGGACCATCGTCGCCAGGCGTGCCACCTTGCCGTCGAGGGTCAGCGGCACCCCTTCGATCTTCTCGTAGTGCTCCAATTCGACGGCGAACAGCCGGACCATCTCGATCGCGATGCCCGCGGTGCCCGCGATACCCGCCGCGGAGTATTCGTCGGTGACGTACACCTTCTGCACATCACGGGTGGCGATGAGGTTGCCCATCGTCGACCGGCGGTCGCCGGCCAGCACCACGCCACCGGGGTAGCTGACCGCGACGATCGTGGTGCCGTGCGGGATCTGCTCCACGCCGGCCCGGCCGCCACCGTCGATCATGTTGTGCGGCAATCGATCAGGCGCATGAACGCGCAGGTACTCGGTGAACGACGAGATCCCGCCGGCTCCAGCCTCGCCCGGTACCGAGATCACTGCCCGCCCTTCTGGACGTAGGCGCGGACGAAGTCCTCCGCATTCTCCTCCAGCACGTCGTCGATCTCGTCGAGTAGATCGTCGGTCTCGCCGGTGAGCTTCTCTCTCCGCTCCTGGCCGGCCGCACCACCACCGATCGCGTCGTCATCGTCGCTGCCGCCGCCTCGTTTGGTCTGCTCCTGCGCCATGTTCGCCTCCTGAGAAGAGAATGTTGTGACTTCAACCCTACCGGTGGGCGCGGTCCCAGCGTCGCCGACGCGTCGGTCCGGTCGGCGATCGTCTTGCGCCGGTGGGGTTCCGGCCGCTCACGACGCGGTCAGGCGGTCGACCAGATCGGCGGCCGAGTCGGCGGCGTCGAGCAGCTCACCGACGTGAGCAGCGGTGCCGCGAAGCGGTTCGAGCATGGGAATCCGGACCAGCGAGTCGCGGCCGAGGTCGAAGATCACCGAGTCCCAGCTGGCGGCGGCGACGTCGGCGCCGAACCGGCGGACGGCTTCGCCGCGGAAGAAGGCCCGTGTGCTCTCCGGCGGCGTCTCGACCGCGCGCATCACCTCGTCCTCGGTGGTCATTCGTTTCATGGACCCGCGTGCCACCAGACGGTTGTAGAGACCCTTGTCGAGACGGACGTCCGAGTACTGCAGGTCGATGAGCTGCAGACGCGATGCCGACCAGGTGAGTCCCTCGCGGTTGCGGAACCCCTCCAGCAGCCGCAGTTTGGCCGGCCAGTCCAGCAGATCGGCGCACTCCATGGGATCGCGTTCGAGCTTGTCGAGGACATCGGCCCACGTGGCCAGCACGTGCGCGGCGCGCTCGTCGTCGGAGTGGTGGGCGTCGTGGAACTTCTGCGCTCGGTCGAGGTACTCGCGTTGCAGGGCCAGCCCGGTCATCTCACGGCCGTTCTCGAGCGCCACGGCCGTGCGCAGCGTCGGGTCGTGGCTGATCGCGTGAACCGCCTCGACGGGCCAGGCCAGCGCGAGATCGGACAGGTCCACCCCGGCCTCGATCAGGTCCAGCACGAGTGCCGTGGTGCCCACCTTGAGGTAGGTCGCCGTCTCGGCGAGATTCGCGTCACCGATGATGACGTGCAGGCGGCGGTACTTCTCGGGATCGGCGTGCGGTTCGTCGCGGGTGTTGATGATCCCCCGCTTCAGTGTGGTCTCGAGACCGACCTCGACCTCGATGTAGTCGGCACGCTGCGACAGCTGGTAACCGGAGTCCTCGCCGCGCTGGCCGATGCCCACCCGGCCCGAACCGCAGATCACCTGACGCGACGCGAAGAAGGGCATCAATCCGGTGATGATCGAGTCGAACGGCGTGTCGCGGCGCATCAGGTAGTTCTCGTGAGTGCCGTACGAGGCGCCCTTGCCGTCGATGTTGTTCTTGTACAACTGCAGCCGAGGGGCGCCGGGAACGCTCGCGACATGCCGAGCCGCCTGCTCCATCACCCGCTCCCCCGCCTTGTCCCAGATCACCGCGTCGAGCGGGTCGGTCACCTCGGGTGCCGAATACTCCGGATGCGCGTGATCGACGTACAGCCGGGCACCGTTGGTGAGGATCATGTTGGCGGCGCCGATCTCGTCGGCGTCGATGATGGGCGCCGGACCGCCGCTCCGGCCGAGGTCGAATCCGCGCGCATCGCGCATCGGTGACTCGACCTCGTAGTCCCAGCGGGTCCGGCGGTCACGGCGCGGCACGTTCGCCGCGGCGGCGTACGCCAGGACGGCCTGGGTTGACGTCATGATCGGGTTCGCGGACGGATCGCCGGGCGCGGAGATGCCGTACTCGACTTCGGTTCCGATGATGCGCTGCATGGAACCCAGCCTAACCGTGGCGATCTGCGCCCGGCGCGGCGCCGGTCAGCGTCTGCGCAACCGCAGGCGGGAGAAGATGAACAGCGTGAGTACCAGCGCGATGGCCACCAGCGCCGCATAGCTGATGAGCGCGTGCGCGAGGGAGGGTTCCCAGAGCGGATACATCATCTCGCCACCGGGCTCGTCGATCTTCACCTGGGGAACCTGATCGGCGATCCACGGGATGTTCACCGACTGCGCCGCATTGGTGTACCCCCAGTAGGTCGGGAACAGCCAGGTGATCGGCTTGACGAAGGCCGACCCGATCGCGAACAACCCGCCTGAGAGGACCAACTGGACCATCACCACGATCACCAGCGGCGGCATCGTCTGTTCGGTCGATCGCACGGCCGCCGAGATCGCGAGGCCGACGAGCACGCTCACGCACGCCAGTGTGGCGACCGCGATGAACAGCGTCACCGCGGGCGGGATCGCGGGTTCGGCGCCGCCGGTCTTGACGATGTCGGCGGCCTTCGGCATCGCCCGAAGCCCATAGGCGATGCCGATCATGATCGCCACCTGGACCACGCTCATCAGCGAGAACACCAGGATCTTGGCGGTCAGGTATGCGCCCGGACGCAGTCCCACCGCGCGCTCGCGCTCGAAGATCCCTCGCTCGCCGACCAGATCGCGGACGGCGAGCGCGGTGCCCATGAAGGCGGCGCCGATCACTAGCACGGTGAGGATCTGCAGAGCCTCCCCCGGATCCTTCGGCGGGACGTAGTCGTTCGTCGGCGGCAGCACCGCCCGGCTGAATCCCTTGTCACCCGGGATCACGAGGGTGAGCAGTCCCAGGACGATCGGCATCACCAGCAGCACCACCAGGTACCCCTTGTCGGCCCACACCAGGCGGAACTGCCGTCGGGCCACCGTGCTGGTCTGCCGCATCAGGCCCATCTTGACCGGTGTGACGGGTGCCCCGGGCGCGGGCGCCTGCGGTGGCGGCTGATGCGGATGGCGCCCGCGGTACTGGGCCCAGGCCTGGTCGGGCTGTTCGGCGACGTAGCTGAAGATCTCCGCCCAGTCGGCGGTGCCCATCTCGCCGGCCACATCCCCGGGGGCGCCGCAGAACGACGTCTTGCCGCCGGGCGCCAGCAGCAGCACTTGGTCGCACAGACTCAGGTAGGTGAGCGAGTGGGTCACCACCAGCACCACGCGACCCGCGTCGGCGAGCCGGCGCAGCGTCTTCATCACCTGCTGGTCGAGAGCCGGATCCAGACCCGAGGTCGGCTCGTCGAGGATGAGCAGCGACGGCCCGGTGAGCAGCTCCATCGCCACCGAAGCGCGTTTGCGCTGGCCGCCGGAGAGTTTGTCGACGCGGGTGTCGACGTGCTCGGTGAGCTGGAGTTCGGAGAGCACGCCGTCGATCACGACGTCGCGGTCGGCGGTCGACAGATCGGCGGGCAGCCGCAGTTCGGCCGCATAGCGCAGCGCCTGTCGGAGGGTGAGCTTCTGGTGCAGCACGTCGTCCTGCGGCACCATCCCGATACGGGAGCGCAGCGCCTCGTACTCGCTGTGAACTCCGCGCCCCTCGAAGGTCACGACTCCGACTGTCGGGTTGTTCAGGCCCGCGACGATCTTCGAGACCGTCGACTTGCCCGCTCCGGACGGGCCGATGATCGCGGTGAGCGTGCCGGGGGCCGCGGAGAAGGAGACGTCGTTGAGCAGTGCCTTGCCGTCGATCGTCAAGCCGATCCCGGATACCTCGAGGCCACCGGCCACCTGCGCCTGTGGCCGCCCGCGCACCAGGCGGCCGTCGGTCAGCACGAAGTCGGAGTTGCCGATCGTGACGACGTCGTTCTCGCTGAGGCGATGCGCCATCACGCGACGGCCGTTGACGAAGGTGCCGTTCACGCTCCCGAGGTCTTCCAGGAGCAACCCCTGCGGGGTACTCGTCATCCGCGCATGGTGCCGGGAGGCCAGGACGTCGCTGACGACGATGTCGTTGTCGGGCGTGCGGCCGATGGTCTGCACGCCGGTGAGCGAGATAGTCTCGCGCCCGCGCAGGTCGCCGGGCACTTCGTAGACGGCCGACGCGTTCTGATGCAGTGCCGCCAGGTGCGGGGCGTCGGGAAGCGCGCCGAATCGCGGGGGCGCCTGCCGGTATCCGCCGGGCGGACGCTGAGCCGAGAGCGGTGCGGTGGCCGGACGGTTCGCCGGGCGCACGGGTGGCCGGTCCGGCCGCTGCGGCCCGGACGGGTACGGCGTCGGCGCCTGCGGTCCGGCTGCGGATCGCAGCGGGCGAGACTGCGGCGCCGGAGGCTGCGGCACGGGCGGTTGCCGGCCCGGGACCGGACGCGAGGGCGGCACCACCGTCGGAGCCGCGGCTCCCTGCGGAGCCAACTCGACCACGGGTCCGGTCGCCGCATCACCGAGGCGGATCTGGACCGGCCGGTCGATCCGGGCCGCGGACTGCCGGACGCCTGCCACGAAGAAGCCGTTCGTGCTTCCGCGATCGACCACGCTCCAGCCGTCCGACCACTCGAACGCCAGGTGCACGCGGGACACGAGCGGGTGATTCACCACGACGTCGTTGTCGGGAGTGCGCCCGAGCGTCGCCGGTGAGGTCCGCACCACATGCGGGCGAGCCTGTGCGACCCGGACCTGCAGCGGGGTGATTGCTGTCGTGTTCATCGCCGGTAACTCTAGCGAGTCCCGGCGCCCGGCCTAGACCGACGGAATGACTAAGCCGGATCCGGGCTCCGGCGAACGCGGTCGGGCGGGCCGCGGACCAGAGCCCGGGATCAGAGATACTGGCCGGTGTTCGACTCGGTGTCGATGGCCCGGCTGGCACCGCCGGTCTTACCCGTGACCAGCGTCCGGATGTAGACGATGCGCTCGCCCTTCTTCCCCGAGATGCGCGCCCAGTCGTCCGGGTTGGTCGTGTTCGGCAGATCCTCGTTCTCCGAGAACTCATCCAGAATCGAGTCGAGGAGATGGCTGATCCGCAGTCCGCTCTGACCGGTGTCGAGATGCGCCTTGATCGCGTACTTCTTCGCTCGGTCGACGACGTTCTGAATCATCGCTCCCGAGTTGAAGTCCTTGAAGTACATGATCTCCTTGTCGCCGTTGGCGTAGGTGACCTCCAGGAACCGGTTGTCGTCGGACTCGGCGTACATCCGCTCCACCACGCGCTGGATCATCGCGTCGATGCACCGCCGGCGATCGCCGTCGAACTCCGCCAGATCCTCCGGGTGCACCGGTAGATCGGGCGTCAGGTACTTCGAGAAGATGTCGATCGCCGACTCCGCGTCCGGCCGCTCGATCTTGATCTTGACGTCCAGACGGCCCGGCCGGAGAATCGCCGGATCGATCATGTCCTCGCGGTTGGAGGCGCCGATCACGATCACGTTCTCCAGGCCCTCGACGCCGTCGATCTCGCTCAGCAGCTGGGGCACCACCGTCGTCTCGACATCCGAGGACACGCCGGAGCCGCGGGTACGGAAGATCGAGTCCATCTCGTCGAAGAAGACGATCACCGGAGTGCCCTCCGACGCCTTCTCACGGGCGCGCTGGAAGATCAGCCGGATGTGTCGCTCGGTCTCGCCGACGAACTTGTTCAGCAGCTCCGGGCCCTTGATGTTGAGGAAGTACGACTTGGCCTCGTGCGCGTTGTCTCCGCGCGCCTCGGCGATCTTCCTCGCCAGTGAATTGGCGACGGCCTTCGCGATGAGCGTCTTGCCGCATCCGGGAGGTCCGTACAGAAGCACGCCCTTCGGCGGGCGCAGCGAGTACTCGCGGAACAGGTCCTTGTGCAGGAACGGGAGTTCGACGGCGTCGCGGATCTGCTCGATCTGACGGCGGAGCCCGCCGATGTCCTCGTAATCGACGTCCGGAACCTCTTCGAGGACGAGATCCTCCACTTCGGCCTTCGGGATGCGCTCGAGGGCGAAGCCGGCCTTGCCGTCGATCATCAGCGAATCGCCGGGCCGGAGCTTGCGGGTCGACTCGCCGCCTTCGTCGGTGTGGATCAGCGAGCCCGCGAGTTGGACGATCCGCTCCTCGTCGCTGTGGCCGACGACGAGGGCTCGCCGTCCGTCCGCGAGGACCTCGCGCAGGGTGCTGATCTCGCCGACCGTGTCGTAGTCGAGCGACTCGACGACGGTCAATGCCTCATTGAGGCGGAGCGACTGGCCCCGCCGGAGAGTGGAGGCGTCGATGTTGGGTGACAGCGTCAGCCGCATCTTGCGACCGGAGGTGAACACGTCGACGGTGTCGTCGTCGAAGACCTGCAGGAGCACGCCGTATCCGCTGGGCGGCTGACCCAGGTTGTCGACTTCCTCGCGCAGGGCGATGAGCTGCTGCCTCGCCTCTTTGAGCATCTCGGTGAGCTTGCTGTTGCGCACGGTGAGACTCTCGACGCGCTGCTGCATGGTCGAGAATTCGACGCTGCTGCTGGGCGAACGGTCGGACTCGGTCATCGTCTCTCCTTTGCCGGCGGTACGTACTCCACGCTACCCGCGTGTGGGACGCCGTTGTACCCGAAGCGTTTCCGTACCGTCGGCGAGTCGGCGCGCGGTGATCAGGAAGGCGGTGTGGCCCTGCATCCGGTGCTCGGGGCGGACCGCGAGACCCACCGCACTCCACTCGCGGACCAGCGACTCCCATGCGCGCGGCTCGGTCCAGCACTGCTGTTCGCGCAGCCCCTCCATTACCTTCGACAGCTGCGTCACCGTGGCCACGTACACGGTCAGCACGCCGCCGGGGCGGATCGTCTTCGACACCACGTCCAGGCACTCCCACGGCGCGAGCATGTCGAGGATGATGCGGTCGAACTGCTCGGCGGGGTCGTGATCGACGAGATCTCCGACGCGCAGGGTCCAGTTGTCGGGGCGCCCGCCCAGGAAGGTCTCGACGTTGCGGACGGCGTGCTCGGCGTGATCCTCTCGCACCTCGTACGACAGCACCGAGCCCTCGGTGCCGACGGCGCGCAGCAGCGACAGCGTCAGCGCTCCCGATCCCGCGCCGGCCTCCAGGACTCGGGCACCGGGGAAGATGTCGCCCTCGGCGACGATCTGCGCGGAGTCCTTCGGGTAGATCACCTGCGCCCCGCGGGGCATGGAGACCACGTAGTCGGTCAGCAGCGGTCGCAGCGCCAGGTACTGGGTGCCCGAGGTCGCCTCGACGACGCAGCCCTCGGGGCTGCCGATCAGATCGTCGTGCAGGATGCCGCCGCGATGCGTGTGGAACTGCTTGCCCTCCTCCAGGACGACGGTGAACTTGCGTCCCTTCGCGTCGGTGAGCTGTACGCGATCGCCTACGGCGAACGGGCCGGTTGTCGCCATCGTGCTGGTGTCCTTCAAGTCGGTCGGCAGGGCCGATTCGGGGCCTTCGCGAGGAGTGGAGAGGCCCGGGAATCGCTCAGACAACCTTGTCATAGAGTGCCGGTATGGACATGAGCGAGGTGCCCTACAGCTGCTACTACGAGCCCATCCCCGTCCCCGGCGGTGACGATCCGGGCTACGAGTACTTCCAGCCGACACCGGCCACGGCGAGCGTGTGGTCGCAGGACATGCAGCACGGCGGTCCGCCCGCCGGCCTGCTGATGCGCGCGATGATGCGAGCCGTGCCGGACGACGGTCAGGAGTTCAGCCGCATCACCACCGAGATCATCGGACCCGTGGGGCTGGGCGTGAACCGGATCCGCACCAGCATCCCGCGGCCGGGCCGACGCATCTCGATGGTTCAGGCCGACCTCGAGGCGCAGGGGCCCGACGGCACCTACCGGACGGTGGCCCGGTCGGTGGCGTGGCGTCTGCTCGGGTCCGACTCGACGGCCGTCGCCGACGCTCCCCTCGATCCGCTGCCCGCCTCGCCGGACGAGCTTCCGCAGACGGTCGGATTCCCGACACAGGACACGGACGCGGTCGCATGGGGAAAGGTCGGGTTCATCGGCACCACCGTCACCGCCCGTCAGCCCGGCCGAAACGGCAAGACGCCGGCGATCTGGATCCGGCCCGCGATCCCGCTGGTGGCCGGCGAGGAGATGTCGCACCTCGAGTCGGTGTTCACCGTGCTCGACGTCGCCAACGGCGTCGGGACGCGTCTGGACCCGACCCAGTGGTCGTGGATGAACATGGACACGACGGTCCATCTGATCACCCAGCCGACCTCACCGTGGCTCGGTGTGGACTCCGATCTCGCCGTCGGCGCGCGCGGCTACGGCGCCAGCTTCGCCGACCTCTACGACGTCTCAGGCTTCCTCGGCCGCTCGGCGCAGACCGATCTGATCGCCGAGCAGGGATAGCGGCTGGAGCTACTTCTTGGCCGGTTGGACACCTCACCGGCTGGTTGGGCGCCTAACAGGCTGGTTGAGCGCCTAACAGGCTGGTTGAGCGAGCGTAGCGAGTCGAAACCGCCGCGAGTGAAGCTGGGAACCGAGCGATCGAGCTCCCAGCCCGAGTGGCAGCTGGCTTCGACTCGCTGCGCTCGCTCAACCAGCCTGGGGAAAGCGCTTGCTCAACCGGCCTGGGTGGCAGTTGGTTTCGACTCGCTACGCTCGCTCAACCAACCTAAGGAAAGCGCTCACTCAACCAGCCTGGGTGACAGTTGGCTTCGACTCGCTACGCTCGCTCAACCAGCCTTGGGGGAAGGCGAGCGTGTCCTAGAAGCGGCAGGAGCGGATGTCCGAGGCGAGGATGGCGCGGACGCCCAGTTCCGACAGGTCGTCCATCAGCGGCTGATGCGTCTTACGCGGAACCATCGCGCGGACCGCGAGCCATTCCGGGTCGAGCATCGGCGACACGGTCGGCGATTCCAGGCCGGGCGTCATCGCGACCGCCTGATCGAGCAGTGCCTTGGGGCAGTCGTAGTCGATCATGACGTACTGCTGACCGAAGACCACGCCCTGTACGCGGGCGATGAACTGCTTCGCGGCCCGGGAGGCCTCCGCTGACTCCGGATTGCGGATCAGCACCGCCTCCGAATCGCAGAGGGAGTCGCCGAACGCCGCCAGACCGTGCAGCCGCAGCGTGCGTCCGGTTCCCACGACGTCGGCGATCGCGTCGGCCACGCCGAGCTGAATCGAGATCTCCACGGCACCGTCGAGGCGGATGATCTCCGCGTCGATCCCCCGGGCGGCGAGGTCGCGGCGGACCAGGTTGGGATACGACGTCGCGATCCGCTTGCCCGCGAGGTCGGCGACGGTCCATTCCTGGTCGGCCGGAGCGGCGTAGCGGAACACCGAGGAACCGAAACCGAGCGCCACCTCCTCGATCACCTCGGCGCCGGAGTCGGCGGACAGGTCGCGCCCGGTGATGCCGAGATCGAGGGTGCCCGCACCCACGTAGATCGCGACGTCCTTGGGACGCAGGAAGTAGAACTCGACGTCGTTGTTGACGTCGATGACGTTGAGGTCCTTGGGGTCCGAGCGCTTGCGGTACCCGGCTTCGGAGAGGATTCCGGCGGCGGCTTCGGACAGGGCGCCCTTGTTGGGGACGGCGACGCGCAACATTGCGGTGACTCCTAGAGGATGTGGTCGGCGGGAGGTGTCGGTGACCGGAGGCCGGCGGTCAGAGGTAGCGGTAGATGTCCGCGGGGGTGAGCCCGCGCTTGACCATCATCACCTGCAACCAGTACACGAGCTGGGAGATCTCCTCCGAGAGCGACTCGTCCGACTCATGCTCGGCGGCCAGCCAGACCTCGCCCGCCTCCTCGATGATCTTCTTCCCGAGCGTATGGACGCCCGCGTCCAGAGCGGCGACGGTACCGCTGCCCTCGGGGCGGGTCTGGGCCTTGTCGGCCAGCTCAGAGAAGAGTTCGTCGAAGGTTTTCACACCGACTATTTTTGCACGTCGAGTCGATCGGTCCCTGGCCGGGGCGCGGTGCCCTCCCGGGGCGCGCGACGGGGTCCGGTCAGCGTGCGGCGAAGACCTCCGCGAGATCGTCGAGGGTGAGACCCTCGAGCGTCTCTCGGTAGGTGTACGTCGGCTTGGGCGGCACCGGGATCGCCGACGGGATCACGATCGCGGGCACGCCGGCGGCGTGCGTCGCGGCGGCGCCGACCGGCGAGTCCTCGAAGGCCAGACACTCGGACGCGCAGAATCCGACCAGTTCGGCGGCCCGGCAATAGATGTGCGGCTCGGGCTTGCCCGCCTCCACCTCGTCGCCGCAGACGGTGGCGACGAACCGGTCGCGCCCCAGCGTCTCGAGCATCACATCGGTGACCTTGCGGACCGTGTTGGTGACCAGCACCATCGGGATCTCCGCACCCGCCACGAGGTCGAGCGCGGAGAGTGCGCCGGGCCGCCACCGCAGATCGGTGGCGAACAGTCCGAGGACCCGAGCGACCATCGCGTCCTCGTCGGCCTCGAAGTCGCGCCCGGACTCCGGCACCCGTGCCGCGTCGTACACCTTGGTCAGCGCGTCCACCGAACTGTTGCCCATGGTGGCGTTGCGCAGCTCCGGAGTCATCTCGGCGCCGATGCCGCGGGCGAACTCCTCCATCGCCCGGCCCCACAGCGGCTCGGTGTCGAGGAGCGTTCCATCCATGTCCCAGAGCACGGCGCGCGGAAGCACACGGTCGTCTGTCACTGCCTCTTGCCTTTCGACGTCGGTTCCCGATCGGCCGGCGACGGGCCACGGCCATCGGGCACCAGCGTAGGCCAGCGGTCGTCGGCGCGGGCGGATCGCCGCACCCCTCAACTGACCAGGTTCATCACCAGGTTGATGGTCGTGGCGATGATGACCGTTCCGTAGACGTAGCTGAGCAGGCAGTGCTTGAGCACCTCGCGCCGGATGACAGTGGGTCCGACGGCGGTGTCCGAGACCTGATAGGTCATGCCGAGGTTGAAGGCGAAGTAGAAGAAGTCCGCGTAGCAGGGCGGATCGCTCGTGTTGAAGTCGATCCCGCCCGGCTCGCCGGCGTAGTAGATCCGGGCGTACCGCGACGCGAACAGCGTGTGCAGCATCCCCCACGCCGCGAGCACCGCCACCACCGCCAGCATCGCGTACCAACTGCCGTTGCGGTCCCGGGCGGCCAGCAGCAGCACACCGATCGCGGACAGACTCACCGCGAGCGTTGCGATCAGCGCCGCATCGCCGAGTTCGTCGCGGACGTCGGCGGCCTCCGCGTGGGCGCGGGTGGTCGGCGCGTCCATCGGCCACAGCATCGCCACCGACCACACCAGATACACCGCCGACGTGACCGTCACCATCAGCATCGGCGCGAGCTGCCACAGTCCGGTCGCCGGCCAGACCACCGCGGCGATCACCAGTCCCGCCGCGAGTCCGACGATGAAGCGCGTCATCCCGCGCACATCCCGTTTGGCCATGCTGTGACGTTATCGGAGCGCCGAGCCGGTCGCGGACCGCACGCCCGGGGCGGCCCCGCCGTCAGCGGGGACTCCCCTGGCGCGGCCCTCGGACTACGTGTTGAAGTACTTGGCCTCCGGGTGGTGCAGCACGAAGGCGTCGGTGGACTGCTCCGGATGCAGCTGCAGTTCCTCCGACAGCTCGACGCCGATGCGGCCCGGTTCCAGCAGATCGATCATCTTGGCGCGGTCTTCGAGGTTCGGGCAGGCACCGTAGCCGAAGCTGTAGCGCGCACCGCGGTACTCCAGGTCGAAGAAGCCCTGCGGGCGGTCGGGGTCCTCGTCGGCCATCACCCCGTCGGCGAAGGTCAGCTCGCTGCGCACCCGCTGATGCCAGTACTCGGCGAGCGCCTCGGTGAGCTGCACGCCGATGCCGTGCACCTCCAGATAGTCGCGGTATGCGTTCTCGGCGAACAGCTTGTTCGCGAAGTCGGCGATCGGGGTGCCCATCGTGACCAACTGGAAGGGCAGGACGTCGACCTTCCCGTCGGCGAGCGCCTGCTCCCTGGAACGGATGAAATCGGCGATGCACAGGAAGCGGGGGCGCTGCTGCCTCGGGAACTCGAAGCTGTGCCGGACGGGCGCGGAGGGGTCGGGCGACTCCAGCACGTGCACCGTGTCGCCCTCGCTGACGGCCGGGAAGAAGCCGTAGACGACGGCGGCGTGCTGCAGGATCCCCTCGGTCGCCAGACGGTCGATCCACTCGCGCAGGCGCGGCCGCCCCTCGGTCTCGACGAGTTCCTCGTAGTCGGGTCCCTCTTCGCCGCGGGTGCCGCGCAGTCCCCACTGTCCGAGGAACAGCGCGCGTTCGTCGAGCATCGCCAGGTAATCGGCGACCGGAATGCCCTTGACGATCCGCGTCCCCCAGAACGGCGGTGTCGGCACCTCGTTGT
The DNA here is from genome assembly GCF_039531975.1 of Gordonia cholesterolivorans. NCBI lineage: Bacteria > Bacillati > Actinomycetota > Actinomycetes > Mycobacteriales > Gordoniaceae > Gordonia > Gordonia cholesterolivorans. Next base: position 58,737 of record NZ_BAAARB010000017.1, on the reverse strand, counting down.
CGGCGGCCACATCCGACCGCGCCGGGACCTCGACCGGCGGTTCGGCGGCCTTGCGCTTCTCCGCGATCCGCTTGGACCGTTCGCGACGGGCCTTGCGCTCAGCGACCTTGGCCGCGGCGGCCTTGGCCTCCTCGCTGTCGGGATCGGGACCCTCTCCGCGTTTGATGGCCATGATCTCGTCCATCAGCGACAGCCCCTCGAAGGCGTCGCGCGCGTACCGGACATCACCCTCGTAGACGTCGGCGAGATCGCCCTCGACGTACGTGCGGGTCAGTGCCGCCCCGCCCAGCAGCACCGGGTAGTCGGCCTTGCCCTGGGAGTTCATCTCCTCCAGGTTCTCCTTCATCACCACCGTCGACTTGACCAGCAGTCCGGACATGCCGATGACGTCGGCCCGATTCTCCTCGGCCGCCGACAGGATGGTCGCGATGGGCTGCTTGATGCCGATGTTGACGACGTCGTACCCGTTGTTGCTCAAGATGATGTCGACGAGGTTCTTGCCGATGTCGTGGACGTCGCCCTTGACGGTGGCGAGCACGATCTTGCCCTTGCCGTCCTCGTCGGTCGCCTCCATGAACTGCTCGAGATGCGCCACCGACGACTTCATCACCTCGGCGGACTGGAGCACGAAGGGCAGCTGCATCTGGCCCGACCCGAACAGTTCGCCGACGGTCTTCATGCCCGACAGCAGAGTGTCGTTGATGATCGACAGCGGCGGAACGGTCTGTCGCGCTTCGTCGAGATCCTCGATCAGGCCGTTCTTGTCGCCGTCGACGATCCGCCGCTCCAACCGCTCGAACAGCGGCAGCGCCGCGAGTTCGGCGGCCCGCGACTCGCGCGCCGACGCCGCCGACACGCCCTCGAACAACTCCATCAGCTTCTGCAGCGGATCGTAATCGTCGGTGCGGTTGTTGTAGACGAGGTCGAGGGCCGTCTGTCGCTGCTCGTCCGGGATCCGCGCCATCGGCAGGATCTTCGACGCGTGCACGATCGCCGTGTCCAATCCCGCCTTCACGCACTCGTGCAGGAACACCGAGTTCAGCACTTGACGCGCGGCGGGGTTGAGACCGAACGAGATGTTCGAGATGCCGAGCGTGAAGTGGACCTGCGGATGGGCCTCCTTGATGCGCCGGATGGCTTCGATGGTCTCGATGCCGTCGCGGCGCACCTCCTCCTGACCGGTCGAGATCGGGAAGGTGAGCGCATCGATGATGATGTCCTCCTCTTCGAGACCCCAGTTCTGGGTGAGGTCGGTGATCAGCCGCTCGGCGATGGCCACCTTGTGATCCGCGGTGCGTGCCTGCCCCTGCTCGTCGATCGTCAGCGCGACCACGGCGGCGCCGTGCTCCACGACGTGCGACATGATTCGGGTGAACCGCGAGTCGGGCCCGTCGCCGTCCTCGTAGTTCACCGAGTTGACCGCGCAACGGCCGCCGAGGTGCTCGAGGCCGGCGCGGATCACGTCGGGTTCGGTGGAGTCGATCATGATCGGCAGCGTCGACGCGGTCGCGAACCGGGAGGCGAGCTCGGTCATGTCGGCCGCCCCGTCGCGGCCGACGTAGTCGACGTTGAGGTCGAGCATGTGGGCGCCGTCGCGGGTCTGGTCCTTGGCGATCTCGAGACACTTCTCATAGTCGCCGCTGATCATCGCCTCGCGGAAGGCCTTCGAGCCGTTCGAGTTGGTCCGTTCGGCGATCACCAGGAAGCTCGCGTCCTGGTGGAACGGCACCGCGGTGTACAGCGACGAGGTCTCCGACTCGTGCTGGGGGTGGCGGGGGGCCGGGGTGACGTCCTTGACCGCCTCGGCCACCTGGCGGATGTGCTCGGGAGTGCTGCCGCAGCACCCACCGACGAACTGCAGACCGTAGTCGGCGACGAATCCCGACAGCGCGGACGCCATGTCCTCCGGGGTCAGCGGATACTCGGCGCCGTTCTTGCCGAGAACGGGCAGGCCGGCGTTCGGCATCACCGAGACCGGGATCCGCGCGTGCTTGGACAGGTACCGCAGATGTTCGCTCATCTCGGTCGGACCGGTGGCGCAGTTGAGTCCGACGACGTCGACGCCGAGCGGCTCGATCGCCGCCAGCGCTGCACCGATCTCCGAGCCGATCAGCATGGTGCCGGTGGTCTCGACGGTCACGTGGGTGATGATCGGCAGGTGGCGGCCGAACTGCTCCATCGCGCGGCGTGCCGCGACGACGGCGGCCTTGAGCTGCAGCAGATCCTGGCTGGTCTCGACGAGGATGGCGTCGGCACCGCCCTCCAACATGCCGAGCACGCATTCGACGTACGCGTCGCGGATGGCGCCGAAGGTGGTGTGCCCGAGGCTGGGAAGCTTGGTGCCCGGACCGATCGAGCCGAGCACGAACCGGTCGGTCCCGTCGGCCGACGGCCCGAACTCGTCGGCCACCCCGCGGGCGATCGACACCCCTTTGTAAGCGAGTTCCCGGATCCGGTCGGCGATGTCGTAGTCGCCCAGGTTCGACAGGTTGCAGCCGAAGGTGTTGGTCTCGACGGCGTCGGCGCCCGCCTCGAAGTAGGCGCGGTGGATACCTGCCAGCACGTCGGGACGAGTGTCGTTGAGGATCTCGTTGCAGCCCTCGAGCTGCCGGAAATCGTCGAGCGTCAGATCGGCGGCCTGGAGCATCGTTCCCATCGCCCCGTCACCGATCAGCACCCGACGCGACATCGCCTGGAGGAAAGTCGAGTCGTAGTTATCATGTGCGGTGGAGTGCGATGCCATACCTAGCAGGTTAGTTCGCGGCGAATCGACGGCCGTCGTAGGCTCGGTGGAATGAACTCCACACCGGACGGAAACGCAGCTGAGCAGGACGATTCGGCCGACCGCGCGGGACTGCCCATTTTACGCACGCCGATTTTAATTGCGGCGTTCTCCGGGTGGAACGACGGCGCCGACGCCGCCACCGCGGCGGTCGAACACCTGGCGCTGGAGTGGGACGCCACCTCCATCTGGGAGATCGAACCCGACGACTTCTACGACTACCAGTCCACACGTCCCACGATTCGGCAGCGCGGCGGCGTCACCCGGCACATCGAGTGGCCGGTGACGAGCATGTCGGTGTGCGTCCTGTCCGCGCACGACCGCGACGTGGTCCTCGTCCTCGGTCCCGAGCCGAACTACCGCTGGCGGTCGTTCTGCGCCCGCATCGTCGAACTCGCCGAGGCACTGGAGGTCGAGATGACCGTGATGCTCGGTGCCCTGCTGGCCGACACCCCGCACACTCGTCCGGTGCCGGTCTCGGGGACCGCCGAGACCAGCGACGCCGCCAAGCGGCTGGGTCTGGAGCTCAGCCGATACGAGGGACCCACCGGAATCACCGGCGTACTGTCGGACGCCTTCGTCCAAGCGGGCATCCCGTCGGTCTCCCTGTGGGCGGCCGTCCCGCACTACGTGGCGCACACCACCAACCCCAAGGCCACACTCGCGCTCCTGACGAACGTCGCGTCGGTGACCGGTCTCCCGATCCCGCTGGGCACGCTGCCGCACCGGGCCGAGGAATGGGAGCAGTCGATCAGCGAGATGACCTCGGACGACGAGGACATGGCCGCGTACGTCCATGAACTCGAGCAGGCCTCCGACGAGGATCTGGACGACACCATGCTCCGGATCGACGGTGAACAGCTGGCGGCGGAGTTCGAGAAGTACCTTCGTCGGCGGGACGACGAGGACTGACCGGCTCCCCCACGGCGAGAGTGATCAGCCGATGCGCTCGATCTCGACGACGGGCGTCGTCACCCGCCAGGTGCGCACCTCCGGGTCGTCGGCGGCGCGCACCCAGAACTGGGCGGGCTCCCCGACGCGGCAGATCTTGACGTCCAGCAGCGGGATGTCCTCCGAATCGCGCCGGAGTTCACTGACCTCCCACCGGTGATCGTCGGTGCGCCCGACGCCGGGTGCGCGCAGGAGGGTCATCTCCCCGAAATCGATGACGTAGGTGGAGGTACGCGTGACGACCGTCCACACACCCTCGGGACCGTCGATCGGGATCTGCTGAGCACGAGCCACGAGCGAACCTTAGCCGACCGGTGCGATGTCGACACCCAGCAGCGCATCGACGGCGTCGGCGACCAGCCGCGGCGCCGTGGTCGACGCACCGATTCCCAGGATCGCGTCGGCCGCCCACGCGTCCACGGCGGCCAGCGCCTTCGGGGTGTCGAGATCGTCGGCCAGATGCTGACGCAGTCGTGCGACGGTGTCGGCGGCGTCGGGCGCGGTCGCGAGCTTGGCCGCCCGGCGCCACGTCGCCAGTCGGCGCTCACCGTCGGCGAGGATGTCGTCGGTCCACATGCGGTCGGCACGGTAGTGCTGCGAGATCAGACCGAGTCGGACGGCTCCCGGATCGACGCCCGCCGCCCGCAGCTTCGACACGAGCACGAGGTTCCCCAGGCTCTTGGACATCTTCTCGCCGTCGAGTCCGATCATCCCGGTGTGGACGTAGTGACGGGCGAAGCGACGCTCACCGGTGAGCGCTTCGGCGTGGGCCGCCGAGAACTCGTGATGCGGGAAGATCAGATCGCTGCCGCCGCCCTGGATGTCGAAACCCATGCCCAGCCGTCGCAGCGCGATGGCCGAACACTCGATATGCCAGCCGGGACGGCCCGGGCCCATCGGCGACTCCCACGACGGCTCGCCGTCGCGCGCGGCGCGCCACAGCAGCGCATCGAGCCGATTGCGCTTGCCCGGACGGTCGGGGTCGCCGCCGCGCTCGGCGAAGAACGTCGCCATCGTCTGCGCGTCGTATCCGGACTCGTACCCGAACTGCGGTGTCGCGTCGACGCTGAAATAGACGTCCGGGAACTCCTCGTCGTCCACCACGTAGGCCGCGCCCCGCGCCAGCAGCTCGCCGACGGCGTCGACCACCTCGCCGATCGACTCCACGGCGCCGACGTAGTCGCGCGGCGCCAGGACTCGCAGCGCCTCCATGTCGGCGCGGAACAGATTGATCTCACGCGAGCCGAGGTCGCGCCAGTCCACACCGTCGCGTTCGGCGCGCTCGAACAGCGGGTCGTCGACGTCGGTGATGTTCTGCACGTAGTGCACGTCGTGCCCGCCGTCCCGGAGAATCCGGTTGATCAGGTCGAAGGTCACGTAGGTGGCGGCGTGGCCGAGATGAGTGGCGTCGTACGGGGTGATGCCGCAGACGTACATCGTCGCGACCTCACCCGGGCTGACCGGCTTCACCTGGGCGTCGGAGGTGTCGTAGAGACGCAGCGGGACAGCGGGCCCCGGCACGGACGGAATCTTGGGCGACGGCCACGAATGCATGCCGTCAACTGTATGTGCCCGCGGCCGGTGCCCGGCAGTCCGGGTACCCGGTCAGAAGGGCGGCCACGGGATCGCGCGGCTGTGGGGCGGCAGCGGCATCACGCCCACATCGGCGAGCGACTTCGCACGCCGCAGCAGCGCGGCGATCTCCTCCGGGGTGATCAGCGTCGACAGACGCACATGCAGCACGCTGTCCACGTCCTCGAGCACGCCGCTCAGACGCGCCAGGTCGGCACGCTCGCCGGGCGGCACCGGGGTGCCCGCCCATCCCCACAGGATGGTCCGAAGCTTGTTCTCGCTGTGCAGGCAGATCCCGTGATCGATGCCGTACAGCCGGCCGTCGCCGTCGGTCAGGATGTGCCCGCCCTTGCGATCGGCGTTGTTGAGGACGGCGTCGAGCACCGCGAGGCGGCGCAGCCTGTCCTCCACCGAATGAACGAGGATCACTTCATCGCCTCGGTGGTCGTAGGCGTTGAGGACCCCGCGATACCCCTCCGGCACCTCGCCGGCGGGCACCAGATCCACCGGGTCGAGACGGCCGTCGTCCGACGGCGGCTGCTCGATCCACCGCTGGACCATGCCCGCACCCAGATCGATGTCGGTCGGACCGTCCTCGCGCAGCACGGTCTCGGGTATCAGATCCCATCCGAGTGCGTCGCTGATGAGATAGGACGCCACTTCGCGGCCGGCGAGGGTCCCGTCCGGGAAGTCCCACAGCGGTTCCTCACCGCGTACGGGCTTGTACACGCAGCGCATGGCCGTCCGTCCGTCCGACACGGCGCAGGCCACCGTGAGGTTGCTGGCCGAGGCGATGCGGCCCAAAACGGTGAGCTCGCCGGTGGCCAGCAGCTCCAGGCAGTCGGCGTTCACCGGTGCGTGTCGTCCCCGCCCCAGTCGCCGTCGTCCGCGCCGTCACCACGCTCGTCGGTGCCGTCGTCGTCGCTGTCGTCATCAGTGTCGTCGTCCAGTACGGCGTCCTCGTCCTCGACGGTGAACGACGAGTCGAATCCGGGCACCAGCCGACTCAGACTCGCGAGCACCTCCGGGTCGACGAACTCGAGTGACCGGCTGAACTCGGCGTCGCGTTTGTAGCCGTTGCTGCGTGCGCAGATGTGCCCCGACGGATCCAGCGGCTGGTTGCACAGGGGACACAGCGGGCGGCCGGCCGCGATCACGCGCATAGAGCGGGCACTGAACTCGCGCGCCTCGTCGGCGGTCAGGAAGACGCGGACGGTGTCCGGTCCCTCCTCGGTGTCGTCGAGGATCACCGACTCGTCCAACGGCTGTTCGGTGACCGCGAGCAGTTCGATCACCACCGCGGCCGCATCGGCGTCCCAGCCCAGACCCATCGAACCGACCCGGAACTCGGAATCGATCGGGCTCTCGAGCGGCGAGACGTCGCCGACGTCCTCGGCCTCCGGTGGAATCGGCGTGCCGAAGCGCCGGCGCACCTCGTCGAGCAGATAGCTGAGGCGGTCGGCCAGGATCAGCACCTGCTGCTTCTCCAGTTCGACGCTCATCAACCGAGAGTCCTGCGACACCTGAATGTAGAAGGTGCGATCCCCCGGCTGACCGACGGTGCCCGCGACGAAACGCCGCGGACTCCGGAATTCGTGGATCGTACGAGCCATGACTCAACGGTACCCGGACGGCGAGCCGTGCTCCCGACTATGCCCCGGTGGACCCGCCCACCGTGGCGCCGGCGGCCATCGGCGGCCGCGGGAGCTCGAGCACCCCGTTGTTGTTGACGGTCTGCACGTAGGGCCGGGCAGCCGAGTAATGGATCACGCTGATCGAACCCGGATCCACCACGATCCGCTGGAACTGGTCCAGATGCATGCCGAGTGCATCGGCGAGCACCGCTTTGATCACGTCGCCGTGCGAGCAGGCCACCCACACGCCCTTCCCGTCGGGACCGCCGTGTACCCGGTCGAGTTCCCGGATCGCCCTGGTCGCGCGGCGCGACACGTCGAGCAGGCCCTCGCCGCCCGGGAACACCACCGCCGACGGCTGCTGCTGCACCACCTTCCACAGCGGCTCGCCGAGCAGTTCGGAGATCTTGCGATTGCTCCAGTCGCCGTAATCGACCTCTTCCAGATTCGGGTCGGTCAGGTGCGGCAGCTCCGGGCGCGCCGCCACGAGCGGTGCGACCGTCTCCGCGCATCGCTGCAACGGCGAGCGGACGACGGCGGTGAGGTCGCCGAGGACGCTGCCGAGCCTGACCGGGAGTTCACCGGCCTGCGTGCGTCCGTGACCGTCGAGCCCCACACCCGGCGTCCGACCCGCGAGAAGTCCCGACGTGTTGGCCGTGGAGCGTCCGTGCCGGACCAGGATCACCGTCATGTCACACAGGTTACTGCCGCACGTGAATCGGGCCCGTCGACGCGGTCACGCCGCGATCGCGCCCACCTGCAGCAGGACGATGACGAGCAGGCCGAGCGCCACGCGGTAGGTCGCGAACCAGATCATCGAATGGTGCGAGACGAACTTGAGCAGCCACGCGATCGAGACGTAACCGAGCACGAAGGCGATGAGAGTGGCCACCGCGATCTGCGAGCCGCTCGCGGCCAGGCCCTCCCCCGCGGGTTCGAACACGTCCTTGAGGCTGAACAGTCCGGAGGCGAGAACCGCCGGAATCGCGATCAGGAAGGAGAATCGGAACGCCGCCTCGCGTTCGAGGCCGACGAACAGACCCGCGCTCGCCGTCGCACCCGACCGCGAGACTCCGGAGATCAGCGCCAGACACTGCGCCGCGCCCATCACGAGGGCGTCGCGCCGGGTGATCTTCTCGAGGGGCCGCTCGCGCGTTCCGACGTACTCGGCGGCGAGGAAGACGAAGGAGAACAGGATCAGCATGATCGCCACCAGCCAGAGGTTCCGGCCTGCGGTGCGGATCTGGTCCTTGAAGACGAATCCGAGCACACCGATCGGGATGGTGGCGAGAATCACGTACCAGCCCAGCCGGTAGTCCAGACCGCGCCTCGTCCGATCCCGCAGTCCCGCGAACCACGCACCGACGATCCGCCAGATGTCCTTGGCGAAGAAGATGAGAACCGCGAGTTCGGTGCCGAGCTGGGTGACCGCGGTGAACGAGGCACCGGCGTCGTCACCGAACCAGATCTCCGAGATGATGCGCAGGTGGGCCGAGGACGAGATCGGCAGGAACTCCGTCAGGCCCTGGACCGCTCCGAGGACGATCGCCTGGAGCCATGTCATGGTCTCAGTCATGGGGGCTGATGCTACCCATCGAACGGGTCACACATCGGCATCGCGCAAGATGGTGTCATGCGCGCGCGAACCCGACTCACCGCCCTGCTCGTGGCCGTGGCCACGGCCTCCGCCCTCACCGCCTGCGGTCAGTCCGACGACGGCTCCGCACAGAATGTGCCGACTGTCACACCCGCGACACCTGCCGAATCCCCGGCCGACGCCGCCCGCCCGGCGGGCGCGGTCGTCGCCGCGGACGCCGCACGCGCCGTGGTGGCCGGGCACGGTCAGCAGTCGCGGGTCGCGCTGCTGTCGAACGACGGCCGAACCGTGCAGATCTTCACCGATCCGGGCGCCCCGGGTGCGCCCGCGCCGACCTCGGTTCCGGTGCCCGGTCTCGCCGCGCTCACCGCCTCCGGCGACGGTTTCGTCGGTGCCGGAGAGAGCGGGATCGTCCGCATCGATCCCGCCGGCTCGGTGACTGTGACGAAGGCGGATCTGCCCGGCGCACTGTCGGTGGCGACCACCGAGGACGGCCGGACGCTGGTCGGCACCGACCGCGGCCACGTGCTGGTGCTCGACCGCGACGGACAACAACAGCGCGACATCGGCGGGTTCGTCCGCGTCGACGACATCACCGTGGCACCTGCGACCGCCGGCGATCGTGCCGGGCAGGTCGTGGTCCTCGATCGGGCGCAGTCGGCGGTCACCCCGGTCGACATCGACTCGGGGGAACTCAAGGCGGCGCTGCGCGCCGGCGACGGGGCGACCACCTCCATCGTCGATCGATACGGCCGGGTGCTGGTGGCCGGTACCCGCAACAACGAGGTGTACGCGTTCTACGGGCAGCCGATCGTGATGCGCATGCGGGCTCCGGTCGCCGACAGCCCGTACGCGCTGGCCTTCGACAACCGTCGCAACCTGCTGTGGGTCTCCAGCACTGCCACCAATGAGATCGCCGCCTATGACGTCTCCACCGGAGAGGTCATCGAGAAGCACCGGTTCGCGAGCGTCCCGCAGGTCACCTCGATGGACGTCGACCCGGTCAGTGGTTCACTTCTGGCGGCCTCGGGCCGCGACGGCTCACTCCAAGTGATCGCGGCCGATGCGGTCCGGTGACCGCCCCGTACCCGACCTCGCACTCACGACGAAGGCTCTCACGATGCTCAGCACACTGAACCGGATCCTCTACCCGCTGGTCTTGAAGGTCATGTTCCTGCTCGACCCCGAGCGGATCCACGCGATCACCGCTCAGGTGATCCGCCGCTGCGGCTACGCGCCGGGAGTGCGATCGCTGATGGCGAAGCTCTTCGCCACCGATGACCCGATTCTCCGCAACGAGGTCTTCGGGGTCTCGTTCCCCGCACCGATCGGACTGGCCGCCGGCTTCGACAAGAACGCGTCGAGCGTCAACGCGTGGGGGCAGATGGGCTTCGGATTCGCCGAGATCGGCACCATCACCGGTCAGGCGCAGCCGGGCAACCCCGCTCCCCGTCTGTTCCGGCTGCCCGCCGATCGGGCGCTGATCAACCGGATGGGCTTCAACAATCCCGGTGCGGACACCGCGGCCCGCGCGCTGGCTCAGCCCCGGCCCGGACCGGTCCGGGTCCCGATCGGCGCGAACATCGGCAAGACCAAGGTGGTTCCGGTCGAGGATGCCGTCGACGACTACCGGCACAGCGCCCGGACACTCGGGCCCCTGGCGGACTTCGTGGTCGTGAACGTCAGCTCGCCGAACACTCCTGGACTGCGCGACCTGCAGGCCGTCGACTCGCTGCGGCCGATCCTCGCGACGGTCCTGGATGTGGTCGACAAGCCGGTGCTGGTGAAGATCGCACCCGATCTGTCGGACGAGGACGTCGACGCCGTCGCCGACCTCGCCGTCGAGCTGGGCGTCGCCGGCATCGTCGCCACCAACACGACCATCCGGCGCGATTCCCTTGTGACTCCGCGGGCCGAGGTCGAGGCCTGCGGCGCGGGCGGACTCTCCGGACCGCCGGTCGCCGACCGGTCGCTGGAGGTGTTGCGCCGCCTGTACCGACGAGTGGGCGGCCGGGTGGCGCTGGTCAGCGTCGGCGGGATCGAGACCGTCGACCAGGCGTGGGAACGCATCTGCGCCGGCGCCGACCTGCTTCAGATGTACACCGGATTCATCTACGGCGGACCGGTCCGTCTCCGGGAACTGCACGAGGGCATCGCTGCGCGGCTGCGCGCGGGCGGCTACTCCTCGATCCGCGAAGCCGTCGGCTCCGCGGCGCAGTGAGCCGCCCGGCGGCGCGCCCTACTCGGCGGGCTGTTCGAAGACGCCGGTGAGGATCCCGCGCGCGATCGCGCGCGAGTAGAGGTTGAAGCCGAGGAAGGCCGGAGTCGCCTCGGCGGGCAGTTCCAACGATTCGGTGTCGACGGCGTGCACGGCGAACATGTAGCGGTGCGGACCGTGACCGGGAGGCGGACCGGCACCGATGAACTGCTTGAGGCTCGCATCGTTGTTGAGCGTCACGGCACCGGCGGGCAGATCCGCCGACCCCGGCGACCCGGCGCCCGTCGGCAGCGAGGTCACCGACGCCGGGATGTCGGCGACGGCCCAGTGCCAGAAGCCGGAAGCCGTGGGAGCGTCCGGATCGAAACACGTCACGACGAAGCTCTTGGTCTCGGCGGGGAAACCCGACCAGCTCAGCTGCGGGGAGACGTCGTCTCCGCCCGCGCCGAAGATCCCCGAGACCTGCGGCGTCGGGAGGGTCTGGCCCTCGGCGAAGTCGCTCGATGTCACCGTGATCGCCGGCAACTGGGGTAACGCGTCATACGGGTCGTATGTCGTCACTATCGCATCCTTTCGACTGTCCGCACCCGGCCGTTGTCGTCAGCAGTTGCGGAGAAAATGCTCGAAAACCTTGGTACCGAACACGATCGAGTCTACGGGCACGCGTTCGTCGACGCCGTGAAAGAGCGCGGCGAAATCGAGTTCGGGAGGCAGCCGAAGCGGAGCGAAGCCGAAGCACCGGATCCCGAGCTTCGCGAAGGCCTTCGCGTCGGTGCCGCCCGAGAGCATGTACGGCACCGTCCGGCCGTCCTCGTCGTGCGCGAGGATCGCATCGTTCATCGCGTCGACGAGATCGCCGTCGAACCGCGTCTCGTAGGGATCCAGGTGGGTGATCCACTCGCGCTTCACCTTGGGGCCGATCAACTCGTCGATCGTGCGCTCGAACTCGGCCTGCCTGCCGGGCAGCACGCGGCAGTCCACGACGGCCTCGGCGTGCTGGGGAATGACGTTCGCCTTGTAGCCGGCCGACAGCATCGTCGGGTTCGCGGTGTCCCGGAGGGTGGCGCCGATGATGCGGGCGATGTTCCCGATCTTGAACAGGGCGGACTCCAGATCCGGCGTCTCGGGACTGAAATCGAGGCCGGTCTCCTCCGACAGTGCCTCCAGGAACTCCCGGACCGACTCGGTCATCACCAGCGGGAAGCGGTGCGCGCCGATGCGGGCCACCGCGGTCGCGATCTCCGTGACCGCGTTCTCGGCGGCGAGGAACGAACCGTGGCCTGCCTGCGCGTCGCAGGTGAGCCGCATCCACGACAGTCCCTTCTCGGCCGTCTCCACGAGATACAGACGCCGCACACCTCCGTCCGGGCGGTCGACGGTGAGGGAGAACCCGCCGACCTCCCCGACGGCCTCGGTGATGCCCTCGAAGAGATCGGGGCGGTTCTGCACCAGCCAGTGCGATCCCCACGTGCCACCGGCCTCCTCGTCGGCCAGGAAGGCGAAGACGATGTCGCGCGGCGGAACGGTGCCCTCACGTTTGAACTGGCGCGCCAGTGCGAGCGCCATGCCGGCCATGTCCTTCATGTCGACCGCGCCTCGGCCCCAGACGTAGCCGTCGCGGACGGCGCCGGAGAACGGGTGGACGCTCCAGTCCTCCGCCTCCGCGGGCACCACGTCGAGATGCACGTGGATCAGCAGCGCACCGCGGTCCGGATCGGCGCCCGGCAACCGCGCGAACACGTTCCCGCGTCCGGGCATGCCCGACTCCACGTATTCGGTGGCGTAGCCGACCTCCTCGAGCCGCGCCGCCACCCATCTGGCGCACTCCGCCTCCCCCTTGGTGGTCTCCGGCTGTCCGGTGTTCGACGTGTCGAATCGGATCAGCGCACTCACCAGATCGACAACTTCATCGGTCGCTCGCAAGCCTGTCACCTCTTCATTCGTAGGCGATTTGGGATACGGGGGCAACCGTGGTTATTGTTATCCCGCGCAAAGCGGTGCGGAGCGCACGAACAACAGAACAAGTCCGAGTGGCGGAATGGCAGACGCGCTAGCTTGAGGTGCTAGTGTCCTATTAACGGACGTGGGGGTTCAAGTCCCCCCTCGGACACACTGTGATGAGTCGCGACATCGTTTACACACGATGTCGCGACTCATTGCTTTTCCGGGGGTTCGCGGGTTGTCGGTGTGTTCTTGTCTGGCGGCTGGTAGTCGCGGGTGTCGTCGATGTGGTGGGTGGCGATGATTGTGCCGGTCTCTGCGTGGGTGGTGATGACGTCGTGGTCGTGGATCAGCATGAGTACTGGCTGGCCGATGTTGGCTCGGCCCATTCCGAGGTGTCGTAGGCGGCCGGCGTAGCGGAGGCTGACTTTGCCGTGGTTGTCGATCCGGTCGGTCCGGGTGCGCCACTCTGGTTCAGTGGTGGTCTGCGGATGTGCCTTCGCCAGCGCGGTGTAGGCCTGGCAGGGTGTGCGGCGGCCTAGCGAACGGTGCGGACGGTCGGTGTTGTACCAGGTGCGGAAGTCGTTGAGATGTGCTTGTAGGTCCTCGATGGTGGTGGGTCGGGGGCGGGCGCGGAGCCACCGTTTGAGGGTTTGGTGGAAGCGTTCGATCTTGCCTTGTGTCTGCGGGTGTCCGGGTGAGCCGTTCTTCTGGGTGATGTGGTGGGCTTCGAGGAGTTTCTCGAAGCCGTTACGGCCGGCGTTGCGTGCGGTGAGTCGGGTGGTGAACACCATCCCGTTGTCGGTCAGGGTCGATGACGGTGCCCCGTACTGGTTGATCAGTGCGTTCATGACGGTGACGACATCTGTTCCGGTGTATGCGTTCTGCGTGCTGATGTGGAGCAGGAATCGAGAGTGATCATCGAGAAAGTCGAGGATCTCTACCCGGTCTCCGTGGGCGAGGTACCAGTGAGTGATGTCGGCTTGCCAGCATTCGTTGGGCAGGTCGGCTTCGAAGCGGATGTAGGAACTGCGGGGCCGTTTGCGGGGTTCTGGGGTGATCAGGCCCGCGGCGTGCAGGATGCGGCGGATCGTCGAGGCCGCAGGCACCTGCAGTCCTTCCCTGTGCAGGTGCCATCCGATGGTTGCTGGTCCGGCGTCTTTGCCTTCGGCGGTCAGTTGTCGGCGCAGTGCGATGATTCGGTCGGTGATCACTGCCGGGGTCGTTCCGGGGCGATGACGGGGAGCTCGTGAGCGCGGCACCAGACCTGCGGGTCCTTCGCGGTCGTATCGCTTGAGGAGTTCGTACACCCACTGCCGGGACACTCGGTAACGCGCGGCAGCCTGTGTCGGTGTGAGGTGTTGGTCGCGGACCGCGCGGACGATCACCAGTCGTTTGTCTTCGGTTGTCATGCCCGATCGTGGCATCGGCTCACCGTCGAGGTCACTGTCAACGATGTCGCGCTGCAGGTGTCAACGATGTCCGCGGCCAAAACGTCAACGATGTCGCGCCGCAGGTGTCAACGATGTGCGCGGAAAACCCCCGATGAGACGTGTCAACGATGTCGCAGTCTCACACACCCCCTCGGACACACTTATCCGGCGGCGGCGACATCGATCGAATCGATGTCGCCGCCGTCGTTTTCGACTTCGACGGTGGTCGCGCCCGCTGCGGTTCGGCGCGACCGCGAGCGGCCGGACGACGATACAGTCATGTGCGTGGACAGGGACCCGGCGAGCAAGACGGAAGACTCCGATTTTCCCGGCACCCGCGTTCTGGTGCTTCTCACGTGTGTCGCCCTCGTCGCCGGCGCGCTGACCGGGCTGGTCGGCGGGGCCTTCCGCTGGACTCTCTCGTGGGCCGAGGAGCGTCGCGCCGATCTGGTCGACTGGTCCGGTGATCACGGACTCGGCGGCGCGCTGATCGTCATCGCCGTGGCAGCGGCCTCCGCGGCCGCCGCGGTGGCGATCGTGCGACGGATCCCCCTCGCCGCGGGCAGCGGCATCCAGCAGGTGGAGGCCGTCGAGGACGATGAAGCGCCCGCCGCGCCGTGGTCGGTGATCCCCGCCCGGTTCGCCGGCGGCGTGCTCAGCATGGGCTTCGCGGGAATGGTGCTGGGCCGCGAGGGCCCCACCGTGCACATGGGCGCGGCGATCGGCGCGGCCGCCGCACGCCTGATCCGTGCGACGTCGGACGAGATCCGGGTGATGCAGACCGCCACCGCCGGCGCCGGACTCGCCGTGGCCTTCAACGCCCCGATCGGCGGTGCGCTCTTCGCCTTCGAGGAGGTCGCCAAGAAGATCCGGCTGCGCTACGCGGTGTGGACGCTCACCGCGGTGGCGGCTGCCGTCGCCTGCAGCCGTCTGATCCTCGGCGACGCTCCCGACTTCCGGGCGGGCGGGATCGACAATCCGTCGCCGGACCGTCTGTGGGTCTTCCTCGTCTTCGGTGTCCTCGTCGGCGCCCTCGGAGTGGTCTACAGTCGGCTGCTGCTCCTGTTCGTGGATCTCGCCGCGCGCATCAGAGTGCCAGCGGTGGTTCTCGGCGCCCTCGTCGGCGCGGGCATCGGCATCCTGGCGATCACCGTGCCCTCGGCGGTCGGTGGCGGCGACGACCTCGCCCAACGGCTGCTCGACGCCCAGCGGACGGCATTCTGGATGATCCTCGCGATCATCGCCATGCGGTTCGTGACCGGACCGGTCTCCTACGGCACCGGAGCGCCCGGCGGTCTCTTCGCCCCGATGCTCGCACTGGGAGCGCTGACGGGAGCCGGCTTCGGCCGGATCCTCGAAGCGCTGTACGCGCCCTTCGGCGATCTGACACCTGCGCTGGTGGTGGTCGGAATGAGCACCTTGTTCGCGGCGGTGGTCCGCGTACCCCTCACCGCGATCGTCCTGGTGATGGAGATGACCGCGGTGACGGCACTGACGGTGCCCATGGCGGTGGCGGTGACCGCCGGTGTCGCGACCGCCTCGCTGGCCGGGTCGAAGCCGGTCTACGACGCACTGCGCGAACGATACCTGCGCGACATCGGCGTCTCGGGCGTCGCCGTACGCCCGCACGACTGACAGCGGCGCGGACGCCACCGAAGATCGGTGACGCCCGCGCCGCGTGCCGGGTCTGCCGCGGTCAGCCCTGTCTGCTGCCGACCCCGGTTCCGAGCGTGATGTCGAGCGTGTTGTCGCCGTCGGCGGTCACCGTGGTCTGCACCGCGCGCGGCTCGTACATGCTCGCGACGACGGTGAACCTGTCGTCGGTGAGACCCTCGATGCGGTAGCGCCCGTCGGCGTCGGTCCGGGCCGTGGCGACGATGGTCCGATCCGAGCCGATCGCCGACACGGTCGCTCCGGCAAGCGGAGTGCCGTCCGCGGCGCGCACGTACCCCTGGACGCCGCCGATGGCGTCGAGCACGATGTCGATCGCCGCGGCGTCTCCGGCGGTCATCAACTCGCTGCTCGCCTGGTAGCCGGGCGCCGAGGCGGTCACCGCCACGGTGTCGCCGTCGGTGAGGCCGCCGATCGAGAACTCGCCGTCCGAGCCGGCCTGTGCGGTGGCCAGCACCGAACCGGTCTGATCGGTCACGACCAGCCGTGCGGGCAGCGGGCGCTGGGCGTCGCGGACGCGTCCGGTCAGCACGGCTGCGCCCGAGAGCGAGAAGTCCCGGCGCAGTCCCACGTCCCCGACAGTCGACACACCGACGGCCTTGGGGCCGCGTCCCGGCGCGGTGGCGATGACCGTGTACGCCCCGCTCTCCAGTCCGCCGACTCGGTACGAACCGTCCTCGGCGACGGTCGCGCCGCCGGCCTGCCGTCCTTCGCTGTCGGTGACCGTGATGGCCGCCCCGGCGAGCGGCGCACCGTCCGGACCGGTCACGGTTCCGGACAGCTGAGCGCCCGACGGGGAAGCGAAGCTCTCCGACGGCGTCTCGGCGACGAGGGCGACCGGCGATCCGACACCGGCGTCTCCGGCGACCGCGGCGATCTCGGCGCCGACCGTCTCATGGCTCGCCGTCAGCGGCTTCCGGGCGCCGGTGAACACCGACGCGATCGCACCGAGCACGCAGCAGATCAGGGCGAAGGTGAACGCGGCGGTGAGACCGTCCGCGAACGGATCGCTGATCAGGTGCGGGAAGAAGTCCAGTCCGGTCAGATGCTCGACGCTGGCCTGCGGCAGTCCGTTCAGCGCCTGGCCGCCGACCTGCTGGATCGGGTTGTAGCCGAGGAACGCGGCGAACAAGATGCCCACGGTCGGCAGACCGGCGATGGCCTGCGCGGGTTGCGCGGGCATGCCGTTGGCGGTGAGACCGTCGAACATCGCCGACGGCAGCGTGCTCGAGAGACCCGCGATCATCAGCGAGAAGAACAGACCGATCGACAGGACCATCGCCGCGTTCTGGAAGGTCGTCATCATCCCGGCACCGGAGCCACGCGAGGTGACCGGCAGGCTGTTCATCACTTCGGCACGGTTCGGGGAGGCGAACAGGCCCATGCCGATGCCGTTCACCACGAGGATCACGGCGAACACCCAGTAGTCGAAGTCGACGGGGATGGCGATGAGGGCCGCGAAGGTGCCCGCGGTGATCAGCAGACCGAGGGTGGTGAACCACTTGGTGCCCAGCTTGTCCGAGAGCGCGCCCGACACCGGCGCGGAGACCAGGAAGCCCACGGTCATCGGAACCATGTAGATGCCCGCCCACAGCGGTGTCTGCGAGTAGTCGTAGCCGTGCTGCGGCAGCCAGATGCCCTGCAGCCAGATAATGAGGATGAACTGCAGACCGCCGCGCCCGATGGACGCCATCAGGTTCGCGATGTTGCCGAAGGTGAACGACCGGTTGCGGAACAGCGACAGTTCGAACAGCGGGCTGTCGACGTGCATCTCGATGAACACGAAGACCGCGAGGACGAAGGCCCCGCCGACCAGCGCGGCGAGCACCCAGGGGTTGCTCCAGCCCATGTCCGATGAGCCGTACGGCTGGATGCCGTAGGTGATGCCGACGAGGATCGCGATCAAGCCGACGGCGAAGGTGAGGTTGCCCCACCAGTCCATCTTGGCCTTGCGGCGCTCGCCGGTGTCCCGCAGCTTCAGGTAGGCCCAGATGGTGCCCACGACGCCGAACGGAACGGAGACGAGGAAGATGTAGTGCCACTGGATCGGGGCCAGCACGCCGCCGATCAGGAGGCCGAGGAACGAGCCGGCGATCGCCGCGACACCGTTGATGCCCATCGCCAGACCGCGCTGGTTGGCCGGGAAGGCGTCGGTGAGGATGGCCGATGAGTTGGCCATCAGGAAGGCGCCGCCGACACCCTGGATGACGCGCCAGAAGATCAGCCAGATGGCGGCCTGCGACCCGTCGAACCAGGTGATCGCCAGGAAGATGGACGAGACGGTGAACACCGCGAAGCCCATGTTGTACATGCGCGCCCGGCCGAACATGTCGCCGAGCCGGCCGAAGCTCACCACCAGGACCGCGGTGACGACGAGGAAACCCATCATCATCCACAGCAGGTAGCTGGTGTTCTGGGGTTCGAGGGGATTGAGGTTGATGCCCTTGAAGATGTCGGGCAGGGCGATCAGCACGATGGAACTGTTGATCGTGGCGATCAACATGCCCAGGGTGGTGTTGGAGAGCGCGATCCACTTGTAGTTGGGACCGAGTTCTTCGAGGGTCTGCTGGCGGGCACCGCCGGCCGGGCCTGTGCCGCCGGCGGTGTCTGCAACTGTTTTGGTCGACATGCGAACCTTTCAGGACTAATGCGGTGAATCAGTGCTTGCGTTGAATCAGTGCTTGCGACGGTTACGCCGAAGATCGGGTGGGCCGTGCGCCGCGGAGGCGTCGATCACGTCTCCGGCGAGCGGACGGCCTGGATGTCGAGCCGGACGCGAGCGGTGTTGCCGATCTGCGCGGCTCCGCTGACGAGTTTGTCGTCGAAGCTGATCCCGAAGTCACGGCGCCGAAGGGTCGCCGTGGCTTGGAAGCCGGCGCGGACGCCGCCCCACGGGTCCTCGGTCTGCCCGAGGAATATCAGCTCGAGCGAGACCGGGACGGCGGTGTCACGCAGGGTCAGCGTTCCCTCGAGCGTCCAGGTCTCGTCGGACGCCGGGCGCACCCGCTCGGCGTGGAAGAGGGTCGTCGGGTAGCGCTCGGCGTCGAAGAACGCATTCGATCGCAGCACCTCGTCGCGCATCCGGTTGTCGGTGTCGATGCTGGCGGTCGAGATCTCCGCCGTCACCGACGACTGCTCCGGATCGTCGCCGACGACGATGGTGCCCGTGAACTCGGTGAAACGGCCGCGGACGGTCGCGATCCCGAGGTGACGGACGCTGATGTCGATGGTCGAATGCGAGCCGTCGATCTCCCAGCGGCCGGCCTCGGGGGTCGGCGATCCGCCGACCCGGGCGAGAGTGACCTCGCCCAGACCGACCGCGCCGGGACCGGACACGACGGCGGTGCGAGCGGCCGGCCGGAAGCCGTCCGCGGCGGCGACCACGGTGTACATCCCCGCGGCCAGGTCGTCGACGCGAATGTGTCCGTCGCCGTCGGACCTGACGATCGCCGCCTGCTGTCCCTCCTGCGACATGACGGTCACCACGGCGGTGTCGATGCCGCGGCCCGCCGGAGTCGCCACGCGTGCTGTGAGCTTTGCGGTCATGGTCACCGCCCCTGCACGCCGAGGACGAACTCGTGATTGACGAATCGTCCGGCCCGGACGTCGACGGTCGCGGCCACCGGCGCGTAACCGTTGGCCAGCACCGTGTAGTCGCCGGGGGTGAGATCGGTGAAGCTGTAGCGCCCGTCCTCGTCGCTGAACACACTGGCCGCCATTGAGCCGTCGGCGGCCAGCAGCGACACCTGGCTGTGGCCGATCACTCCCCCGTGCGCGTCGGTGACCAGACCGGACAGAGCGACGGCGGAGCGCATCTCGACGACCACCGGCTGCGAGGAACCCGCGGTGTGAGCGACGGTTCTGGCGGTCGCCTCGAACCCTGGCGCGTTCACCACCAGCGTGTATCCGCCCTCGGCCACGCCGCGCAGTTCCCATCGGCCGTCGGCGCCGGCGACCGCCGTCGCGACCACGTGCCCGGACGGGGCGGTCGCGGTCACCACGGCACCGGCGATCGGTGCGCCGTCGGCGGCGCGGACGAGACCGCCGAGCGCGGAATGGGCGGACAGCACGATCTGCGTCTGGATCGGGGCACCGGCAATCATCGCCGTCACCGCCGCCGGTTCGTGCCCGGTCGCCGACGCGGCGAGCACGTACTGGCCGTCGGCCGCGACGTGGGCGGTGAACGACCCGTCGTGCCGCGCTGACGCGACAGCGACCTGACTCCCCTGCTGGTCGATCACCGTGACGGTGGCATCCGGGACGGATCCGCCGCGCTCGTCTCGGACGGCGCCGCGAATCAGCCGAGAATGTCCATCGACTGCATTCCGCACAGAGTTCCTCCCTCGTTTCTCAGGCAGTCAACGATCGGCCGGGTGCGCGGACGGCTGGGCCGCACCGGCTGTGACCAGCTCACACATCGTGTCGGCGAACAGTGCGATCGACCGGACCACCGATTCCCGTTCGCACTCCGGCAGCCGATTCAGGGCGGTCTCGTACAACGAGATCCGCTCCGAGTTGGCGTCCCGGACGTATGCCTGCCCGGCCGGCGTCAGATCGAGCATGCTGACTCGACCGTCGTGCGGGTCGGGTGTACGCGACACCAGGCCCGCGCTCTCCAGCGAGGCGATGCTCTTCGACATCGACGCCGTGGTCACCTTCTCCCGCTCCGCGAGATCGGTGGGCCGCACCGGGGCGAGCTCGGCGATGGCCCACAGGGTGGCCGCCTGCGACGATGTCAGCTGCTGCTGACCGACACCGCGCCGCACGGCGCGGGTCAAGCGGATCACCGAGAGCGACATCAGCGCACCGTCGGCGATCCGGTGCTCACCGGCCTCACGGTCCGCGCCGTTGTCCGTCACTGTTCGCACGCTCCGACATTTAGATAGTTGACTGCAGTTAAGTAATACTCAGCCAGACTAGACCCGGAAGAGGTCTGTTCAAAAAGTTCAGCGCATGTGAGATCCGCAACAAAGGCTTGCGTGATCGGGCGATTCGGACGCACGTGACATCTCGGCGCCCGCCGTCGTCTAAGCGCAAGCTCAGAGACTTAAGTTGCCAGAGATCAAGCATTCAGGCTTGAACAGCGATGAGGGCGGTCTAACAATGAGGGAGTCTCACCTGAGAATAGGGTGCGACCGACGCGCGGCGCGGGTCAGAAACCCGCGGCCCCCGCGATCCGCTCGGCTCCGAGAGTCGGAGTCAGCGTGCCCGAGAGCACTCCGGCCTCCACTTCGCGCCGTACCGCACGGACGGCCGGGTCCTCCTCGAGGCGATTGAGCATCGCCTCGCGCACCATGCTCCACATCCAGTCCACCTGCTGTTGCGCTCGGCGCCTCTCGAACTGTCCGGCGGCCGAAAGCGTCTCCCGGTGCCGCAGGATCGCCTCCCAGTACTCGTGAACGCCGGTGTTCTCCAGCGCGCTCATCGTCAGCACCGGCGGATGCCACAACACGTCGTGGGGATAGATCAGCCCCAGCGCATTGCGCAGTTCGCGGGCGGCGCCCCGCGCCTCGTTGATGTGTTTGCCGTCGGCCTTGTTGACGACCACGATCTCAGCGAGTTCGAGGACACCCTTCTTGATGCCCTGCAGCGAATCGCCCGTTCGCGCCAGAGTGAGGAAGGTGAACACGTCGACCATGTTCGCGACGCTCACCTCCGACTGCCCCACCCCGACCGTCTCGACGAGCACGACGTCATAGCCCGCCGCCTCGACGAGCACGATCGTCTCGCGCGTCGCCTTCGTCACGCCGCCGAGGGTCCCCGAACTCGGGGACGGGCGGATGTAGGCCTCCTCCGCCGCGGACAGCCGGCCCATCCGGGTCTTGTCACCGAGGATCGAACCGCCGGTGCGGGTGGACGAGGGGTCTACCGCCAGCACGGCGACCCGATGCCCCAACTCGATGAGATGCATGCCGAGGGCCTCGATGGTCGTCGACTTGCCGACACCGGGCACGCCCGTGATTCCCACGCGGAACGACTTGCCCGCGTGCGGCGTCAGGTTCAGCAGGAGTTGCTGTGCCGCCGCCCGGTGATCCGGCCGGGCCGATTCGACGAGCGTGATGGCGCGCGCCAATTGGGCTCGGTTTCCCGACAGGACGCCCTCGGTCAGCGCGTCGACGTCGATCCGGCGGCCCGCCGGGCGGTCGGCCCGGCGGGACTGCGCGTCGCTCATTCCGCTGCTGCAGCCAGTTCCAGGCCCAGCTGATCGGCCAGCTTCCGGATCAGATCCACCGCGCTGTCGGCGATGACCGTTCCCGGCGGGAAGATCGCCGCGGCCCCGGCCCGGTACAGCTCGTCGAAATCGCCCGGGGGAATGACGCCGCCGACGACGATCATGATGTCGTCACGGCCGACGTCGGCCAGTGCCTTCTTCAGCGCAGGCACCAGCGTGAGGTGGCCGGCCGCCAGGGACGAGACACCGACGACGTGCACGTCGTTGTCCGCGGCCTGGGCGGCGACCTCCTCCGGAGTGGCGAACAGCGGGCCCACGTCGACGTCGAAGCCGAGGTCGGCGAAGGCGGTGGCGATCACCTTCTGTCCGCGATCGTGGCCGTCCTGGCCCATCTTCGCGACCAGCACGCGGGGGCGTCGGCCCTCGGCCTCGGCGAAGGCGTCGACGACGGCCATCGCCTCATCGATGTTGCTCACGGATTCACCTGCCTCGTTGCGGTACACGCCGCTGATGGTCCGGATCTCCGCCTGGTGACGGCCGAAGACCTTCTCCATCGCATCGGAGATCTCGCCGCCGGTGGCCCCGTGGCGAGCGGCGTCGATGGCCAGCGCCATCAGGTTGTTGTCGAGGTCGCTGCCGCCGGGCTCGGCGGCCGCGCGCGTCAGGTTCGCCAGCGCCGCCTCCACGGCCGACGAGTCCCGCTCGGCGCGCAGCTTCTCGAGCTTGGCGAGCTGTTCGGCCCGTACCTTGGAGTTGTCGACCTTGAGGACCTCGATCTCCTCGTCCTCGTCGACGCGGTACTTGTTGACGCCGACGAGGGGCTGCTGCCCGGAGTCGATGCGCGCCTGCGTGCGTGCGGCGGCCTCCTCGATGCGCAGCTTCGGCAGACCCTCGTTGATGGCCTGCGTCATACCGCCGGCCTCTTCCACCTCGGCGATGTGTGCGCGCGCCTTCTCCGCCAGCTGGTGCGTGAGCCACTCGACGTAGTTGGAGCCGGCCCACGGGTCGATGGGCCGCGTGGTGCCCGACTCCTGCTGGAGCAGCAGCTGGGTGTTGCGGGCGATCCGTGCCGAGAAGTCGGTCGGCAACGCGATGGCCTCGTCGAGCGCGTTGGTGTGCAGCGACTGGGTGTGCCCCTGAGTCGCCGCCATCGCCTCGACACAGGTGCGTGCGACGTTGTTGAACACGTCCTGCGCGGTCAGCGACCAGCCGGAGGTCTGCGAGTGGGTACGCAGAGACAGGCTCTTGGCGTTGCGCGGCTCGAACTTCGCCACCAGCTCACTCCAGAGCAGGCGGGCGGCGCGGAGCTTGGCGACCTCCATGAAGAAGTTCATCCCGATGCCCCAGAAGAACGACAGCCGCGGAGCGAACTTGTCGATGTCCAGGCCCGCTTCCAGTCCCGCCCGGATGTACTCCACACCGTCGGCGAGGGTGTACGCGAGCTCCAGGTCGGCGGTCGCGCCGGCCTCCTGGATGTGATAGCCGGAGATGGAGATGGAGTTGAACTTCGGCATCTTGGCGCTGGTGTACGCGAAGATGTCCGAGATGATCCGCATCGAGGGCGTCGGCGGATAGATGTAGGTGTTGCGGACCATGAACTCTTTCAGAATGTCGTTCTGAATGGTTCCGGCCAGCTTCTCCGGCGGCACGCCTTGCTCTTCGGCGGCCACCACGTACAGCGCGAGGATCGGCAGCACGGCGCCGTTCATCGTCATCGACACCGACACATTGCCGAGGTCGATGCCGTCGAAGAGCTGGCGCATGTCGAGAATGGAGTCGATCGCCACGCCGGCCATGCCGACGTCACCGGCCACCCGGGGGTGGTCCGAATCGTATCCGCGGTGGGTCGCCAGGTCGAAGGCCACCGACAGACCCTTCTGGCCGGCGGCGAGATTGCGCCGGTAGAAGGCGTTCGACTCGGCGGCGGTCGAGAATCCCGCGTACTGGCGGATGGTCCACGGCTGGTTGACGTACATCGTCGGGTACGGGCCGCGGATGAAGGGCGCCGCACCCGGGATCGAATCGAGCGGGTAGCCGCCGTCCTCGGCGGCCGCGTCGCGGTCCGCGCGGGTGAACACCGGCTGCACGTCGATCTGCTCGGGCGTGCTCCAGGTGACCTGATCGGCCGTGTAGCCGTTGGCACGGGCGAGCGCCTCGGTCTGCGCCGCACCCGAACCCGCGGGCTCAACGGCGCGGTCGCCGGTCAGCGCGACATCGGCGAAGTTCGGAACTGTGTTGCTCATGCGGATACGCTCCCGCCGTCGGTCAGGTGGTCGAGAAGTTCGGTGAGGGTCGCGACCGCGTCGATGCCCACTCGCAGCGAGCCGTCACACCGGTCGGCGGCCTCCGGCCACTCACGATCGGGTCCGGCCAGCAACACGCGGTCGATTCCCGCCGCACGCGCCGCGGCCAGAGCCGCGGGACCGTCGCTCGCGTATCGCTTGGCCGTGCCGCACAGAACGGCGACCGTGGCGGCGTTCTCCGCAGCGAGGCCGGCGATCTGGTCGGGTTCGATCGGACCCGGATTGACTGCCGAGATCCCGCCGGCTGCAAGCAGATTCGCGACGAAAGTGGTGCGGCCGTTGTGCTCGGCGACACTTCCGAGCGGAAGCAGCAGGACGCTCGGGCGCGTCCGCTCCGCGTCGGCCCGGTCGCGGAGCGCCTCGAACTGTCGCGCCACGCGAGCGAGCTTCGGCGTCGCCGTCGCGAGGTCGACGGTCTGCGCCGTGCCCGCCGGGCGGGCGGCCTCGTCCAGGTTCGGAAACTCGCTGACACCGGTGAGCGGCGCTGCGCGGTGCGCGACTCGCAGGTCGCGTGCTGCGAGGGACTCGGCGATCTGCTCGCCGATCCACCCGTCGGACAGGGCCGTCTGGTACCCGCCCCGGCGTTCGACCTCCGTGAAGACGTCCCATGCCGACGCGGCGAGATCGGCGGTGAGCGACTCGACGTACCACGAGCCACCCGCCGGATCGAGAACACGGCCGAGGTTCGACTCCTCGAGCAGAAGCAGCTGGGTGTTGCGGGCGATCCGGTGGGAGAAGGACGCGCTGGAGGACCGTTCGCCCGCCGGAAGCGCGGCGTCGTAGCCGAGGACGGTCACCTGGTCGGCGCCGCCGACGCCGGCACCGAACGCCGCGACGGTGGATCGCAGCATGTTGACCCACGGGTCGCGCTGCGTCAGCATCGCCAGGTCGGTCACCGCGTGGGTCACGGCGGCACCGGCGTCCGGTTCGCCGAGCACGTCGGCCACCCGAGCCCACACGGTGCGCAGTGCCCGCAACTTGGCGATGCCGGCGAACTGGTCGTCGTCGACCGAGACCCCGAAGCTGATCTGTCCGAGCGCCTCGGCCCGGCTGCGGCCGGCCGCGACAAGGTCGCGGACATGTGCCACGGCCGCGGCCACCGAGAGCCCGAGTTCCTGCGGGTTGTTCGCTCCCGCCTGACTGAAGTCGGTGCCGTCGACCCGGAAGGCGCGTACTCCTTCCGGAGCGTCGGCGGCCAGCGCGGTCGCGGCGTCGACGTCGACGGTGGCCCGTTCGGAGAACTGCGCCGTGTACGGCGACAGCCCCAGGCTCTGCACGTTCGCGATCGTGGAGGGCGCGGCCTGCGGCGCCACGGGTGCCGCGACGCGAGCTTCCAGATACGCCCGAGCCGCCTCGATCCCCTCGGCGCCGGCGTCCAGGGTCACCGGCATCAGGTCGAGGTACACGCCGCGCAGTGCCGTGGCGATCCCGTCGGCGCCGATGCCGCCGTCCACCTTGAGCCACAGCCCGCTGGTCCCATTGCCCGCGGCGTCGAGAATCTGCTCGTTGACTTCCTCGGCGCTGCCGCCCTCGTCGCCGAAACGCTCGGTCACCCGCCAGCCGACGTTGACGTCGCGCACCGGATCGGCGCCGCGCACGAACGGGAACTGTCCGGGCAGTCCCGACTCGGCGACCTCGTCCTTCCGGGTGTAGAGCGGGCGGACCACGGTGCCGTCGCCCGTCGTGGTGGACAGCAGGGCCTCCGCGGTGTCGGGGAGTTCATCCGCCGAGACCTTGCGTGCCTTCGCCAGCACACCGGCGGCCGCTTCGGACCATTCGTCGTACGCCTGCCGCAGCGCGTCGGCGCCGCGCGGCGCCGCGGGGTCGTCACTTGCCGTCATCGGCTCGCCTACCTCCAAAGCTCGACCATCTGAAGTTTCGTCGTAGGGAACGATAACCGATCAAACGCTCGGGCGAACCTGGGGGATGTGATCTGACCCGTAAACTACTCCCTCGTGCGCATCAATTCACCGCGGTCCGCCGCTCCGGTCGAACAGCCGGTGTCCCTCGATGGCACGACCGCCGAGGCGCGCCGGGACCGGCCGGCCCGCAGGCGGACGGATGTCACCCGGACAGCGCTGATCCGCGGCGGGATCGTGATGGCCGCGGTGGTGGCGATACTGGTCGCCGCGTACTTCATCCCACTGCCGTCGATAGCGACCGCGCGCGCCTGGTCCGAATCGCTCGGGCCGTGGTTTCCGGCGCTGTTCTTCCTCGCCTACGCGGTGGTCCCGATCGGTCCGGTTCCCCGGACGGCGTTCACCGTGACGGCGGGTGTGCTGTTCGCGCCGGCTCTCGCCTTCGCCGGAGCGACGGTGTCGTCGACGATCGCCGCCGTCGCCGCCTTCCTGCTCGCGCGGCGGCTGGGACGGGAACGGATCCGCCCGTACCTGCGCCATCCGGTGATCGCCACCGTGGAGTATCGCCTCGAGCGCCGCGGCTGGCTGGCGGTCGGGTCTCTGCGCCTGATCGCGGTGTGTCCTTTCTCACTGCTCAACTACCTCTCGGGGCTGTCGAGCATCCGACTCCTCCCCTACACGGCCGCGACCGTGATCGGGATGACTCCGGGCAACGCGGCCCTGATCTTCCTCGGCAATGCACTGACCGGCGAAGGCAGCCCGATCAGCCTGGTCTTCTCCGCGGTGCTGTTCTCTATCGGTGTCATCGGGTTGATCGTCGACACCCGCATGCCCGTCAACGGGTCACAATCAAGCAAAAACACTTGATTCTCCCAGTTTCAAGCCTTTATGCTTGATGGATTCGTCGCGCGCCCACGCCAAGCGGACTCACTCGGGAGGTGACCGTGTTCGTTCTGACCGCAGATCAACGGGGCAGCCGTACCGGACGCGATCGGGTGCCCGAGGTGCTCGCCCGCTCCGGCCCGGGCATGATCCGACCGTTCGAGCGGACCGCGGGCGATGAAGTGCAAGCGGTGTTCGACTCCCCCGGTCACTTGGCTGTGCTCGCCGTCGACCTCGCCGCCTCGGGCGACTGGAGCGTCGGCATCGGGGTGGGCACCCTGGAGGCTCCGCTGCCGCCGCAGACACGCGCGGGGCGCGGGCAGGCCTTCCTCGACGCCCGTGACGCCGTGGAGGCGGCGAAGAAGAACCGCTGGCATCTGTGCGTTCGCGGGGTCTCGCCGTGGTGCGATCATGCCCAGACCGCCGCGTGGCTCCTGCTCGACGTCCTGCTCGACCGCTCCGAGGCCGGCCGCGAGGCGGTGTCCCTGGTCGCGGCCGGGTCGAGCCAGTCCGCGGCGGCGGATGCCCTGGGCATTTCGCCGCAGGCCATGTCGCTGCGACTGCGGCATGCGCGCTGGGATGTGCAGCGTCCGGCGGAGGAGCTGTTCCGCCGACTGCTTCAGACCGCAGACGGCGTCAGCCCGCTGCCGGAGGTGAGTGAATGATCGCGATCATCGTCCTGCTACTGCTCGCGATCGCGGTGTCCGCGGGCACCTCGCTGGTTCGGCGCCGCCTCGTCGACGACCCCGAACGGTCCGACTCCGCCGTGCTGGCGACCGATGTGATCGCGGCGGCGGCGAGCGCGGCGCTCATCGCCGCGGCTGCCGTCGTCGCCGCGGTCGGCGCGCCGTCGTCCGGCGCCGGGCTGGTCGCCGTCCACGTCGTGGCGGTGATCGCCGCGGCGACCACCGGATCGAGCGCGGTCCGCGTCGTGCTGGCGCTCGGCGGGATCCCGACCCGGGCCGACAACCACGACGACGAACCCGAGGCACCGCTGCGCGGCGGCCGGATCATCGGCATGCTCGAACGCACGGCGGTGGCGGCGTCGCTGCTTCTCGCGTGGCCCGCCGGCATCGGGATCATCCTCGCGGTGAAGAGCCTGGCCCGGTTCTCCGAACTCCGCGCTCCGCGTGCCAGCGAACAGTTCATTCTCGGCACGTTCGCCTCTGTGCTGTGGGCGGCGGCGTTCGCGGGAGTCGGCTGGCTGGCGGGCGTCTGAGCGGTCAGCCGGCGCGGAACCGGTAATCGGCGATCAGTGTGTTCACCGCCGCCGACCGCGCTCGGCGCGCCAGCGCCGACAGACCGCGCAACCGCTCGTCGGCGGTCGCCAACTGCGATCCGGAGTCGCCCAGTTCCCCCGTTCCCGTCAACGACACGATCGCGTCGATCTGTGCGGCGCTCGCCAGCACCCGGTCGACACGGGGGTTGTCGTGCGGCGGCAGATCGATGGTCGACGCCGAGACCCGAGCGGCCAGCGCATCGCGCAGGTCGGCCGGCGAACCACGCCTGCCGCCGAGTGCGGCGATCGAGGTCGCGGCCTCGGCGACCGCGCTGCGCAGTTCGTACTCGACCTCCCCCAGCGGGCTGTCGGAGAGCAACGCCCCGACCGCCACGTCACGGTCGTAGCGCATCGACTGCCATCGGCAACGCTCGGCCGTGCCGATCGGGACGAGCGCGAGCGCACGCATCGCTCCGGCGGCGGGCGTACTGGGACCTTCGGGTTCGCGGTCGTCGATCAGAATCACCTCACCCGCCGCCATCGCGGCATCGGTGGGGCGTCCCGGCGGCAGTCCCTGGGCATCTCCGGGCGCGGGCAGTCGCACGCACATCGCGTTGGCGCCCGACACCGCGCCGAGCAGGTCGAGGATGTCGCCTCCGGGGTCGAGCTCGTGCACCTGCGCGTAGTCGTGAAGGGTGTGCAGGACGTCGTCGGCCGAGCAGCGGCCGGCCTCACGCGCGGCCGCCCACACCGCCAACGCGCTCGCCGGCCACGACCGCAGCATCAGGGAGGAACTGGTCATCCAAGCCAGAATACTCGGCGACTCGGCGGTCACCGGAGCGTCGCGCCCGCCGATCCCGACGCCGGCCCCTACCCTTGGAATCCGTGTTCGATGATCGATACGGCCGCGACGTGCTGTCCTCGCCCCGCAAGACCAAGCCGAAGGCCCCCGAAGTGGCCGCCGAGCGCGATCTGGTGGTCGA
This sequence comes from Gordonia cholesterolivorans, assembly GCF_039531975.1. Lineage (NCBI taxonomy): Bacteria > Bacillati > Actinomycetota > Actinomycetes > Mycobacteriales > Gordoniaceae > Gordonia > Gordonia cholesterolivorans. Next base: position 29,520 of record NZ_BAAARB010000017.1, on the reverse strand, counting down.
AGACGCGGCGACCGGATTCTGCGGCGCCGTGGTGGGTCTGGAGAAGAGTCACGCCGGCGACATGGTCCGGCTCGAGGATCGCCGCGGGCGGACCCGCGTGTTTCACATGTATCCGGCCGCATTCCTCATCGACGGCAAGCCGGTGACTCTGGTCCGGCCTCGCGGGCGCGGCCCGGTCCAGCCCACGCGGACCGCCTCCGGCTCGCGCGCGGCGCCCAAGCAACGGGCCCGCACAGCGCGCTCCAGCCGCATCTTCGTGGAGGGGGTGCACGACGCCACGCTCCTGGAACGGGTCTGGGGCGACGACCTCCGGGGCGAGGGCGTCGTCGTGATCAGTCTCGACGGCCTCGACAACCTCGACGACGCGCTGGCCGACTTCGAGCCCGCACCGCATCGAAGGGCCGGTGTGCTGGTCGACCATCTGGTCGCCGGCACGAAGGAGGCCAAGCTGACCGCTGAGGTGGGTCCGCACGTCCTCGTCTGCGGCCACCCCTACGTGGATGTCTGGCAGGCCGTGAAGCCCGCGTCCGTCGGCATCGACGCCTGGCCGGTGATCCCGATGGGCACGGACTGGAAGACCGGCATCTGTTCCGAACTCGGCTGGGGCACACCGCAAGACGGTTGGCGGCGCGTTCTGGCGGGCGTGTCGAGTTTCCGGGATCTGGAAGTCCCGCTGCTGCGCAGCGTGGAAGAGCTGATCGACTTCGTGACGGTGGATCCGAGCTAGCCGGACATCACGGCCGGCTGCTCGGCCGCCGCGCGGGAACACAGCAGTCGGGCCGGCACAGCGCACCGTTGTCGCCACAGCCCATCGCGGTGACGTCTCCCCCGCCGTCCGCATACCGCTCGATCAGGTCGACGATCATCGAGAGGAAGACGGGGTCGGTGCCGACCGTCGGTACGCGCACGTATCCCATGCCGAGCTCGGCTGCCAGTTCCCTGGCCTCGGAGTCCAGATCCCAGATCACCTCGAGGTGATCGGAGACGAAGCCGATCGGCATCACCGCCACATCGGTGACGCCGCTCTCGCGCAGCTCTCGCAGATGATCGCAGATGTCCGGCTCCAGCCACGGCACCTGCGGCGGACCGGATCGCGACTGCCACACCACGTCGTACTCCTGCAGGCCCACCGAGTGCGCCACCGCCGCGGCGGCGGCCTTCACCTGCAGCGAGTACAGGTGTCCGCCCTCGGCCGCGGGCCCGGCGTTCCGGTCGGCGGCCGCAGGAATCGAATGCGCGGTGAACACCACGCGTGGCGCCGTGCCGAAGGAACCCAGGGCCGTGCGCAGCGCATTCGCCGAGGCCTCGATGAACTTCGGCTCGGCGCTGAACTGCGGCAGCTTCCGCAGTACCAGCCCGGAGTCGTCCAGCCCCGTCGCCGACAGCGCTCCCGCGATGTCCTCGTGGTACTGCCGGCAGCCCGAATACCCGCCCCACGCCGAGGTGGGGAACACGAGTACCCGCCGGTGCCCGTCGTCGTACATCCGGCGGGTGGTGTCGGCGACGAGCGGATGCCAGTTGCGGTTGCCGAAGTAGATCGGCAGGTCCCGGCCACGTCGCCCCAGCTCGGCGCGCAGCGCCTCGATCATGTCGAGGTTGAGACGGTTGATCGGCGAGACCCCGCCGAAGTGCAGGTAGTGCTCCACCACCTCGTCGAGGCGTTCGCGCGGCACGCCGCGGCCGCGCGTGACGTTCTCGAGGAAGGGCCGCACATCCGCCGGCTTCTCCGGCCCGCCGAACGACAGGAACAGCAGCGCATCGAATGCGCCGCCGTCCTCCGATCCGTGCATCTCAGCCGAGGAAGTTCTCGGGGAACCAGGTGTTGTGGCTGGCTCCGCCGTCGACGTAGATGATCGATCCCGTGGTGCCCGGGAGGAAGTCCGACAGCACGGCGCACACACTGGTGCCGACCACGCCCGGGTCGTCGACGTTCCAGCCGATCGGCGAGGCTCCGTCCCAGTACTCGTTGAGCATGTTGAGCTTGCGCGCATCGTCGGTCGCGGTGCCGGAGATGGCCTTGGCCGCCAGCGTCTTGATCGGTCCGGCCGCCACGAGATTGGATCGGATGCGCTTGGCCTCCCCCACCTCGCGCGCCACGTAGCGGTTCACCGATTCGAGGGCGGCCTTCGCAACGCCCATCCAGTTGTAATCGGGCAGTGCCGTGCGCGGATCGAAGTCCATGCCGACGATCGAGCCGCCCTCGTTCATCACCGGCAGCGCGGCGCGGGCGAGCGAGGCATAGCTCCACGCGGAGATCTCGAACGACTTCGCGACGTCCGGGCCCGGCCCCTCGAGGAAGGGCAGCGCATCCGGGCCCATGAGCGTCTTGGGCGCGAACGCGATCGAGTGCACGAGACCGTCGATCCCCTGGGGCGCGAGCTCGCGCACCTTGTCGGCGAGGGCCCCGAGGCTCTCCTCGTCGGTGACGTCGAGCGGGATGGCCGGCGGCACCTCCTGCGGCAGCCGCTTGGCGATCCGGTCGATGAGGCGCAGCCGCTCGGGGATGCCCGTGATGATCACGGTGGCACCCTGCTCCTGGGCGACCTTGGCGGTGTGGAAGGCGATCGATGCATCGGTGATGATGCCGGTCACCAGAATGGTCTTGCCTGCGAGGATTCCGCTCACGAAAAGCTCCTGTGGGGGGTGAGTGAAGAAGTGTGGAAGGCGGCGCCGGTACCCGGCTCGTCAGTGGCCCATGCCCATGCCGCCGTCGACCGGGATGACCGCACCGGTGATGTATCCGCCCTGATCGGACGCCAGGAAGCTGATGGCCGCCGCGACATCCTCGGGCTTGCCGGTCCGGCCCAGCGGAATGGCCTGCTTGGCCATCTCGATGTACCGGTCCTCCATCGCGGCGGTCATGTCGGTCTCGATGAATCCGGGAGCGACGACGTTCGCGGTGATGTTCCGCGACCCGAGTTCGCGCGCGATGGAGCGAGCCAGGCCGATCAGGCCGGCCTTCGACGCCGCATAGTTGGCCTGTCCCGGGATGCCGGAGGTGGCCACCACCGAGCCGAGGAAGATCATGCGACCGAACCGCGCGCGCTGCATCCCCTTGGTCGCGACCTTCGCGCAGCGGAAGGCACCGGTCAGATTGGCGTCGATGACCTTCTCGAAGCTCTCTTCGCTGAGCCGCATGAGCAGCATGTTGTCGGTGATGCCCGCATTCGCGACCAGCACCTCCACCGGCCCCTGATGCTCAGCGACCTCGGCGAAGGCCCGCTCCACCGACTCGGTGTCGGTCACATCGCACTGCACGCCGAACAGGCCCTCGGGCGCCCCCGAGCCGCGGTGGGTCACCGCCACCTTGTGCCCGTCGGCGGCCAGACGCTGCGCGACGGCCAAGCCGATGCCGCGGTTGCCGCCGGTGACGAGCACCGAGCGCGGGGTCTGGGCGGGAATCGATGAATGCTCTGCCATGGTTGATCAACCTATCTCAGGGGAGGCGCCGGTTCAGGAGCAGGGCGGCGAATGTGCCTGCGACCGCCAGCAGCGTGCCCGCGATCAGCCAGGGCCTCGAATTGTCGCCGCGTTCACGCTCGTAACCGATCTGTTTCTGCAGCGTGGAGTACACCTTGTTCAGTTCGTCGAGGCTCGAGGCGGTGAAGAACTCGCCGCCGGAGAGGTTCGCGATCTTCCGCAGCGATTCGTCGTCGACCGGGACCGGCACCCGCTCCACGCCTCCGCCGGGAGTTTCGAGATCGACGGTGCCGGTCAGGGTTCCGAAGGAGATGGTCGACACCGGAATGCCCTCCTCCTTGGCCTTGCGCGCGGCGGTGAAGCCGCCCCGGGGGTCGTCCGGGCTCTCGGGGACGGTCTGCTTGCCGTCGGAGAGGAGGACGATCCGTGCCGGTGGAGCACCCTCGGGCCCGCCCAGCACCGCGTTCAGTGTCTGGATCTGCTGCAGCGCCGCGAAGATGCCTTCTCCGGTCGCCGTCTTGTCAGCGAGTTTGAGCCGGTCCAGCGCGTTCTTGGTCGCGGCGTGGTCGGGTGTCGGCGAGACGAGGGTCGACGCCGTGCCCGCGAACGAGATGAGCCCGAGATTGACTCCGTCGGTGAGTTCGTCGGCGAACCGTTTACCTGCGGCCTGAGCCGCTTTGAGCCGCGACGGCGCCACATCGGTGGACTTCATCGAATTCGACACGTCGACGACGAGCATGACCGTCGCACGGTTGCGCGGCACGTCGCGCTCGGCCATCGGTCCGGCCATCGCGATCGTCAGCAGCACCAGACCGGTCAGCAGCACCGCGACCGGCACATGGCGGAAGCGGTCCTGGTTCTTCGGAGTCACCGACCGCAGGAGGTCGAGGTTCGCGAAGGCGAGCGCCCGCGCCCGCCGCCGTCGCATCACGTAGACATAGGCGACGATCAACGCGACCACCAGCAGCGTGGAGAACAGCCACCAGGGGTGGGCGAACAGATCGCTCATCAACGCACCCCCGCCGCCATCGTCCGGCGGCGCATGCCGACGAAGCGGACGGTGTCGGCGATCCAGTCACGGTCGCTGCGCAGGGACAGCACCGGGCCGCCCGCGCTGCGGAAGGTCCGCAGCACCTCGGCCCGGTGTTCGGCGGCGGCCCGCGCGTAGTCGGCCCGCACCTGCGCGGTGACGTCGACGTCGACCACCTCACCGGATTCGGCGTCCCGGAGCGTCACCGGTCCCACCGGCGGCAACTCCACATCACGCGGGTCGAGCACCTCCACGCCCAGCAGGTCGTGATGCGCGCCGATCGCGCGCAGCGAGCGGGCCCAGTCGATCTCGCCGAGGAAGTCGCTCACGACCACCGCCAGTCCGCGCCTGCGCAACGGGCGGCGCAACGCCTCCAGTCCGGTGTTCAGATCGCCGCGCACTCCCGGAGCGCTCCGCCGAGTGGTCGCGATCGCCTTCAGCAGGGCCTGGTCGTGAGCGCGGCCGGCACGAGCCGGTATCCGCACCACGTCGTCGCCCGTCACGATGATCGCGCCGTGCCGATTACCGCCACCCGCCGTCAGATGCACGATCGCGGCCGCCGCGGCGATCGCGATGTCGCGTTTGGCCCGCCCGACGGTCCCGAAGTCGAGGCTGGCCGAGGCGTCGACCACGAACCACGTCTCCAACTCCCGGTCGGCGATCATCTGCCGTACATGCGGAGTACCGGTGCGGGCTGTCACCGACCACTCCATCCGCCGGATGTCGTCGCCGGGCTGATACTCGCGCGCCTCGCCCGGTTCGGATCCCGGTCCGGGGATCAGGCCCAGATGCTCGCCCTGCAGCACACCGTCGAGCTTGCGCCGGACGGTGAGCTCGAGAGACTTCAGCGAAGCCGTCAACTCGGGGTCGGTCAGTGTTCCCGCCGCGAACGACGGCAGCCCGTCAGTGGCCGGCATTGCCCGGCTGAACCGTCGGCGACTGCTGGGCGGCCGGGGCCTGCGCCGCGGGAGCCTGCGGACCCGACTGCTGCTGGACGTGCGCCTGCTGCACGGGCTGCTGCGCCGCATGCGGCTGCTGGACCGGCGGGCTCTGGACCGGCTGGGCCGGCGCCGCGGAGACCTGCGGGAGACCGATGGTCTGCAGCACCCGAGTGATGATGTGATCGGGCGTCACCTCGTCCGCCAGCGCGTCGTACGACAGCACGAGGCGATGCCGCAGGACGTCGGGAATCACCTCGACGACATCCTGCGGGATCACGTAGTCGCGCCCGTGGATCAGCGCGAGGGCGCGAGCGGCGGCGACGATGCCGAGCGTCGCGCGCGGGGACGCACCGTAGGCCAGCCACTGGTCGACCTCGCCGAGCCCGACCTCCGCGGGCCGCCGGGTGGCGTTGATGACCCGGACCACGTAGTCGACGAGCGCATGATGAACGAAGACGTTGGCCGCGAGCTGCTGCAGTCGGATGGTCGCCGCCGGGTCGAGGATCTGCGACGCCGTCGGCGGGACGTTGCCCATCCGATAGACGATCTCGCGCTCCTCCTCCACCGACGGGTAGTCGACGAGGACCTTGAACAGGAAGCGGTCGCGCTGCGCCTCCGGCAGCGGATAGACGCCCTCGTTCTCGATGGGGTTCTGCGTCGCCATCACCAGGAACGGATCGGGCATGGGGTAGGTGGAGCCGCCGATCGACACGTGCCGCTCGGCCATCACCTCGAGCAGCGCCGACTGCACCTTGGCCGGGGCGCGGTTGATCTCGTCGGCCAAGACGAAGTTGGCGTCCACCGGGCCGAGCTCGGTGTCGAATTCCTCGCGTCCCTGCCGGTAGATGCGGGTACCGATCAGGTCGGAGGGCACCAGGTCGGGAGTGAACTGCACGCGGGAGAAGCTGCCGCCGATCACCGTGGCGAAGGTCTCGACCGCCAGCGTCTTCGCGACGCCGGGCACCCCCTCGAGCAGGATGTGGCCGCGGGCCAGCAGACCGGTGAGGATGCGCTCGACCAGCTTGTCCTGGCCGACGATCACCCGCTTGACCTCGAACAGAGCGCGTTCGATCAGTTTCGCGTCTTCCGGGGTGAAAGACAGTGTCCCGGCGGCGGATCCCTCCGTCGCCGCGCCGCTGCGGTCCTGTCCGCTGCTGCCTGTTGAAGTCAAGCCGATGCTCCTACCGGTCGAGGCCTGCGATGTACCGACACCCACACTAGCGGGGCGGGGAGTATCGGGACCGCGCACGTGTCAGAGGAGCCGGACCACGTACGGCATGGCGCCCGCGGTCCGCACCGGCGAGATCTTCACGACGTCGCCGGACTGCGGCGCCTCGATCATGGTCCCGTCACCGAGGATGAGCGCCACGTGCTGGCTGGCGTTGGGCCCGTAGAAGATCATGTCGCCGCGCCGCATCTGCGACAGCGGCACCTGCGGTCCCGAGGTGTACTGGTAGCCGGTGTAGTGCGGAAGGTCGATGCCCACTCCCGCGAAGCCGTAGATCATCAGACCCGAGCAGTCGAAGCCGACCTTGCGGTAATCGCCGTAGCTGTCGGCGACGCCGCCGTCGCGGATGCCGAGGGTGGGGCCGTTCGCGTCGCCGCCGCCCCAGGCGTACGTGACGCCCAGCTGCGACTTCATCCGGTTGACCACGAGTTCGACGGCCGCCGGGCCGCGCAGCCCGGGCTGCGAGGGCCCTCCGCCACCGCCGGGGACCCCGGACTCGGGATTGGTCAGCAGCGGACCGAGCGAGCCGTTCTGGAGTCGGCCGTAGGTGCTGTCCTGGCCCTCACCGAACGGATACGACCCGCCGATGCCGAGCAGATCGAACAGTTCCGAATGCGGAATCTGGAGTTTGCCGATGGCGCCGGCCAACAGCGCCTGACCGGTCTCCATCGCGAGCTTCGCGGCCGCCTGGGCGGCCTGGGCCACCAGATCATCGCCCTCCACGGGCTTGGCCGGAATGCGGTCGAGCACCTTGCCCGCCACGTCGGCGACGGTGCCCGGCGAGGCCTGGGCGTCCACCTCGCTCTTGGGGGCCGACTTGCGCAGCTTCTCGAGCTTCGACGCCAGCGACGTGCGCTGGGAGACCAATTCGTTGCGTTTGGTCTGCTGAGTGCGGACCGCGTCCTGGGCGGCCTTGACCGCGGCGATCGCCTCATCGCGCCGGGCCGACGCGTCCTTGGCGGCCATCGCCGTCTGCTGGCGGGTGGCCTCGGTGGCCGCCACCCGGTTGGCCTGCTGGTTGCGTGCCACCTGGAGTTTGCGGATGGTCGCCTGCTGCTGTCGCGTGACTTGGTCGACGGCAGACATCTGGTCCAGGACCTTCTCCGGATCGTCGGACGCGACGTACTTGGTCATCGCCCCGCGATTGTTGCCCTGCCGGTACACCGACCGGACGAAGGCGTCGAAGTCCTTCTGCGCAGCCTCGACCTTCGCGCTCACCTCGCCGAGCGAGTCCTTGGCGCTTCGGCTGGCCGCGGCTGCGACCTGCTGAGCCGCGAGCGCGTTCTGGAAGTCCACCAGCGTGCGGTTGACGTTCTCCTGCTTCGCCGCGACCGCGCTCGCGAGGTCGGACAGATTCTGATCGACGTCGGCGATCTGGTTGATCAGCGATGCCACGGGATTGGCGTTGTTGGGGTCACCGAGGGCCGGACCGGCTCCGAGAACGCTCACGAGCATCACGGCACCCACGGTGGTACCTCGCGCCGCCCAACGTGCGCCGTTCTTAGCTGGCTTCAAGTCGAGAACTCCCTCGCAACATCTATCCCCCGTGCACCATAAAGTGTCTTCTGCACCGTACGTCACATCAGTCCCTGTGAGAACCTGAAGCCCTGAATTACAAATAGGTGATTACCTGCGGAAACACGCGTCATCAGCGCAAAGACGGAACCTTAGAGTCCTGTCACAGTTGGATAACGCACGAATCGTGACGCGTCAGAAGAAAAGCGGCGTCCGCGACGAGCGCGGGCGCCGGACGGCGGGACCCCGAGGGGTCAGTCGGTCCCGGCCGGACGGCGGCCGTCAGGATCCTCGTCGCCCTCCGCAGTCGCCGGGCCGGAGGCGTCGCCGTTCTGCCCGACTGCGGCCGGCTCGGCCGTCGTCCGCCGGCGCTTCATCCGCCAGCGGGCGATCACCGCGCCGATCACCACGAGGACGATGAGGCCGATGGTGACGCCGTTCCAGTTCACGTTGGGATCGACGGCCTTGTGGTACATCTGTGCGGCGGCCTGGGAGGCCGTGGCCCCCTTGGAGACGTCGTTCGAGGCGTCTTCGAGCTGAACTCGGCTGAACTCGTCGGACGCGGTGCCGCTGCCGGACGGGCCGAAGACCAGCACCGTCCCGCCGACCTCCGACTGCAGGTGGGTCGCGATGTCCCGGTAGGCGGTGAACTTCGGGTACGACTGGTCCAGTACCACCACGTGCAGGCTGTGCCCGTCGGCCGCCGCCTGCTTCACCAGCTGCTTGAGCGCGGGCTGCTGGTCGGCGGGGGCCCACACTCCGGAGCCGGTGAGCGCGTCGGTGATCGCAGCCATGTCGAGGTTCGACCACACGTCGGCCGGCGGCTGGGACGCGGGCTCGGCGAGAACGAACGCGGATGGGCCCGGATTCATCAGATGTGGCTCCCTGAACGGTTGCTGACTCGACATGGCGGGGTGCGCGCAGAAGCCGGCTGGCCGCTGGCGACGGGTGGCACTCGGCGCCCAGGATACGACAGCCGCACGCCGATACGGCCGAGCGACCCGTACTGCCCAACCAGTACGCGCGTACTGCTATGCTGGAGAGGTAGCACCGCGGCCGCAGCCCGCCGCATGCTGCGACGCTTCTGACGAACTCCCGTCGGCGCAGCCCGTCGGCGGAACTTGCACGAAACGAGTGGAGCACACGTGAGCATCAATTCCTTTGACTCCCGCGGCACCCTGCAGGTCGGTGAGAACTCCTACGAGATCTTCCGCCTGTCGGCAGTGCCCGGCACCGAGAAGCTGCCGTACGCGCTGAAGGTCCTCGCCGAGAACCTCCTGCGCACCGAAGACGGCGCCAACATCACCGAAGATCACATCAACGCCCTCGCGAACTGGGATCCGTCGGCCGACCCGAGCATCGAGATCCAGTTCACCCCGGCCCGCGTCCTGATGCAGGACTTCACCGGTGTGCCCTGCGTGGTCGACCTCGCCACCATGCGCGAGGCCATCACCGCCCTCGGCGGCGACCCCAACAAGGTGAACCCGCTCTCCCCCGCCGAGATGGTCATCGACCACTCGGTGATCCTCGACGTCTTCGGCCGCGCCGACGCATTCGAGCGCAACGTGGAACTCGAGTACGAGCGCAACGGCGAGCGTTACCAGTTCCTCCGCTGGGGCCAGGGCGCCTTCGACGACTTCAAGGTGGTGCCCCCGGGCACCGGCATCGTGCACCAGGTCAACATCGAGTACCTCGCCCGCTCGATCATGGTCCGGAACGGCCAGGCGTACCCCGACACCTGCGTCGGCACCGACTCGCACACCACGATGGAGAACGGCCTGGGCGTCCTGGGCTGGGGCGTCGGCGGCATCGAGGCCGAGGCCGCGATGCTCGGCCAGCCGGTCTCCATGCTGATCCCGCGCGTCGTCGGCTTCAAGCTGACCGGCGAGATCAAGCCGGGTGTCACCGCCACCGACGTGGTGCTCACCGTGACCGACATGCTCCGTCAGCACGGTGTGGTCGGCAAGTTCGTCGAGTTCTACGGCAAGGGCGTCGCCGAGGTCCCCCTCGCCAACCGCGCCACCCTGGGCAACATGAGCCCCGAGTTCGGTTCCACCTGCGCGATCTTCCCGATCGACTCCGAGACCATCAACTACCTGCGCCTGACCGGCCGCGACGACGACCAGCTCGCGCTGGTCGAGGCCTACGCCAAGGAACAGGGCATGTGGCACGACCCTGACCACGAGCCGGCCTACTCCGAGTACCTGGAGCTGGACCTGGGCACCGTGGTCCCGTCGATCGCCGGCCCGAAGCGTCCGCAGGACCGCATCCTGCTGTCGGAGTCGAAGGTGGCCTTCCGCAAGGACATCCACAACTACGTCGAAGAGCAGCATCCCGCCGCGCACACGCAGCTCGACGAGGCCGTCGAGGAGTCGTTCCCGGCGTCCGATCCGGCCGCGCTGTCCTTCGCCGACGACGGAGCGGTGAAGGTCCAGTCGGCGGCCAACGGCGCCGAGGGACGCCCGAGCAAGCCGATCAAGATCGTCAGCGAGGAGCGCGGCGAGTTCGTCCTCGATCACGGCGCCGTCGCCGTCGCGGGCATCACCTCGTGCACCAACACCTCGAACCCGTCGGTCATGATCGGCGCCGGCCTCCTCGCCCGCAACGCGGTCGAGAAGGGTCTCACCAGCAAGCCGTGGGTCAAGACCAACATGGCCCCCGGTTCGCAGGTCGTCACCGACTACTACGAGAAGGCCGGCCTGTGGCCGTACCTCGAGAAGCTCGGCTTCTACCTCGGCGGTTACGGCTGCACCACGTGCATCGGCAACACCGGTCCGCTGCCGGAGGAGATCAGCAAGGCGGTCAACGACAACGATCTGACCGTCACCGCGGTCCTCTCGGGCAACCGCAACTTCGAGGGACGCATCTCCCCCGACGTGAAGATGAACTACCTGGCGTCGCCGCCGCTGGTCATCGCCTACGCGCTCGCGGGCACCATGGACTTCGACTTCGAGACCCAGCCGCTCGGCCAGGACACCGACGGCAACGACGTCTTCCTGAAGGACATCTGGCCGTCGGCCCAGGAGATCGACGACACCATCAAGACCGCCATCAGCCAGGACATGTTCCGCAAGTCCTACGCCGACGTCTTCGCGGGCGACGAGCGGTGGCGCGGACTGAGCACGCCGGAGGGCGACACCTTCGCGTGGGACGAGAAGTCCACCTACGTTCGCAAGGCACCGTACTTCGACGGCATGACCCCCGAGCCGGCGCCGGTCGAGGACATCAAGGGCGCCCGCGTCCTGGCGCTGCTGGGCGACTCGGTCACCACCGACCACATCAGCCCGGCCGGACCCATCAAGCCCGGCACCCCCGCCGCGCAGTACCTCGACGCCAACGGTGTGGCCCGCAAGGACTACAACTCGCTGGGCAGCCGTCGCGGCAACCACGAGGTGATGATCCGCGGCACCTTCGCGAACATCCGCCTGCAGAACCAGCTGCTGGACGGCGTCTCGGGCGGTTACACCCGTGACTTCACCCAGGAGGGCGGTCCGCAGTCGTTCATCTACGACGCCTCGGTCAACTACAAGAAGGCCGGCATCCCGCTGGTCGTCCTCGGCGGCAAGGAGTACGGCTCCGGCAGCTCGCGCGACTGGGCGGCGAAGGGCACGGTGCTGCTGGGTGTCAAGGCCGTCATCACCGAGTCGTTCGAGCGCATCCACCGCTCCAACCTCATCGGCATGGGCGTGGTCCCGCTGCAGTTCCCGGAGGGCGAGAGCGCCAAGACGCTGGGACTGGACGGCACCGAGGTCTTCGACATCGAGGGCATCACTGCGCTCAACGAGGGCGTGACCCCGAAGACGCTGAAGGTCACCGCGACCAAGGAGAACGGCGACAAGGTCGTCTTCGACGCCGTGGTGCGCATCGACACGCCCGGTGAGGCCGACTACTACCGCAACGGCGGCATCCTGCAGTACGTCCTGCGGAACATGATCAAGAGCTGATTCATGCCACGGGTCAGCGATGACCGTCTTGCCGCGCGTCGTCGAGAGATCCTCGACGGCGCGCGGCATTGTTTCGCCGAATACGGTTACGACGGAGCGACGGTCAAACGTCTCGAAGAGGCGACCGGCCTCTCCCGCGGTGCGATCTTCCACCACTTCAAGGACAAGGAAGCCCTGTTCTTGGCGCTGGCACGCGAAGACGCGGAGCGGATGGCCGAGGTCGCCTCGCACGAGGGTCTGGTCCAGGTGATGCGCGACATCCTCGCGCGGCCGAAGGACTTCGACTGGCTGAGCACGCGGCTGGAGATCGTGCGGAAGATCCGCACCGATCCCGGCTTCCGTGAGGCCTGGGAGGCGCAGAGCGCCGACCGCGAGGCCGCCACCCTCGCCCGCCTGGAGCGCAAGCGCCGTGCGGGCAGTCTCCGCAAGGACGTCCCCCCGGAGGTGCTCGTCACCTACCTGGACGTCATCCTCGACGGCCTGGTCACACGGTTGGCCTCGGGTCAGTCGACCGACGATCTGCATGCCGTCCTCGACCTCGTCGAGGCCTCGGTCCGCGTACCCGCGGGCGAGTGACCGGCGCAACGGGCCCGGACCTTCGACCGCCGAAGGTCCGGGCCCGTTGCTGTGCGCGGCCGTGGTGCTCATGACGTCCGTGCCCGTCGCGCCGACGGGCGTAATCGGCGGTACTCGGCACCCCCGACGTGTCCCATCTCACGCATGGGCTAGCCTTCTCTCGCACTCTCGAGGAATTCACAAGGAGGGGTCGACCCGACATGGGCCAACACCGAAACGCCGCGCGTCCCGCTTCCGATCCACCGCGGGAGTCCGCCGGGAGCCGCCGGCGACGGCGCCCCGGCACCCGCGCGCGGGTCGGGCTCTCCCTGGTGCTGGCCGCGCTGCTGGCGGGCGGAGTGTACGCGGTCTGGCGGGGCGGGCACGGCGGCTGTTCTCAGGTGCGACCGGTGTCGGTCATCGCCGACCAGGACGTCGCCGACTACGTCACCGCCCTGTCGAAGCAGACCGAGGCGGACAGCTGTTTCGACTTCACCGTGCAGGCCGTGCCGCCGAGCCACACCTCCGAACGCCTCACCGACCGGAACGCACCGCAGATCTGGATCGCTGAGTCGCAGGCGCGCGTCCGGCAGGTGCGCGCCGCACTCGGCCGGACGTGGGCCGACGTCGGACCGTCGCTCGGCGTCTCCCCGGTGGTGGTGGCCGGCCGTGAACTCCCGGCGATGCCCGCGTGGACCGACGTGCTCACCTCGCCCGGACTGCGAGTGGCTCCGCCGGCCCGCAGCGACGTCAGCAACGCCGCGGTGATCGGAGCGCTCTCCGAGGTGTCGTCGGGCTCGCTGACGCACCGGGAGCTGGTGGAGTTCCTGACCAAGCGGGCCCTGATGATGAACGACAACGACGCCTCCCCCGATCTCGCGCAGACCGCCGCCGCTCCCGCGCCGACGGCCACCCTCACCACCGAACGCGCCTACACCGAGTTCAAGCGCGCCCATCCCGCGTCCGATCTCGAGGTGGCCGTGCCGCGGTCCGGCACGGTGGCCCTGGACTATCGGGCCGCCAATGTCGCGCAACCCGACGATCAAGCGCTGGCCGGCGACGCGATCGACGCGCTGGTGGCCACCCTGCAGACCGACAGTGGTCGCCGGATCCGGGAGGAGATGGGCATCCGCTCTCCGGACGGCGAGCCGCCGGCCGACGGAACCGGCGTCCAGGACGTCACCGTGATCAAGCAGCCGGCCAGGGAACTCGTCGACAACATCCTGCGGAAGTGGACCGCACTCACCCAGCCGATCCGGGCGCTCGTGGTGCAGGACGTGTCCGGCTCGATGGCGCTCGACGCCGGAGGCCGTTCGCGCGCGGCCTTCCTCCGGGAGGCCTCGCTGTTCGGACTGGGCCGGTTCCCCAAGAACACCGCGCTGGGCTACTGGGAGTTCAGCATCGACCGCGGCGGCCCCGGCCAGGACTATCGGGAGGTGATGCCGATCGCGCCGATCTCCGAGATCGAGGGAGGCCGCACCAACCGCGACCGCCTCGCCGACTCCATCCGCGACACGCTGGGGCACGTGGGCGGCGGCACCGGTCTCTACGACACCGCGCTCGCGGCCTTCAAGACCGTGTACGACTCATACGACCCCGCGTACTCCAACAGCGTGATCATCATGACCGACGGCCGCAACGAGGATCGCGACAGCATCACGCTGGGGCATCTGGTGTCGGAGCTGAACATCATGAAGAACCCCGCGAGGCGCATCCCGATCATCGCGGTCGGCATCTCGGAGGACGCCGACGCCGGTGCGCTCAAGCAGATCGCCGAGGCCACCGGCGGCAGCTCGTTCATCGCACGCGACCCCAAGGATGTGGGCGCGATCCTCCTGCAGGCGGTCTCCTACCGCGTGGAAGCGGCGTGACGGCAAAGCACTCCTGAGCGAGCGATTACTCGGTACGGTCGTCGGTGAGACGTCCCTCACTTCAGGAGTGCCCGTGTACCCAGGAACCTTCGCCGCGACCACACCGGACAAGCCTGCGCTGATCCGCCCGTCGACGGGTGAGCGCGTCACCTATCGAGAGCTCACGGACAACTCCACCAGAATCGCCAATCACCTGCGCGACCTGGGAATCGGTCGGGGCGACACCATAGCGATCGTCTCCGACAACGATCTGCGCGTCTTCGACGTGTACTGGGCCGCGGTCCGCTCCGGCATGTATGTCACCGCCGTGAACCACCACCTCACCCCGGCGGAGGTGAACTACATCCTCGACGACTGCGATGCGCGCGCGGTCTTCGCCTCGGCCGCGGTGGCGGGCGCCGTCTCCGAGGCCCACCGCATCGAGGCCCTGTCCGACGATTCCCGGCGGGTGGCCTGGGGCGGGCCGGTCGACGGTTTCCTCGACTACCCGGAGGTGCTGGCCGCTGCGTCGGACGCCCCGCTGACCGACCAGCCCCGCGGCGCCGACATGCTCTACTCCTCGGGAACCACCGGGCGGCCCAAGGGAATCAAGCCGTCGCTGCCCGGCGTCCAGATCGACGAGGCCCCCGACCTCATATCGCAGGTGTTCGGCCCGGTGTACGGATTCGGCCCCGACACCGTCTACCTGTCGCCGGCGCCGCTGTACCATGCCGCTCCCCTGCGGTACTGCGCGATGACGAACGCTCTGGGCGGGACGGTGATCGTGATGGACCACTTCGAGCCGGAGACGGCCCTGCGGTACATCGACGAATACGCCGCGACGCACAGTCAGTGGGTGCCCACCATGTTCGTCCGGATGCTGAAGCTGCCGGACGAGGTCCGCGACCGGTACGACGTCTCGAGCATGAAGGTCGCCATTCACGCCGCCGCTCCGTGTCCGGCGGAGGTGAAGCGCAGAATGATCGACTGGTGGGGACCGGTGATCAACGAGTACTACGCGGCCACCGAAGCCGCGGGCGTCACGCTGATCGGATCGGCGGACTCGTCGACCCACCCCGGCTCGGTCGGCAGAGCCGTCCTCGGAGTGGTGCACATCTGTGGTCCCGACGGTGAACCGCTGCCCGCCGGAGAGGTCGGGACCGTCTATTTCGAGCGCGACGAGATGCCCTTCGTCTATCACAACGATCCGGCGAAGACGGCGCAGGCGCAGCACCCGGGGCATGCGAACTGGGCGACCACCGGCGACCTCGGTTACGTGGACGACGAGGGCTTCCTCTACCTCACCGACCGCCAGGCCTTCACGATCATCTCCGGCGGCGTCAACATCTACCCGCAGGAGTCGGAGAACGTCCTCATCAACCACCCGGCGGTATACGACGTCGGCGTGATCGGCCTGCCCGACGACGATCTCGGAGAGCGACCGGTGGGCTTCGTCCAACTGGTCGACGGCGCCGAGGCCTCCGATCGCCTCGCCGCCGAACTCGTCGACTTCGCGAAGGCCGAACTCGCGTCGTTCAAGGTCCCCAAGGAGATCCGCTTCGTGGACGACCTGCCGCGGACCCCGACCGGCAAGCTGGTCAAGGGCGAACTCCGGAAGCGGGTACTGGAGTCATTCAGCTGAACGACTGACGTCTGATCCTCGTTAACGCCGCGTGCGCGGACCCGATCTCACCAGTGTCGGGGCACGCACAGCGGCCGCACAGCAGGTGCGGCCACGCGCACAGCGAGGAGCCCACATGAAGATCCATCGGGCGGCGGCCGCAGTCGCGGTCGCCGCCGCGCTCGCCCTCTCGTCCGGATGCTCGGCGACCTCCGACCGGCAGGCACCCACCTCCGGCAGTGCTCAGGCGAATCTGCCCGCTCCGGTGTCCGCCCGCTCGGACGAACCGTCGTCGCCGACCCGGGTCACCGTCGACGGTGCGACGGCGCCGACCGACGCGGTGGCCACGGACACGGCAGGGGTTCTCCTGCCTCCCCAGGACGTCCACCGCCTCGGCTGGTGGGTCGACTCGTCGCTGCCCGGGTCCGGCTCCGGGACCGTGGTGATGACCGGGCACGTCGACGACGTGAAGCAGGGAAAGGGCTTCGCCGCACGGTTCTCCGGCCTCAAAACCGGTGAGGCCGTCGACGTCACCACCGCGGACGGACACCGGCACGTCTACCACGTCACCCGGTCGGTCCTCGCCGACAAGGAGTCCACCGGCCGCGACGGACTGCCGGTGGACGAACTCAATCGACGGACCGGCCCGGAGACTCTCGCACTCATCACCTGCGGCGGCCCGTTCATCGGCCCGCCCCTCGGTTACCGCGACAACGTCGTCGTTTTCGCCGCACCCGCGTGACGCGGACCGCTACCGACCATTCACACACTCATCAGGAGACCACCATGAAGATCAACCGCCGCGGAGTACCCGCGATCCTCGCCGCCGCCGTGATGTGCGCGGCTCTCACCCCGGCCGCCGCCTGGGCGGACGTTCCCGCCACGGAGTCCGCGCCCACCACGGCGCAGACCACTGCCGAGACGGCCGCTCCGACCGAGGTGACGTCGAGCCCCACGGAGACCTCGACCCCCACCGGCAGCCCGACCGAGAGTACGACGCCGCCCTCGTCCGACACCGGGACGCCGCCCAGTGAGACGAGCACCGCGCCCCCGACCACCCGGCCCGAGAAGAAGACCGGGGTGCTGGTGGTCTGGGCCGACGACGTGCAGGCCGGACTGATGGTCCCGGGCGCCGTCATCCGGTTCGACGCCCCGCGGCACCATCCCGGCACCGTCACCACCCCCGCGCAGGTGACTCTGCCCGAGGGCTACTACCGGTTCACCGTCGTGGCGCCACCGGCCGGCTACCATCTGCTCGAGCCCGCCGACGACTTCGACGGCGTGATCGTCGCCGGTCGCAATCTGGAGCGCCGGATCCGCGTCGCCAAGGACCAGCAGGAACCGACCAACGGTGTCCTCGGGGTCACCAAGCGCGACCGCGTCACCGGGGAACCGTTGCAGGGAGCGAAGTTCCGGGTCGTCACGTGCAGCGGTAACTATGTCGCGGCACTCACCTCCGGCGATCAGGGAACAGCGTTCCGCGGTCTGGATCCCGGCTGCTACGACCTCCTCGAGGACGCGGCCCCCGCGGGATACCAGCTCGACCTGACACCGCACCGGGTGTGGATCAAGAAGGGCGAGGAGACCGACCTCACCGTGTACGACATCCCCGTCGACTATGTGGCACCGCGAAACCCCGCCGACCGGGTGCCCCTGCGGTCGGTCCCCTCGGGGCGCATCGACTGAACCCGGCGCACCGGGGGCGCGTCCGCTCAGGCGAGCTCGATGAGCTCCTGGTATTCGTCGGACCAGTGGTCCTCGGTGCCGTCGGGCAGGAGGATCACCCGCTGAGGCTCCAGAGCCTCCGCGGCACCGGGGTCGTGCGTCACCAGAACCACGGCCCCGGTGTAACTGCGCAGTGCCTCCAGCACCTGCTCTCGGGAGACCGGATCGAGGTTGTTCGTCGGCTCGTCGAGCAGCAGGACGTTGGCGGCCGAGGACACCAGCCCGGCGAGCGCCAGACGCGTCTTCTCACCGCCCGAGAGCGTCCCGGCCGGCTGGTCCAGCTGCGGACCGGTGAACATGAACGCTCCGAGCAGCCCCCGCAGATCCTGCTCGCCGGCGTCGGGCGCCGCGTGCCGGATGTTCTCCCAGACCGTCGCGTCGTCGTCGAGGGTGTCGTGCTCCTGTGCGAAGTACCCGATCTTGAGGCCGCGACCCGGCTCCAGTTCACCGAGGTCGGGTTTCTCCACACCGGCGAGCAACTTGAGCAGCGTGGTCTTGCCCGCGCCGTTGAGGCCGAGGATCACCACCCGGCTCCCCTTGTCGATCGCGAGGTCGACGCCGGTGAAGATCTCCAGCGAGCCGTACACCTTGGTCAGATTCGACGCCATCAGCGGCGTCTTGCCGCACGCCGCCGGCTCCGGGAACCGGATGTGCGCGGTCTTGTCGGCCACCCGCACCTCGTCGAGCTCGTCCATCATGCGCTCGGCACGTTTGAGCATCTGCTGCGCCGCGGTGGCCTTGGTCGCCTTGGCCCCCAGCTTGGCCGCCTGGACGCGCAGCGCCCCGGCCTTCTTCTCGGCGTTGGCCCGCTCGCGCTTGCGGCGCTGCTCGTCGGTCGCGCGGGCGTCCAGGTACCGCTTCCAGCCCATGTTGTAGACGTCGGCCTCACCGCGGACCGCATCGAGGAACCACACACGGTTCACCACGTCGGCCAGCAGGTCGACGTCGTGGCTGATGACGACGAGGCCGCCCTCGTGGTTCTGCAGGAACGTGCGCAGCCAGGCGATCGAGTCGGCGTCGAGGTGGTTGGTCGGCTCGTCGAGGAGCAGCGTGGTATCCGACTTGCCCGAGCCGTCCGACGCCGCGAACAGGATGCGCGCCAACTCGATCCGGCGACGCTGACCGCCGGAGAGGGTACGCAGCGGTTGCCCGAGCACACGGTCGGGCAGACCGAGGCTGTTGCAGATGCGGGCGGCGTCGCTTTCGGCCTCGTAACCGCCGAGCGCCGAGAACCTCTCCTCGAGACGGGCGTACTTGGCGATCGCACGGTCGCGGACCCTGTCGTCCGCGGCCTCCTCCATCAGCGCCTGCTGCTTGCCCATCGAGGCGAGGATCTCGTCCAGTCCGCGCGCGGACAGCACGCGGTCCTTCGCGAGGACGTCGAGGTCGCCCTCCTTGGGATCCTGCGGCAGGTAACCGACCGGGCCGGAGGTGCGGACGGTTCCGGCGTACGGCTGCGTCTCGCCGGCGAGGATGCGCAGCGAGGTGGTCTTGCCCGCACCGTTGCGGCCGACCAGCCCGATGCGGTCGCCCGGCTGAATGCGCAGGTGGTCTCCGGGCGCCGAAAGAAGAGTCCTCGCGCCCGCTCGTACTTCCAGGTCGGTCGCGGTGATCACGTCGATCCAGTCTACCGATGACGGGCCCGGTCCCCGAATCGGTTCTCGGCGCATGGACGGCTGCGGACTCGGACCCGCGCCCGGACTACCGTTGAGCCATGACTGATACTGCCTCCACCGATCTCACCGGCCGTTCCGCGCTCGTCACCGGCGGCAGCCGAGGCATCGGGTACGCCATCGCCCTCGAACTCGCGCGCCGCGGTGCCGCGGTGGTCGTCACCGGCCGCAAACCCGAGCCCCTGGACGAGGCGGCGGCAGCGCTGCGCGACGCGGTCCCCGGTTCGGTGGTCACCGCGGTCGCGGGCAACACCGGCGATCCCGAGCACCGCGCGGACGCGGTCGCGGCGGCCGTGGCGAACGGCGGTATCGACATCCTCGTCAACAACACGGGGATCAATCCGACCGCGGGTCCGCTCATGGACGCCGATCTCGGTGCGGTGCGCAAGACCTTCGACACCAACGTCGTCGCGGCTCTCGGCTATGTCCAGGAGGCGTACCGAGCGGGAATGAAGGACTCGGGCGGTGCCGTCGTCAACATCGCGTCGATCGCGGGCCTGCGGCCGACCGGGTTGATCGCGGCCTACGGCGCGTCCAAGGCCGCGCTGATCCACCTCACCGAGGAGCTCGCGTGGCAGCTCGGTCCGTCGATCCGGGTGAACGCCGTCGCCCCCGGCGTGGTGAAGACCAAGTTCGCCGACGTTCTTCTCGCGGCCGGTGAGGACGTCGTAGGGCAGACCTACCCGATGAACCGGGTGGGCACTCCCGAGGACATCGCGGCCACGGTGGCCTTCCTGGTGAGCGACGCGGCGTCGTGGATCACCGGTGAGACGATCCGCGTCGACGGCGGCAAGCTGGCCACCGGCGGGATGTGACCGCGCCCGTCGAGGGGCCCGCCGCCGACGTCATCGTCGTGGGCGCCGGGCCCGCGGGGCGCTCGCTCGCGTACCGCGCCGCCGCGGCGGGGCTGCGCGCGACGCTCGTCGACCCGGCGCCGCACCGAGTGTGGCGGCAGACCTTCGGCATGTACGCCGACGACGCACCGGCCTGGCTCGACCCCGGGGCGGTGGCCGCCCGCAGCGCCGAGTTCTGCGTCTTCACCCCGCAGCGGCGGGTGGTGGACCGCGGGTACCTGGTGCTCCACTCGGAGCGGTTCCAGCAGTCCCTGTCGCTGTCGGAGGTGACGGTCGTGGCCTCGTCGGCGACCGCTCTCACCGCGACGTCGGTCACGCTCGCCGACGGCTCCGTACTCGCCGGCCGACATGTGGTCGACGCCCGCGGCACCGCCGGGCACCGCCGAGCCGACACGCCGCGCCAGACCGCCGTCGGATTCCTCGCGGGCCGGGTCGGGGCGACGGACGGCGACGACCCCGACACCACCGTGCTGATGGACTGGCGGCCCGCCGATACCGGGCCGAACGCCGTCTCATCGAACCTCACCTCATCGGACCCGGCCTCGTTCAGCTACCGGATCGACACCGCTCGCGGACGCCTCGTCGAGGAGACCTGCCTGGCCGCCCGCCCGCCCCTGGGCATCTCCGAACTGGCCCGTCGAGCGCGCCTGCGCCTGCGTCTGTCCGCGCCGACCGGCGACGAGGAGGTTCAGCACGGTGGGATGGACGAGATCGTCGATTTTCCGATGTACCCGAACGCACGACCGTGGCGTGGCGACGGCGCCCTGGCGATCGGCGCGGTCGGCGGTCGGATGAATCCGGCGACCGGATACAGCGTCGCGCAGTCTCTGCGCGCCGCCGATCTGGTCGTCGAGGCTGTCGCCGGCCGTCGGGATCCACGCGCCGCGTTGTGGCCTCGCGCCGCTCGTATCGCGTTCACGCTCCGACTGCTGGGACTGCTGGTCCTCATCCGGCTCAGACCGGCCGAACTCGTCGGCTTCTTCGACGCCTTCTTCGGCGTCCCGGTTCCGCTGCAGCGCGCCTATGTGTCGTCGCACGCCGACGCCCCCGGCGTGCTGCGCGCGATGGCGGCGGTGTTCCGGCGGTGCCCGCCGCGGCTGAAGGCCCGCGTCGCCGTCGCCTCGGCCCGCGCCGCCGTCGAAGTGGTCCGCCTCATTGTCGTCGGCGCGTCGGGGTCGGCTGAGGAGGGCTAGAGCTGTTTCAGCAGCAGGTACTGCGCCG
Source organism: Gordonia cholesterolivorans (assembly GCF_039531975.1). Taxonomy (NCBI): domain Bacteria; kingdom Bacillati; phylum Actinomycetota; class Actinomycetes; order Mycobacteriales; family Gordoniaceae; genus Gordonia; species Gordonia cholesterolivorans. The sequence continues at coordinate 7,943 of NZ_BAAARB010000017.1, read as the reverse complement.
AGATCTTCTGCTGCGCCTCATGCAGATCGGAGCCGTCCGCCTGGGCCGCGTAGCTGCCGTAGGCGACGAAGCAGGTCGCTTGATCGTCGCCGAACGAGGACTTGCTGGTCTGACACACCGCCGACGGCAGATCCTGCGGGCTGTCGGCCTTCTTGGCGGTCGGATCGTCGGAGTCGTCGGAGAGGGTTTTGAGCAGTTCTGCGGCCTGGTCGTCGCCGCCGGAGCGGAAGACCAGGGAGCCCCCGACCGCGGCCTCGGTGACGCCGGTCTTCTGCAAGTCGGCGAAGGTGGCGGTCGACTTGCTCGCCAGCTGCGAGATGGCCCGCGGTCCGGCGACCGAGCCGGAGAAGGCGGAACCGCCGTTCGACTCCGTCAGCAGCACGGCGCGCAACAGGCCGTTCGGGTCGATCCGCTTGTCGTCGCTGATCGGTTTCATCGCATCGAGCAGGGCTTTCTGCTTCGTGAAGGCAGACCGCACCGCGGCGAGAGTCCATCCGCCGTCGTCGGCGTCGGCCCAGGTGTAGACCACCTTCTCTGCCACCGGGGTGAACGCCACGGTGATCTGACCGCCGCCGCTCGACTTCCCCGTGAGCGCCACCGTCTCGGCGGGCATCCCCGGGACGTCGGTGCGCCGCATCGGTGAACCGTAGGTCTTCTTGAGCATCTGGCCGGACATCGCCGACACGGCCTCGCCGGCCGTCTCCGCATCGGGATACACCAGCACTGCATGATTGAGCCCCTGATGCAGGTTCTTACCGTCGCTGTCGTCCGGCGCCCCGCCGGCCATGGTGAAGCCGTAACGCAGCTTCTGCGAGACCGGCAGGTCGGCCGCATCGGAGAAGACGCCCCGCAGTCCGCTCGCGCCGGAGATCGGGTAGGTCGGCATGCTGAACTTGGTCAGCACCGGATCGACCTCGTCACGGAACGCGATGTCTTCGCCCAGCCGCATGGCCCGCAGCCGGTTCATCTCCGACTCCGTATCAGCGGTCCCCGCAGCAGGCTGCAGACTGGTCGCGTACTTCCCCGTATCGAGCTGGATCGGTCCGCGCGTCGCGGTGCCGTCCACGGTGCACGCGGTGACCGCCGAGAGGCTGACGACTGCTCCGGCGGCCGCGGCCGCTCGTTTCCACTGCATAGGCAGATCCTAAAGGGCCCGGCCCGGACCCACGAACAGCACTACGCCCGGCGAATGACACCGTCACTCGCCGGGCGTGGCACCCGTGTCAGTCCCGACCGGTCACTCCTGGCCGCTCTCCTTGAGGGCCTGCTCGACGTCGAGTGCCTTCACCTGGTCGATCAGGCTGTCGAGCGCCTGGGGAGGCAGCGCACCGGCCTCGTTGAAGACCAACCGACCCTGCTTGAACGCCATGATGGTCGGGATGGAGCGGATGCTCGCGGCCGCCGCCAACTGCTGCTCGGCCTCGGTGTCGACCTTGCCGAAGACGATGTCGTCGTGCTTTTCGGAGGCCGCTTTGTACGTGGGTGCGAACTGCCGGCACGGGCCGCACCAGCTCGCCCAGAAGTCCACGAGGACGATGTCGTTGTCGACGATCGTCTGCTCGAAGTCGTCACCGGTCAGATCAATTGTTGCCATGTCTGTATCTAACCGGATCCGCCGCCGTGCTATTCCTGCACGCGGCACTTCTCCACGCGGGGTTCCGCGCCGACGGCCCGCCGGACCGCCTCGTCCACGAGGTCGGCGTTGATCGCCGCACCCGCCGCCACCCCGGACGCGGCGGCCGCGCCCACCATCGCCATCGGGTCGCGCGCGTTGCCCGCCGCCCACACTCCGTCGACTGCCGTCCGGCCCGTCGCATCGGTCTCGATGTACGTTCCGAACGGGTGGTCCGACACGCGGCCGCCCAGGGTCTGGAACAGCTCTCCCCGCGCGTGTACGCGGGTCGCCACCGCGACGGCGTCCACCTCGTACGCCGCACCCGCGATACGGACGGACCGGACTCGTTCGCCGTCGGTCAGCACCCGGTCGACGCGGCCGTCGACGATCGGGACGTCCATCGCCGTCAAGCGTTCACGCGCTTGCGCACCGAGGACGGATTCGTGATCGAAGACCGTCACATGCTCGCTCAGTTGCCGGAACAGCAGCGCCTGATGTTCAGCCATCGGGCTCGTCGCGACCACGCCGATACGCCGTCCGCGAACCTCCCAACCGTGGCAGTACGGACAGTGCAGCACTGTCCGCCCCCAACCAGCGGCCAGTCCCTCGATCGCGGGCAGTTCGTCCACCGCTCCGGTCGCCAGGAGCACCCGGCACGCACCGACCGTCTCCCCGGACGAGAGGCTCAGCGTGAACCCGCCGGAGATGCGCTCGGCACTGAGCACGGTTCCCTCGAACATCTCGGCGCCGTACCCGGCCGCCTCGGCTCGACCGGCCGCCAGCAGATCGGTGGGTGCCGTACCCTCGCGGCCCAGCACGTTGTGCGCAGCCTCGGCGGGCCGATTGCGCTGTTCACCCGCGTCCACCACGAGGACGGTCCGCAGTGAGCGGCCCAGGGTCACCGCGGCGCCGAGTCCCGCCGGTCCCCCGCCCGCGATGAGCACGTCGTACTGCCGGTTCGGGCCGGCCTCCCGTGAATTCGTCATGGATCGACCGTATGCGCGGTATTGCAGATAACGCATACACTCTTGCGCATGACGCAAGAACTCGATCGCCGTTCCGATCCCGACCTGGACGCCCTGGTGCGGAGCCGGATTCGGAGTCTTCGGCTCGCCCGCGGATGGACCCTCGACTCACTCGCCCGCCGATGCGACATGAGCGCGTCGACGCTCTCCCGGATCGAGACCGGCGGGCGCCGCGTAGCCCTCGACCAACTGGTGCCGATCGCCCGTGCGCTCGGGGTGTCTCTCGACCAGCTCGTCGAACCCGTCTCCGATGAAGACGTGGTCATCCGGCCGGAAGCCCACTCCTCCGGAGACGCGATCACGTGGCTCCTCTCGCGCGATCGCGCCGATGCCGGCGTCGTCGTCGCCAAGATGCGGCTCCAACCGCCGGCGCAGTGGCCCACACCTCGCGTGCATCCCGGTCATGAGTGGTTCACCGTGCTCTCCGGCAGCGTGCGGCTGGCTCTCGGTGAGCGGATCATCTACGTCCAGGCCGGCGAGGCAGCCGAGTTCTCGACGATGACGCCGCATGCCTTCGTCGCCCACGGGACCACCGCCGAGATTCTGACGATCTTCGACCGGGACGGCGAACGCGCTCACCTTCCCGAGTAATCGTCCCTTCCCAGTGGAAGGCGAGCAGTCGCAGCGGAGGCGACGGAGCGGTGAATCCAGTCGCTCGAGCGGTGTCCGGTCAGACCGTGAAGCCGAGGGCGCGCAACTGCTCGCGGCCGTCGTCGGTGATCTTGTCGGGCCCCAGGCGGGGATCCAGACCCAGTTGGGGGAACCTCCTTGGAGCTGAAACACAGCTCTGACCAGGAGTTTAGCGCCCTCCGAGCGGCCCACTATGGGGTGAATTACGCACAAAACTCCGCACAATTTTTGGGCATCCACGAGGCCAGGGACCGGTCAGGGGCACGGGGGGTGACCCTGGGTGCTAGCAGTAACCGAACCGATGGGCAATCAGGCACGGCCCACGCGTTTGCGGGGCTATTACCGGATCGCGGGCCCGCAAGCGGTGCCGGCCGATCAGCAGCAGTCCGTTGGTCAGCGACCGTCAGCTATCTGCGCGGTTCGACTTGTGTGCCTCGAAACGGGCGGGCAGTAGCGCGCTCGCGTCGCTGATCACTGTGGCCGATCTCGAGCGCCCAGTGCGCTGCCGAGGCTGCTGGACCGATAGGTGCCAATTGGGTGCCGCGCGCCGCATGTGGCGGGCTCGCCAAGGCGGCGCGTGAGGACGACGCTGAGCCCCAACGAGGCGGACGCTGCCACCGCCAGCCCACGGAGCTCGGAGATGACCACCAGCAGGTCCGATGGGTCTGGTCAACAACGAACAACAACCGAGGCGACATCTGCCACACGGATAAGACTGGCCGCACCTCGCCTGACTGCCGTCATCCCGGACATTGCTTGCGGCATAGGCGAGTAGGGGCGATCGACGTTTGCAATGGTCAGACGCCTGCGCAGATGCCCGGCTCACCGTCCTGCCCGGCATGCGGATCACACCTTCGATCCAATCAGCGATCGATCGACGTTCCGGCAAGTGTCTCGAGTCCCATTTGGATTGCTGTCAATGATGATTGGAGAGGTAAGTCGACTGCGGACAACGAGCATGTGAATCACGGCCACCTGAGGGTCGCGCTACAAATTGCTGGCGGATGCCTTCCGCCTCGCGTCAATCCACTCCGCGCGCAGATCGAACCCGGTCTCCTTCGCCGCCGACGCGGTGCGCTTCGGAAGATCATTGGTGCGACTAACGGAGACAGCCTTATCGTCGTATCGGACGGCGAGGAACCAGCCGAAGCTGCACTGATCTGAGGTCAAGTACGACGTCAGCTGCTTCTCAAGCCCGTTCCAGTAGTCGGTGTTGGTCATCTTCTTGATCTCGAGCAGTCCTCGCTCGAACGCCGACTTGGTGAAGGCGAAGTCGACTGGCCCCTTCCCGAGGTACACCTCGCGGTCGACTCGCACGCCGTTGGCCAGGCAGTAGTGCTGCACGATGCCCTTGAAGAGGAGCTGGACCGACTCCTCGCGCTTGGGCTTGTTCGTGTCGTCGTTGTAGAGCAGGGGCCAGCCACGCTCGTCTCGATGTAGTGCTTGACGGTGGCGACCACTCTGCCCACGAAGTTGTGGACCGATTCGCCATCCTGGGCGCTGATCGGGTGGGAGGAGACGAAGCTGGCCGCGAGCCTGTTCCAGTTGTGGAAGCCCTTCGGGTCCCGGTCGAGGTCGTACGGCCGCGCCGCCTGCCGCTCCCGATCCTTTGTCCACTCTCGGATGAGCTCCGCCCGAGGCGTGCGAGCCTGACGATCTCCTTGGAGTTGACGTTCTCCATCACCGTGAGGTTCAGGTCGTCGCGGAGCGTGGTCTCGCTGTAGTCGAACCAGTCTTCGGGGTTCAGCGTCGGCAGCTCTCGCAGAAGCCGCTTCGGGACCAGGAGCACGGCCTTGCGCGTGAACGGGTTTCGGGGCAGGTCGAAGGTACCTGTGACCCAGCGCTTCCTCATCGGGTCGTAGTCCGAGTTGGCCACCTCCAGCGGCTGGAGCTCCAGTCCGAGTTCGCCTGCGATCTTCTGTGTGTACTCGATGAACCGTGGCTTAAGGATCGACAGGGTCATGTCGGAGATGCGATCCCTGTTGATCCGTTCCACGAGCACGCCCAGCTCCTCGAAGTGCGCCATCCCTTCGTCCAGACCGCGCTTGACCGCCTCTCGCATCGCCTCCGTGATCTGCTTCGCCAGGCCGGTACCGGCACCAGAGCCGCTCGTGCCGGTTGCGACGTAGCCCAGGCAGAATTCCTCCGGTTCGTGGAACTCCATCAACGTGACGACCCGCTTGTACTGCAGGCTGCTCCGGTTGTCCTCGTGCCCGGAGAACAGTTTGAAGGCCCGGTCGAAGTAGCCGATCAGCTCCTCATGGCGGTCGACCAGGGCCCATCGGACTCCTTGAAGATCAGGAACGGGTCGACGAACAGCCGCGTGTCTGTGTCGAGGATCGGGTCGAACCAGTCGTCGTCATCATCGACGGCGACATCAAAGTACTCGCTGAACTGCACCAGCCGCTCCTCCCGCGGGCAGACGGCACCGATCTGGTCGACCGATGCGCTCAAAGCCGGAACTACTTCATTTTTAGTCCAAATTAGCGCATCAATCCTTCTCTCCGTGCACTCATGACGCGAGTGTGCTTTACTATCGGCATGGATCATGCGCAGATGGCAGCACGGGAGACGCTAAACATTGTTGCCGACACATGCGAACGCAGCGGGCTCGTCAATACTTGGCGCGCGCTCGTGCAGGACGTCTACGCGAGCAACCTCGACAGGTACGAGCCGGACGAGCTTGGCGACACCGTGATGTCGTTCGGGATCCAGTGCTACGAGAACCTGAAGACGCGAGCTCTCCGAAGGTTCCGGCATGACGATCTCGAAGCCGCCGACTCCCACTGGAATGTCGAGGGCCTCCATGTTGGCACTCCCGGGAACGTGCTCACCTTCAACTTCGCAGGCGCGCGTTTCGTCACCATGAAGGTGCCGTTCTCGGAGGGTCGCTCGCCGAACTGGGACCGCAGCGGCGACTGGGACCAGGACAGCCAGGTCAGGTCACAGCTCGCCAACGAGAACTCCGATGCGCTGCAGTATCAGACCCACGCTGCCGGAGCGTCGCCACTCTTCCCGCACCCGGGTTCGCCCGGGGATGTCCGCAGCTTCATGCTCCTCTGGGCCGGCGAGTCGGACGCGGCACTGACTGCTGGGTGGCTGGGCGTTCCGATACTCGGCGACACGCCGTTCATCGCACACAAGCAGCTTTGGCGGGACACCGAACCAGACACGCGAGCCACGCAGAAGTCGACACCCGATCGTGGCCCGAGCTTCGACGAACGCCCCGCTGCCCGACCCGCGGTCGCCCTCAAGAAGCAGCGCCGGGACGGTCAGGCGTGAAGCGCACATCGCAATCCCCCGCCGCCGGCACCGATTTCGACGGCACCCGCCTGACCGTCGCGAGAAGGCTACGACGCAAGACCAAAGCCACCCTCGCACGCGAGGTCGGAGTCACGCCGACAGCCATCGGTCAATTCGAGAAGAACCTCTCGAACCCGACCCAAAGCGTCCTCGCTCAGCTCTGCCTGCAACTCGGCCTCCCGCGAGACTTTTTCGGTGCGGGCCGGCCTCTCGCACTGCTGCCGGCGTCCGGTGCCCATTTCCGATCGCTCCGTTCGACGTCCGCCGCAGCACGAGAACAAGCCCTCGCCTACGGGGAGCTGTGCCTCGAGCTGGTGGACCTGATCGGGGCGTATGTGGATCTGCCTCCGGTGTCACTGCCCGAATTCGAGCTGCCGGAAGAACTATCCGACGATGACATCGCCGAAGCGGCTCGCCTCACGCGCCAAGCCTGGAGCATCGAGCCCGGGCCCATAGCCTCGGTAGTCCAGGCTCTCGAAGCTCACGGAGTCATCGCACTGCGCCTGCCCGAGCGGACCGATGCCGCCGTCGACGCGTTCTCCACCTACTCCGGTAGCCGACCACTCGTCTTCCTCTCACCGACCAAGGACGACAAGGCCCGCAGCCGGTTCGACGCCGCTCACGAGCTCGGACACCTCGTGCTTCACCCCGACACCGAGCCAGGCTCGAAGCTGGTCGAGCAGGAGGCCAACCGGTTCGCGGCAGAATTCCTCATGCCCCGAGACGAAATCATTGACGACCTGCCACGCCGCATCGACTGGCCGACATTCCACGATCTCAAACGCCACTGGGGCGTCAGTCTGCGCGCGCTGGTGTTCCGCGCCCACACTCTCGGCCGACTCTCCGACGCCTCATATCGTCGCGCCAATCAGCAGCTCTCCATCTGGGGCTTCCCCGAACCAGGGCCGCTCGGGCCTGCCGAATCCCCACAGGTCCTCGGCATGGCGCGACAACTGATCACCGACAGCGGCTACGACTTCGCCGACATCATGGCCGCCGGCCGCGTCGCCCCGGAAGTCGCAGAATCGGTCATGGACGCCGCATCGAACGACCGACCGAAGCTGCGCTTCGTCTGAAGACATGACGCCACACATTCAGGTGGTCACCGCCCCAAGCCGCACAGCCGCGCCACCACGCGGACCCGCGTGACCCGATCCTGCGATTCTCTGCCTACCCTTGACCCGAGCCCCCAGGGGAAAGTCGTCCGGATAGGGGTTGGCATACGAACTCACGAATAGGTGCGGGCGGTGTCAACTCGTGGAAGCAACGTTGTCCTTCAGTAGGCGTTCGAAGACTTCCCGTGGAGTGTAGAAGCCCAGGCACTGCCGTGGCCGCTCGTTGAGCTCGCGGGCGATCGCTTCGAGGTACAG
>NZ_BAAARB010000016.1:0-93645 GCF_039531975.1 Gordonia cholesterolivorans | reverse complement strand
CCAGAAAGGTGCTCCTTGCCCTGCTTGTGATTGTCGTTTCGCAACAACAATTATTGCAGCTCAGAGCACCTTTCTTCATGAAAACGGCAGGTCAGGCGAATTCAGCGATGAAAGCCCGAGGCTAGGTGAGCCGCCTCGATGATCTGTGGGACATCCATGCCGCAGTACGCGCACGCCGTTCCGTGATGCAGGAGAGTCAGCCTGCGGAGCTCCGGCTGATGGAGTCGTTGCCAGACGACGCGCTCCGCGTACCGACGTTCGGTCTCGCCTCCGAGCGCGATGGCCGTCTGCAGTTCGGGCTCGCTCGTGCCGTGATCCGAGAGGGCCGCCTCAGACTCGTCCAGGTCACGGGGAAGAATGTCGAGTTCGTCGCGTGGCGGCTCTTCTCGCAACCCGCCTCGGTTGGTCGTCTTCCCGTCACGGACGCCCTGATACTTTGCTGCCTGATCAGGACTCATATTCCGAACATCGACGAGCTTGCCCTTCAGTGCCCTGTAGACGTACTGCCAACCATCGCCGAAATCGACCGCAATGACCGGCCACCCGAAGTCGCCACCGTACTTCTCGGTGTGTTCTCGCAGATCGTCCTCGACGAGGTCTCTGCTCCGCCTGAGTGTTCCGGGCTCGGAACCGGACACCCGGCTGATGGCCTCTGGCTCCGATTTCGGTGCGCTGAAGTGCTCGTTGGTCTTCCACCAGCCGTACCTGATAACGCCAGTGTCTCTGCGGTCGAAGTCGTCCTTGTCGGTCATTCGACCAATCTATCGGCCCCCGAAAGCGGTGGTCTGTCCGACGATCTCACGACTCAGACGGTCCTGTGCTCCAACTCGCACCGTTAGTCGGCATGGACGCGACGTGATATGAACAGTGGCTTCGGAGGGGTACTGTCACACGTCCTCGATACCATTGTTGAGTGACGAAGCGTGCGTGGAAGCGACATGGACTGGCTGCGAGACTATCCGGCCGGATCTCCAATCGGATCCGGTCCAGCATTGCACGGCCGGAACCGGTCGATCAGCTGACACACTTTCCACGGCCCCGCAAGAAGCCTTCGAAGGGGTTTGGAGTTGACAGCACGGGCGACCCAGATGCAGGGGATACGCGGGTCGGGGACAGCGTTCCGCGGACCAGAGAGTCGGCAGACGCCTTCGATCGAGAGATTGAGCAGTACGACCTTGTTAAAGAGTCGATCACCGAGCGGATTCGCGACCTCGAGGCGAAGATGGACGATTGCCGCGACGGTGGAGACCTGCTGGTCGATTACAAGCGCTACGCCGCTCAGCATGCGCAGGCCAAGAGGCGACTCTCAGACCTAGCCGTCGGACGGGCACAGTACGTCGCTGACCGTGATCGTCTTATCGCCTGGGGTCCCACGGACGAACGAGTGGTCGCGGGCTCGATCGTTACAGTGAAGTATCTCAGTGGTGACATGGACACCTTCGTGCTGACGGAGCGGCCATTCGACACCGAGTACGATGTCGTCTCGTACCGGTCCCCTATGGGGTTGGCAGTGCGTCGTCGGAGGATCGGCGACCGCGTCTCGCTGCCCGCTGGCGCACCCCTGGTGGTGCACGATGTCCGGCCCGGCTTCCGAGGCGCACCAGCGGATGTCGGGCGCAAGCCCGAGGCGGTCGAGCCTCAAGGGGGCCGAGTGCGTCGACAACCACGTGCGTACCGGGACGGAGCCCTTGGAATGGCTCAAGAGACAGAGATGAAGTGATCGGAAGGACCGTGAAGGGCTCTACCGACGCCGATACGAGCCGCACGTCCGAACGATCAATGAGTACGTCGATGAACTGCGCTCTCAGCGAAGTGGGGCGTTCATTCCCTATGTTGCGCCGACCCACGGTGGCGTCAACGCGCGGCTGCTCACGCTGTACCAGGATCCCGGCCCGAAGACAGATCCCGCTAACCGGCACGGATCCGGGATGCTCTGCCTCGAAAATGCAGAATTCTCGGCTTCCTTCGCCACGGTTCCGACCCTTTCGGTCGTAGTCCTGAACGGAACCGTGGCGAAGCGGATCTGGCTCCTGCTGCTTCGGACTGATCCTGGCGTGGCAACAGGAGTCAAGTTGTTCTCAACCTTCCATCCGAGCCCGCGTGCGATCAACAGCGCACAGAGACCCGCCGATTGTCGATATGGTCAACGCCGACATCAGCGCCAAGTGTGACGCGGCTGGACGCTGGCTGCACGCGCTCAGCTGACCTTCTTGGCGAATCTGGGACCGCTGGCGTCGAACTGATCGCCCACGTGGAAACCGGCAGATGATCGGCTCACTGGCAACGGAATTATCCGCAATTCGGTCGGTGAGCGGAATGCTCAAACAACGGATAGCCGAACAGCAATGTTCGGTGTTCGTAGGTTCCGCGCGCCGACACCGAGATCGATCGCAAGGCGCGGCCCTTGCTGCTTCGTGGGGCGCAACATTATCTGTGTTGCCTACTCGCGCCCTAGTGATTGTCCTCGATGGAGGATTTGACAGTCCCGCACCGAGCGCCGGTGTGAGTAAAGTCCGACGAAAACGAGGTGGATGCTCTGCGGCACTTGGCAGCCTCGCTGCATGACGATCGGCCGCCCTTGACCCCCGTCCCACGGAGTCAATCGCGGGGCGGGGGTCGTGCACATGTGCGTCGCTGACGACTGGTCTACGCCGAGTTCGCGCTTCCGTCCTGCCCAGCCTTTCGTAAGACATCACGAAGACCGGGATAGAGTCCGGTGAGCGTCTACGGCTTCTTGGTTTTGTTGTAGAAGCGTTCGACGGTGTAGTTGTACTTGGTCCCGTTGATGCTGCCGCCGTACTTCTTCTGGTTCTCGCCGGTGCTACCGGACATCTTGCATGTCAGTTTCCAGTTGAAGTATGTGTCGCCCATCTTCTTCTTGTTGATCTGGAACGTATGCGTCGCCGACTTGCCGGAGGTGGCGCGTTTCTTGCCGTTCTCCGGGGTCCAGACGTAGAACTCCTTGATGCTGTCGCCCGGCGCGGAGCACGTTCCTTTGACGCTGAGGGTGAGGGGACCGGCAGAGATGCGGGCATCGGCTACTCCGGCTCCTGTGCCGAGACCCAGGCTGAGCGCAGCGGCGGCCCCGGCCAGTGCGACGGGGGTCAGGAACTTATTCATGGTTTCTCCTTCGAAATTCTTGCCGGTCGAGTGTCCTCGAACGCGGACCGAGTGCGACACGGTGTGGAGTGACGCTAACGGTCAACCGACTTGGAGTGCGGTTGCTGCGCAGGAGAATCCCTCATATTGAGGACCTGAGATCATCCGTTCCAGCGACAGCGTGAGACGGGCCGCTGAGTTCAGGCCACTCGCGCAGGCTGTGCACTTGGACGATCTCCGGTGGAAACGTGAGGTGCTCCGGGTCGCCGTGTCTGCGGTGTGAGATCTCATCGACGGGCGCCGATGAATGTCCGCGCAAATGGGACAGCCATCCGAGGCGGTCGGATATGACTCCGCGACGGGACGAACGGCAGGGCCACCGCGAGTTCGGCAGTATGGCCGGACGACCTTCGGCTGGAGTCCGACTCCATTCGCTGCGCCGCTGTCAGGGACGCAGGTCGCAGATCACCAGCGGGATGTCGCGGCTGGTGCGCTCCTGGTACTTCGCGTATCCGCGGTATGCGCGGACCACTTCGGGCCAGAGTTCGGCTTTCTCCTGCGGATCAGCCGTCCGTGCGTGGATCGGTATCCGATTTCCGTCGAGAGTGATCTCGGCGTCGGGCGTCGCCATGAGATTTCGATACCAGTCCGGGTCGCGATCGTCGCCGCCTTTCGACGCGACCAGAATCAGTCGATGGTCGTCGTGCACCGGGGTGGTGAGGTAGCAACTGCGGGGCAGGCCGGATTTCCTGCCGACGGTGTGGAGTTCGACCACCGGCATGCCGAACGGCCGGTCCAGCAGTCGGCCCCCGCTGACGGTCAGCACCAGGCGGTGGGCCCAGTTCATCAGTTTGGGCGCCCAGTCTCTGGTCAGGCGCGGGATCATCTGATCATCCCTCACTCGGTCAGTTCAGCGCGTCCCGGAGGAAGTCGATCGTCAGTTTCCGGGCGACGATGGCGGCCTTGGTGTCGCGCAGGCTGTCGAGCAGCAGGAAGTCGTGCACCATGCCCGCGACGCGGACGGAAGTGACGTCGACCCCGGCTTCACGCAGTTTGTTCGCGTACTGCTCGCCCTCGTCGCGCAACACGTCCGCCTCGTCGGTGATCACGAGTGTCGGCGGAAGTCCCTCGAGTTCGTCGAGACTCGCCTGGAGCGGTGACGCGTACTTCTCGGCGCGTTGTGCGGGGTCGGTGGTGTACGCGTCCCAGAACCACTTCATCCCGTCGCGCGTCAGGTAGTAGCCCTCGGCGAACTGCAGGTACGACGGGGTGTCGAAGTCGGCATTGGTGACCGGGTAGAGCAGCGCCTGTGCTTTGAGGTCGATTCCGCCGCGGTCCTTGTTCATCAGCGCGAACACCGCCGACATGCAGCCGCCGACGGACTCGCCGGTCACCGCGATCCGGCTGGTGTCCATGCCGTACGACGCGCCGTTCTCGAGAATCCATCGGCCGACGGCGTAGTTCTGTTCCACCTGGGTCGGGTAGCCGTGTTCGGGGGCGCGGTCGTACACCGGGAAGACTCCTGCGGCGCCCGCTCCGACGGTCAGTTCGCGGAACAGCCTGTCGTGGGTCTGATCGTCGCCGAAAACCCAGCCGGCACCGTGGATGTAGACCAGGACCGGCAGCGGCCCGGTCTCGCCGCGGCGCCGGATGATGCGCGTCCTCACTGTTCCCCACTCGCCCGCATCCACCTCGACCCACTCCTCGTCCACGTCGGGTCGCGGCACATCCGGGTTGGCCTGCAGGTCGGACAGGATCTTTCTGCCCTCTTCGGGCGGCACCTCGTAGATCCGGGGGTGCGGGTCGGTCGCGTCGGCCAACTCCTTGGCGGCGGGTTCGAGGACCGGGGTGATCGGCGGGGGCAGTTCGGACATGACAACTCCGTTCAGCGTGTCGGATGTTCTGGTGCGTGCCGGAGTCCACGATGTCGACATTGCTTACATGTGGACACCTGCGACGCTATCACCGTGGATGATCGAGCGGTAGACCTTCCGGCGAGGAGAATCGCCGACGTGCCCGACTCCGGATCGCGCGGGCTATCGGAGTGCTTCGTCGAGCGTGATGACCAGGACGGCCTCGCCGAGCGGGCGGCGCGTCAGCTTCGCCTTGATCGAACTCCATGCACCGACGACGACGGCCTGAACTCCGTACTTGGTGCGCAGGGCCCGCCGTGCCCGATCGAGTTCCGCCCCGCCGACGGTGATCGTCGCCCGGCCGGTCAGAGTGACAGCGTCGGGCCCGATCCGGCCGCGGACGTCGCATTCGGTGAGCTCTACCCGAGAATCATTGCGCAGCCGCTTGGCCTTCCCCGATTCGGGTGCGGTGACCACGCCGATCCGGCCGTCGTCGAGCGGGACCGTCCACACCGGGGTGGCCACGCGCTCACCCGACTTCCGGAAGGTCGCGACGGAGACGTAGCGGGAGCGGGCGGGATCGAATGCGTTCATGACGCGCCTTTCGTCGTTTCTTCGGTGGCGGGCTCGGGAGGTCGGACCGCTGTGCGTACGGGGTCATCGGGATGGCGGGTGAAGGCCGGCACGCGGTCGAACAACCGCGTCGCGGTGAGTCCGACGATCACGCTGACGGCGGTGAGGACGCCCAGATACACCCAGGCGTGACCGAGGCCCGAACCCGGACTCGAATCCAGATAGAGCATCGAGCGCAGACCGTCGACGATGGCTCGCATCGGTTCCACCGGCGCTATCGTCCGGAAGAAGGCGGGGGTCGCTTCCAGCGGGATCGCGCCTCCGGAGGACGTCATCGCCAGGGCCACGAAGAGGAAGGTGTTCACCAGCGGACCGAAGGAACCGAAGACGGCGAACACAGTGAGCGCACCGAGTCCGACCGCGATCAGCGCGGCGGTCGAGAACAGCCACAGGTCCAGCGGTCTGGCCATCGGCATGCCCAGGACCGGGCCCGCGATGAGCAGTACGGCGCCCGCGGTCGCCGGAGCCACGCCGATCATGACCAGCCATTTGGCGATCAGCGTGCGCATCCGAGACAGGTGTCGGTAGGGGTTACGGCGAACCCGCGGCCCGGTCTCCTGGGGTAGGAACCCGACGGCGGTGTCGATCAGCGGATGGATCGCCGAGGCACCGATGAACGCAACGATGATCAGCACGATCGCGAGATAGAAGACGCTGGTGCCGAGCCCAGTGTGGGACGGGAGAGGGTCGAGCGCAGCGGTGGAGATCGAGAACGGGGTGGCGAGCGCCGTGGCAGCCGCGACGTTCGGGGCAGAACCGGCCGACGCGAGGAGTTGCCTGCCGAAGGCGGTGCGCACGGCTTCGACCACCGGGGTCACGTTGCCGGTGAACAGGCCGGTGGTCATCGCGCCCGCCCGCGACGTGGTGTCGAGGTGGACGGTGGCGTTCGCGGGTTCGCCGGGCCCCGGCCCGGTCAGCGCCGCAAGCTGCGCGTCGAAGTCTGCGGGGATTCTGATGATGCCGACGATCGAGCCGTCGCGCATGCGGGCATCCGCTTCGTCACCCGGCAGCCGCTGCAGAGCGATCTTCTGCGGGTCGACGTGGCGTGCGATCTCGTCGGCCACGCGCCCTGCCGGGCTCTGCCCTCCGAGCTGGACAGTCTGCGGGGTGACGACCAGCGCCACGGGCAGGTCCTCGAGGTCGCCCTGGGGATCGAGGGTGCCGCCGAGATACACCGCGGGTATCGCGAAGCCCAACCCGATGACGAGCACGACGGCGGCGATCCAGGTCCGGGGATGCCAGAGGAAGCGCCGGGTCGCGGGCTCGCCGGTGACCCGCGTCGCGGGGACGTCCTGCGGGTGCGCGGGGTCGGTGGAACGGTTCTCGCTCACGGGCGGAACTCCTTGAGGTCATGGGTGATCGCATCGTTCGCTCACCACTGGATGAGCGGACGGATCAGGGGAGCAGGAGCACCTTGCCGACGGAGTCCTTGGACTCCAGCAGAGTCTGCCCCCGGTCGGCTTCGGAGAGGGGGAGAGTGGCGGAGATGACCGGTGCGATCAGCCCCTGCTCGACGAGCGGCCACTCGTCGGCGATCACGGCCGCGACGATGTCGGCCTTCGACCCCGGTCCGGTGAGCGGCCGGTTCCGCACGTTCAAGCCGATCACTCGTGCGCGTTTGCCGATCAGTGCGCCGACGTTCACCTCGCCGGTGAGCCCGCCCTGCATGCCGATGAC
This sequence comes from Gordonia cholesterolivorans, assembly GCF_039531975.1. Taxonomy (NCBI): domain Bacteria; kingdom Bacillati; phylum Actinomycetota; class Actinomycetes; order Mycobacteriales; family Gordoniaceae; genus Gordonia; species Gordonia cholesterolivorans. The sequence goes on along the minus strand of NZ_BAAARB010000016.1, from coordinate 86,383 downwards.
GACGAGACGACCGCCGACACTCAGCGCGTCGATGTTTCGCGAGAGGTAGCTGCCGCCCATGATGTCGAGGATCACGTCGACCTGCCCGGAGAGTTCGGCGGCGAAGTCCTGTTCCCGGTAGTTGATGACGATGTCGGCACCGAGTTCGCGGGCACGCTCGGCCTTGCCCGCGGAGCCGACGGTGACCGCGACACGGGCGCCGATCGCCTTCGCGACCTGGATGGCGTGCGTGCCGATGCCGCTGCCGCCGCCGTGCACCAAGAACAGTTCTCCGGCCCGGAGCCCGGCGTCCATGACGATCGTCGACCAGACGGTACTGGCCACCTCGGGCAGTGCGGCCGCGTCGACGAGCGGCACCCCGGCGGGAACCGGCAGCAGTTGTGTTGCGGGGACGACGGCGTACTGGGCGTACCCGCCGCCGGCGATGAGGGCACACACCTCCTGGCCCACTGCCACGTCGCCCACTCCGGGCCCCAGCGCCGCGACCGTCCCCGAGACCTCCATGCCCATGATGTCGGTGATGCCCGGCGGCGGCGGATAGAGTCCCTGGCGCTGCATGAGGTCGGCTCGGTTGATGCCGGCGGCGGCGACGCGTACGAGGACCTCGCCCTCGGCGGGGATCGGAGTGGCGACACCGTCGAGCACGAGGTTCTTCTCGTCGTCGACGACGATGGCGCGCATGGTCTTCGGAATGTCGGTCATTTCAATGCCTTACCCGCGATGGCGGTGGCGACCGAGCGAGGCGCGAGCCGGGCTGCGACAGCACTGATCGCGTTGATCCGGCCGGAGACGATTCCGGCTCGGGGATGGGAACGGTCGAGTTCGGCCAGCGCGTTCGAGACCACCTGCGCGGGTGTCTGGAAGCGGCCGACCGCAGCGTCTTCGGTACCGACCACGTCGAAGAACTCCGTCCTCGTGGGTCCCGGGCTCAGGCACAGAACCCTGAGCCCGGAATCGCGCGACTCGTAGGCGAGCGCCTCGGTCAGCGAGAGGACATAGGCTTTAGACGCGCCGTACGCCGCCATCCCGGGGGTGGGCTGATGTGCGGCCGTGCTCGCGATGTTGATCAGTACGCCACGTCCGCTTGAGCGCAGGTGAGGCAGGAACTCCCGGGTGAGCGCCGTCAGCGTCGAGACATTCAGCGTGACCATGTCGGCCAGGGCAGTCGGGTCGTTCTCCGCGAACGCTCCCTTGATCCCGAAACCGGCGTTGTTGATCAACGAATCGATCGTGATTCCGCGCTCGGTGAGCGCGGCGCTCAGCGCCGGCGCCGCGTCGGACCGCAGCAGATCCATCGCGATGACAGTCGCTGTGATGCGGTGAGTGCGTTCGAGCCGTGCGGCCAACTCGCGGAGTCGTTCCTCACGACGTGCCACCAGCACCACGTTGGAGCCGCGGCGTGCGAGCTGTGCGGCGAACTCGGCGCCGAGGCCGGAACTCGCGCCGGTGATCAGTGTCGTCGTTCCCTGGTAGCGCACCGGATCTCGATGGTTGAATCCGCCGATCATGACCGGCCTCCCTTCGGCAGGCGGCGTGTTTCGTTCTGCGGTCGCACGGTGTGGTGAATGGTCATGGCCCGGCCGTTCAACGAACGGAGAAGGGGACAGGCATGTGCAGGGCCGCCTGCGCGGAGGTGTTCACGTCGAACTGGATCGTGCGGATCGGCTTGAGCGATCGCAGGTCGTCCGACAGTCGGCCCGTCCCGAGAGTCAGATCGAGCCCGCTCGGGAACCGTGCGCCGCCCGACCGGAGGACGTTGGTCTGATTCAACGTGGAATGCCAGGCGCCGTCGCGCTGGGTGTACGAGGTCAGGGTGGAGACCTTCTCGCCGCTCGCGTGGGTCTTCTGCTTCGGTGTGCGGGCGGAGAACTCGAGGTCGATCCCGCCGTCGCTGTTGGCGATCCGTGCGCTGGTGCGGGCGTCGTCGATGTCGACGTCGAGGTCGGTGACCCATTTCGGGAATCCGTAGCCGTCGTGGCCGCGGACCTGGGCGATCTCAGTGTTCACCGGGAGCGACAGCACGTAAGTGTGGAGATGATCGTCTCCGAGTGCGGCGATCACGTCGGCCAGGGCGGTCCGGCGACCACCGTTGCGGGCGGGGCGCACCGCCACGCCGACGGCCGCTTCGGTGTAGAAGTCGATGTCGCACACGTCGTAGCGGAACAGCATCAGGGATGCGACGCCGAGGCCGGGGGCGATTTCGAGAGGTGACAGCTGATCGGGGAGCCGCTTACGGATCGCGTTGCTCGGCGCGAGCATCGTGAGTCGGGCGGACGACATCGAGTAGTAGAAGTTCGGCGTACGCGTGGGACCGATGGGTGATTCGACCTGCGTCTTGGGGAGCGCACGGAAGAAGTCGACGCCGGGTACGCGCGGGTCGTCCGCGACCTCGTCGAGCGGGGTGTCCATGCGATAACGGTCGAACAAGCCTCCCCTGGGAACCGTGACGGTCCTGCCGCCCAGATCGACCTCGACGGTGTCTTCGGCTGGCGTGCTCATGCGGGTTCTCGCTTCCGTCGTCATGTATGCGTTGCTTACATGAGCATAGACCTCGACTGCGGCACTGTCCACGGGTCGCGCGAGTCGCGTCGGCGATACGGGTGAGGTGCGAGTTGGAAGGGGTTCCGGTCAGGCTTCGGTGCGGGCGCGGAGCGTCGCCGTGACGACCGACCGGACGGTCGACGAGACGAACTCGCTCGACGAGGAGTCGAGCTTGCCGTCGAGGAAGAGGAAGGCCAGGCCGTGGACCAGCGCCCAGGCGCCGGTCGCCACCGTTTCCGGCGTATCGGACGGCATGGTGCGCGTCACGATGTCGAGCAGGTAGGCGTTGATGGCTTCAACCGCGTCGACGCGTTCGGGGCTGTCGGCGTCGCACACTCCGCCGAACATGACGCGGAACAGTCCGGGACGGGTGATCGCGAATTGCACGTACGCCACAGCGATCTCGCCCAGGTCGGACGGGTCGCGCGGAGACGGGTGCGCGGCTTCCAGGGCTGCGGCCAGGTCCCGGTAACCGACGGCGGCCGCTGCGGAGAGAAGTGCGTTGCGGTCGGCGAAGTGCCGGTACGGTGCACCGGTGGAGACTCCCGCGCTTCGGGCGACGGCGCGCAGGGAGAGATCGGCCTCTGATCCGTTCTCGTCGAGCAGCTCGATCGCGGTGCGTACGAGCGTCGCAGGCAGGTCGCCGTGGTGATACGCCGAACGCGATTGCATACTCCAACGGTACCAAGCGGACAGTGTGTCTCGATCGGTGCGTCGGCTCCTCGCTCCGTCGCTCGAATCGGCCCATTCCGTTGACGGCCTTGGTCGGAAGCAATAATGTAAGCGGCGTGCACATGTCGGTGTCCGGCGACGAGTTCGGCGCGGAGTGCGCGAGATTCACCAATCGATCCCGATTGTCGGGCGATCTACCGGGAGGCATTGCCCCATGTCGAAGCGCATCCTCAACGTCGTCACCAATGTGGGTCACTACGACGATCCCTCACACAAGACCGGCCTCTGGCTCTCCGAACTCACTCACGCCTGGCATGTCTTCGAAGACGCGGGCTTCGAACAGGTTCTGGTGAGCCCCAGAGGCGGCGCGGTGCCGCTCGAGCCGCGGGCGCTCAAGTTCCCCAACTATGACAAGACGGCCAAAGCATGGCGGGCCGACCCCGCGCGGATGGCTCTCCTGGAGAACACGCTGAGCCCGGAGGACGTCGACTCCGTGGATTTCGACGCGATCTATTTCACCGGCGGTCACGCCGTGATGTACGACTTTCCCGACAGCGAAGGACTCCAGCGGATCACCAGGGAGATCTTCGAGAGCGGCGGCATCGTCTCGTCCGTCTGTCACGGGTACTGCGGTCTGCTCAACACCAGACTGTCCGACGGTTCGTATCTCATCGCCGGCCGAAAGATGACCGGGTTCGCCTGGCGGGAGGAAGTGCTCGCCCGAGTCGACAAGCTCGTGCCGTACAACGCCGAGGAGCGTTGCAAAGAACGCGGAGCTCTGTACGAGAAGGCGAAGTTGCCCTTCGTCTCCTATGCGGTCGTCGACGGCAATCTCGTGACCGGACAGAATCCGGGTTCGGCTAAGGAGACTGCAGAGAAGGTAGCCGCTCTTCTCTGATCGGCGCGGCCGCGGCTCGCCGGTAGGGCGGTACTGATTGGTACCAAACTCTTGTACCGGCGAGTAACGAATGTCTATTCTCATCGGTGGTGACATAGGCGACCATCGACGTCGAATGTGATTCAGGGCTATTCCTTCGGTCGATCGGTGGTATCGAGAAGGAGACGTGATGAAACGATTCGCCTCGGCAGCGCTGGCTTCCGCACTTCTGCTCGGCGGAGGTGGGCTCGCGGCTCCGGCCGCTTCCGCCGCTTCCGATCTCGGACCGCGCGGAGCGCAGTACGTCTCGATCGGCGACTCATACGTGGCGGCCGGCGCACTGGCGGACCTGTATGGCAGCCGAGGAAACCCGACACCGTCCTGCAGTCAGGCGCCCGACGACGTCGGCCATCTGGTCGCGAAACGACTCCGCGTGAGCTTCGCGGACTGGGCGTGCAGTGGCGCCGAGACCGCAGACGTCCTCAAGAACACGCCCAAGGGACGTCAATTGAACGGGTTGAGCGGAAAGACCCGTTATGTGTCGGTCTCGATCGGCGGCAACGATGAGATGATCTTCGGCGGACTGATGGCGAACTGCTTGATCGGGGCGTTGTGCAATACGCAGTTCCGGGAGGCGACAATGGCCAAGATCGACCGTCTCGGACACAGACTCGACACGGTGTACGCTGCGGTCCGCACCGCGGCGCCTAATGCGGAGGTCGTCGTGCTGCCGTACCTGCGTGTCCTTCCAGGTGATCCGCGCGGATGTTTCGTCGACGGCCTGATGGGACGCGATGCGGTCGCCTTCGCGAACAGGGCCGAGAACAAGCTGAATGCGACGATCATCGGTGCCGCGAAGCGTGCGGGATTCACCGTGGCGGACGATCAACAGGCCGGACACGACATGTGTGCCCCCGACGGGCAGCGATATGTCTCGATGACCGGGGTCGGGCCGAAGGACGACGGCGTACCGATCCACCCGACGCTCGCCGGACGGCAGTACACCGCCGATCTGATCGCCGCGGCCTTCCGTAGCTGACGACGTTCGGGACGAGCGCTCGGGCCGCCGCGACGCTGCCGGCTCAGTGTTGTCGGCCCAGCGTCGTCGGCTCAGCGGTGGCCGGCCGGGTCCGGCCGGTCCGCCGACTCGGCGCGGATCGCGCCCAGGCCCTCGCGATACGTGGTGATGCGGAAATCCGGGAAGCGCTCGGCGAACTTCGAAGCGTCGAAGACGTTGTCGTGGGCGTAGCGGGGCAGCAACTCCCGGATCTCCCGCACCTGCGGGCTGACGGTGCCGATGGCGGTGAGAGCCCATTTCGGGATGACGGTGTACCGGTCGGGCGCGCCGAAGGTGTCGGCGGCCATGTGAACGAATTCCCGGTAGGTGGGGTGACTGTGGTCGACCGGGAGGTGCCAGGTCTGGCCGTAAGCGTCCGGCGCGTTGCCGAGGGCGGCGAGTGCGCGGCTCGCGTCGGGTGTCCAGATGAGGGTGCGCGCACGGTCGGCCCGCACCGGGACCAGCGGCGTCTTTCCCGCCTTGATCCGGTCGATGACCAGTGAGTTGGTGAACCCCTGCGTACGCCCGGGGCCGTAGAACTCCGGCGCGCGGGCGATGAGGGCGGGGATGTCGCGCCGTGCGATCTCGTCCAGCACCATCGTGGCCATGTCGGCGCGGACTCGACCCTTGCGGCCGACGGGAGCGAACGGAGTGCTCTCGGTCTGCACGCGGTCGTCCTGCGGATACATGTACGTGTTGTCGAAGTAGGCGAACTTCGCTCCCGCGGCCTCGGCGGCGCCCAGCGCATTGCGCAGCATCGTCGGGAACTGGGTCTCCCAGAGATGCGTGTTCGCGGGGAGACCGGCGGTGAAGTACACGATCTCACTGCCGGCAACCGCCTTCGCGGTCTGCTCGGCGTCGAGCAGATCGGCGCTCACGACCCGGTCTGCGGCGTCCACCTTGCGTGGGTTCCGGCTGACGAGCCGAAGGTCGTCGGTGTATGAGCGCCGCAACTCACGCGCCAACTCGATCGCTATCTGACCGTTCGCCCCCAGAATCGTCTGCGTCATCGCCGAATGTCCTTCCGCCGGCCGCCTGTTAGACGAGGCCACCGATATGTATGCACTGATTACATCATCGTAGGCTCGGCCCCGATCGCTGTCAACGCGGCCATGCGTGGGCGTCGGTTCAGAAATCCCAGTCGGCGTCGGTGGTCGGCTGCTGGGAGCCGATGACGTAGCTGCTTCCCGAGCCGGAGAAGAAATCGTGGTTCTCGGCGGCGCCCGGATCGAGTGCGGACATGATCTCGGCGGGTACGCGACACTGGTCGGGCGGGAACAACGGATCGAGTCCGAGATTCGACAGTGCCTTATTGGCGTTGTAGCGCATGTAGGGAAGAACCGGCTCGGTCATCCCGAGTCCGTCGTACAGATCGTGTGCGTAATCGACCTCGTTGTCGTACAGATCGGTGAGCATGGAGTAGGCGAAGTCGGCGAGTTCGGTGCGCCGCGCGCGGTCGGCGTCCTGCACGCCGCGCTGGAACTTGTATCCGATGTAGTAGCCGTGGACTGCTTCATCCCGGATGATCAGACGGATGATGTCGGCGGTATTGGTGAGGATCGATCGCGCCGCCCAGTGCAGAGGCAGGTAGAAGCCGCTGTAGAACATGAACGACTCCAGCATCACCGAGCTGATCTTCTTCTTCAGCGGGTCGTCGCCGCGATAGTAGTCGTGCACGATGCGAGCCTTGCGCTGCAGATATGTGTTCTCGCGCGACCATGCGAAGGCCTCGGTGATCTCCGGTGTGGAGCACAGGGTGGAGAAGATGGAACTGTAGCTCTTCGCGTGCACCGACTCCATGAACGCCATATTCGTGTACACGGCTTCTTCGTGCGGCGTGACGGAGTCGGCCAGCATCTCGATGCAGCCGACGGTGCCCTGCATGGTGTCGAGCAGTGTCAGGCCGGTGAACACCCGGATCGTCAGCGTCTGCTGCTCGCGGCTCAGGGTGCCCCAGCTGGGCAGGTCGTTCGACAGCGGCACCTTCTCGGGAAGCCAGAAGTTAGCGGTCAGTCGGTTCCAGACGTCCAGGTCCCGCTGATCGGCGATGTCGTTCCAATTGATCGCCTCCAGCGGTGAGGTGCTCATTCCGTGGCTCCGGTGGCCGGAGTGAGGAACGACGTAGCGGTGCCGCGCCGCGCGACCTCGAAGCGGTCGGCGACGTCGGACCAGTCGATCAACGACCACAGCCGGTCGATGTAATCGGTCTTGACGTTGCGGTACTGGAGGTAGAACGCATGCTCCCACGTGTCGAAGACGAGAATCGGGGTGGTCGTCGGTGCGACGGTGATGTGGTGATCGTGGATCTGAGTCACCACCAGCCGTACGCCGAGCGGGTCCCACGACAGGGCCGCCCAGCCGGCTCCCTGCACGCTCGCGGCGGCGGCGTTCATCTCGGCCTGGAATGAGTCGAAGTCGCCGAAGTACTCGTCGATCGCGGCCGCAAGTGCGCCGGCGGGCCGGCCGCCGCCTTCCGGCGACAGGTTGGTCCAGAACATCGAGTGCAGGATGTGTCCAGCCAGATGGAACGCCATCGCGCGCTCCAACCCGGGGAGATTCGAGAAGTCGCGCTCGGCCCGAGCCTGTTCGATCCGCTCGAGCGTGGTGTTGGCTCCCTTGACGTAGGCGGCATGGTGCGCGCCGTGATGCAACTCCATGATCTCGCCGCTGATGGCGGGTTCGAGATCGCCGTAGTCGTAGGGCAGATCGGGCAGGTGGTAGACGGGCACCGGTGACTCTCCTCGTTGAGCGTGACTCTCGTACGTCACGCCACCCTAGCGAGGATTCGGGTGCCCGAACAAGTTAATTCAACACGGCGTCTCTCTATTGTTCGTACGCTAGTGAATAGGCCTTGAGCGGGAGCCGGTGTCAGCGGCTGATCCAGCCGGATGTCGACGCCTGAGCCATCGCATCCGGAATGGTGGTGCCGCGGAACCCGAAACGGTCGACGAAGGGCCGGACCAGCCCGGGGATCCGCGCCGCGAGCGCGTTCGTTCGCGTCGGGACGATCAGATCTTCACGCCGCTCGATGCCGCGGACCAAGGCGTCGACCACCGTCTCCAGCGGAATCATCTTCCACAGTCCGCTCTTGTTCCCTCCCCAGAGCGTGTTGCCCGCGGGATCGGAATGCACGTCGTCCATCATCGGCGTCTTGAAGAAGGTCGGGTGCACGCTGCCGACACCGACACCGTGATGACGCACTTCGAGACGGGTCGCATCGCACAGGGCCCAGACGCCGGCCTTGCTCGCCACATAGGGGCCGTTGAGCGGAGAGTGCACGAACGCCGCCATCGAGGAGACGGCCAGCATGTATCCGCGCTCGGACTTGACATGCGGAAGTGCGGCCCGGAACGTGCGCCACACGCCGTTGAGGTTGATGTCGATGATCCGTTCCCAGGCCGCGGGGTCGATCGTCTCGAGCGGCGCCATCGATCCGACGCCCGCATTGGCGATCACGACGTCGATGCGGCCGAAGTGCTCGGCGGCCGCATCGACCGCGGACTGCAGGCTGTCCAGGTCGCGTACGTCGGCGGACCAGCCGCGTGCGACAGTCTCGGGGCCGAGCTCGGAGGCCTGGCGCTGGGCGAGATCGGCGTCGAGGTCGACGAGGGCGAGGTTGGCGCCGCGGTCGCGCAGTGCACGGGCGACGGCCGACCCGAGGCCTCCGGTGGATCCGGTGATGAGAACGGTGCGGCCGGCGAGCTGGTAGCGGGACATTCGAAACTCCTGAACTGGTGGTGCGGTGGGTGTGGCGGTGGGCGGGTCAGTCGCCGGCGGGAACGTGCTCGGCGAGGAATGCGAGTTGTTGTGCGACGTTGGTCTCGAAGTCGTCCCCGACGTAGATGTCGAAGTGGCCGCCTCGCTGGATCCGGATCTCACCCTTGGGCGCCTTCGCGGCGTGACGGAGGGTGGCGCGAGTGGGCGCGACCGTGTCGTTCTCGCAGACGGCGAAATGGATCGGACAGCTGACCCGGCCCGCGTCGTGCCCCGGAAAATACCTGATGATGTCGAGCGCGAAGCGAGCCGCCACGTCGGACCTGATGTCGGCGCCGGGCGGCATCAGGGCCTCCACTCCCGGTGCCGAATCCGGTGCGGTCATCAGGGCTGTCGACCCCGGCGCCCCGTAACTAGGCACCATGATCGGCGTGCGTCCGAGGCGGGCGCCGATCAGGTCGCGCACCGCGAGTGCGGTGACCGTGGCGGATGTGACCGGCGGAATCGCCATCGACGACGCCAGTCCGTCGGTGAAGGGGCACTGCGCGATGACTGCGGCGATGCGGTGATCACGCGCGGCGGTGTGGATCACGTGGCCGCCGCCGAAGGACGTGCCCCAGATCACCACCCGCTCGGGATCGACGTCGTCCAGAGTCCGCGCGTACGCGATCGCCGCGCGCCAGTCGTCGAGCTGGCTGCCGATATCGAGCAGTTGGCGCGGCTCACCGCTGCTGGCGCCGAAGTGCCGGTAGTCGAAGACCAGGCATCGGTATCCGGCGGCGGCGAAGCGGTCCGCGAAGGCGTCGAGCCGCATCTCCTTCACGCCGGCGAGACCGTGCGCCATGACGATGACCGGCCCGGGTGTACCGACCGCGTCGGCGGGCTCGTACAGCCAGCCGGCGCAAGTTCCGCCGGCCGAAGGAAAGGTCACATCGTTTCGAGGCATGCTCCGACGATATAGAATGAGATCCAAATATGGAAGTGATTCCAACTGTGGATTGTCTTCGCCGACGGTCCGGACGGTGCTGCTCCTCCCCGGTCCGGCGATTCGACTATCGGGGCGTGACGCCGTAGCGTTTTCGGGTGCACTCCGACGACGACACGAGAGTCCCCGCATGGCGGGTGGCCGGCGAAATCCCCGTTCCGTTCTCCGACGCCCTCGCTGCGTGGGCCGTCGCGGCCCGGGAGGCTTTGATCGAGACCGCGCGCGTGTACGGCTCGCTCATCACCCAGGCTGAGCTGGGATTCCAGGTTCAGAGTCAGACCGGCATCAAGGCCGGCGCTCCGGTGCGCAAGTGGATCGCCGATCTCCTCGGCGCCGTCACCGAAGGGCAGGACGACAGCGAACCGCTCCTGGCGTCGCTGTGTGTGCTGCTCGACCAGACAGCCGGTGATGCTTACGCGCATGCGCTCGGTGTCGCGGGCCGGTCCGTCCCCGCTGATCTCGACTCGGATGCGGCGCATGTGCGGTTCCGCTGCTACGAGTTCTTCGGTGCGACGATCCCGGCGGGTGCCCGCCCGACGCTGGCTCCCCGGGTAGCGGAGAAGCGCGCCGCTCGCGGTCCGGCACGACCGCCCAAGGCAGCCAAGTCGCCGGCGAAGGCGGCCAAGTCCGCTGAGCCGGGAACGAAGCCCGCGGCCGCGGCCGAACCGAAGCCGAAGAAGGCCAAGGCCAAACCCAAAGCCGACCCGAAGCCGGAAGAGCCCAAGCCCAAGCTGTGCCCGAACTGCTTCACCGTGCTCTCGACATCGGGTGAATGCGGCTTCTGCTACTGAACGCCGCGCTCGCGGGCTCTATGGTCGAACTGTGAACCCCGAACGTGCTGAGCGCGACCTGGACGAGTCGATCCGCATCCACGTGGCACCTGATCGAGTGTGGTCGCTGTTGATCGATCCCCGGACGATGACGCAGGCGAGTCCGGAACTCTTCGCCACCACCCGCCGTCGTCGCGGACCGCTGCGCGCCGGCGAGACGTTCGTCGGATGGAACCGGAACGGTCTGGCGCTCTGGCCGACGGTCAACACCGTGACGACGTTCGACATCGGCCGGGAAATCGCGTGGCATACGCGATCGAGCGGAGCGGTGTGGACCTACACCTTGACCGCCGACGGTGACGGGACCGTGCTCCGCGAGCGTCGCCAGATGCCCGACGGTGCGTCGGCCACCGCACGGCTGTTCGCCCGCGTCCTGCTCGGCGGTATCGAACGCCATACCGATGAACTCTCCGAGCACGTGTCCGCGACGCTGGCCTGGATCAAGACGGCGGCGGAACAGCCGGAGATCGCGCACAACTGACGACGAGTGCCCACGGCCCGGACACCGTGGGCATGAGCGCCGGTCCAAGACGTCGTCATCGCTGCGGCCGCGTGAGCCGACGCCGGTCCCGCTCGGGATCGACCAGCAACAGAACCGCTGCGCCTGCCGCCAGCAACAGTCCCCCGCAGACCAGGAAGACCGCGTGATAGCCGTCCGCGGACGTTGCCGCGTTCTGGATCAGACGGCCCGCGACGGCCGGTGCGAGCATGCCCGCCACGCCGAAGAAGGCGAAGAAGACGCCCAACGCCGTACCGCGTTGCGCCACCGGAGTTATTTCGGCGACCGCGGCCGTCGCGGCGGGAAATATCGTCGTGTACAGGATGAATGCAGGCAGCATCAGAATCAGCTGGAATGTTCCGCCGGTTTCGGCGAATCCGAACATCGCGACCGCTGCGATCACGATCGCGACGGCGGGCACACCCGAGCGCGACCACCGGCTCGACACACCGCGGGCGAGCAACCGTCGTGAGACCCAGCCCTGGCCGAACATCGCGACGGCGCCGGTTGCGGCGACCGCGGCGATGAGGTTTCCCGTCGACACCGTGCTGATACCGCGCTCCGACTCGAGATATGTCGGCAGCCAGGTGGTGAGGATCGCCGTCACGAAGTAGCACGCGAATCCGGCGAAGGCGAGGAACAGCCAGGTGGGGGAGGCGAAGATCTGCCGATACGAGACCCGATCCGGGCCGGTCTCCGCGGCGGGTTCGTCGCTGGGGCGTGGTGTGGTCGGAGCGGCGTCGTACGGTCCCTCTCTGCCGATCGCCAGCCACAGAACGGTCCAAACCAGACCGGCGATGCCGAGCACGCCGAAGCACCAGCGCCAGCCCCAGTGCACTTGGACGAACGCCATCGCAGGCGCGGCGATCAGCACACCGAGGGATGAGGATCCGAGGACGATCGCATTCGGCACGTCGCGCTTCTCATCGGGGAACCACTTCATCACCGCGTGCAGCGAGACCGGCGACGCCGGCCCCTCGGCCAGGCCGAGGACCACTCGTGAGATCAGGAGCACGGAGAACGATGCCGCGCCCATCACCGGGAACTGGACGACGGCCCACACCAGCGCCATCGCGATGAGCATCCAGCGTGTCTGGACCCGGTCGACGAGAATCCCTCCGACAACGGTCGAGACGCCGAACAGGAAGAAGAACCCGCTGGCGATCAGGCCGTACTGCGACGGGGTGAGTCCGAGATCGACCATCAGTGCGTGGGAGGTGAGGCCGAGGACGGACTTGTCGCCCCAGTTGATCACCATGAAGAGCGCGAGTGCGGCGGTGATCAGCCAGGCGCGCCGGGTGGAGTATTCCCTGCCGGTTCCGTCGAGGGGTGTCGTCGCCGACTGGTCCGGAGTGAGTGTGCTGGTCATGTGAGGTCTCAGTTTCTCACGGTCACCGCGGCAGGTCGCCGGCGACGGTGACGCGTTCCATCACGCGGCAGTGCGGGAAGTAGTCGTTGACCGCGTAGTGCTGGGTGGAACGGTTGTCCCAGATGGCGACCGAGTCCGGCTCCCACTGGAAGCGCACCTGGTACTCGGGGGTCCGGGCCTGGAACATGAGGTAGTCGAGCAGTTCGTCGCCCTCGGTCTTCGACATTCCGACGATCTCCGCGGTGAACGGCTCGTTGACGTAGAGCAGTCTGCGCCCGGTCTCGGGATGCGTGCGGACGATCGGATGTGCGATCGGCGGGTGGACCTCCGACATCGCCGCGCGCTGCTCCTCCGACATCGCCAGTCCCCACGACTTGGTGAATGTGTGGATCGCGGTCTTGCCGTCGATCCGCTCCTTCACCGACTCGGGCAGGTTGTCGTACGCGGCTGCCATGTCGGCCCAGACGGTGTCGCCGCCGGACGGCGGGATCTCCACCGCGCGGAGGATCGAGGCCATCGACGGGTCCTTGCGGAAGGAGGTGTCACTGTGCCAGGTGTTCTCCATGCCGATCGCCATGTCGCCCTTCGCGAGCCGGGAGATCTCCTGGACGTCGCCGTTGGGAAAGAAGTCGTTGATCTCCACAGCGCCCCAGCGGCGCGCGAGGCTGATGTGCTGCGCACCAGTCAGTGTCTGATCGCGGAAGAACAGTACCTTGTACTCGAGGAGTGCGCGGTGGAGTTCGGCGTGCAGGGTTTCGTCGACGTGACCGAGGTCGACGCCGCCGATGTAGGCGCCGATGGTCGGGTTCGCGGGCGCGACGTCGAAGAGCGTGTACGGCAGCGAAGCGTCGGCGTCGTCCCCGTTCCGATGCAGGTTGCGGGCGCCGAGGTGAACGCGCGGATACGCGGTTTCTCCTGCGGTGTGGATGGTCTGGAACTTGACTGCGGTGTCGTTGGTCATACATCGAGTGTGAGCGATGACACGTACGCTCCGGCCTGTGACTTGAGACAGCAGGTTCTCCCACGACTTGTGCTGTAGCACAATCCACGCATGGAGACATCAGGCGCCGCCATCGGCGAGGCCCCTCCGAGCGGAGTGACCCGGATTCTGGACGCGGTCGGACGCCGGATCGGCGCGATGGCACGGGAGATCACCGACACCGAGGCGGCGCGGACGCTGCCCGAGGAGATGTTGGATTCGGAATTGGTGTCGATCGGCAACCGGGTGTTTCCGATCGCCGTACGCTGCCTCCGCTCCGGAGGGACTCCGACCGACGATGAGCTGAAGGTGGTGCGCGAGCGTGCCGAGCAACGTGCCCGCGAGGGGGTTGCGCTCTCGATCGTGCTGGCTCTCTGGCAACGCGGATTCCAATTCGTTCACGACGAGTGTCGCGCCGCCGCCGACAGCGATCGCGACGCCGACGCACTCGGCTGGATCGGTGCCGTCGGGTTCCGGCTGCAGGAGGTGTTCATCGCGCAGTTGGTAGAGGCGTACCAGCAGGAGCTCGCGGTCCAGTCCGACGAGACCACCGGCGGCCCGCAGTTCGTCGGGCGACTGCTGCTGCTCGGCCACGATCCCCGCGCGGACGCCGAGCGGTTGAACGTCCGGCTCGACGTCGCGTACCACGTGCTCGCGGTGCGGCTCGAGAAGTCGCCGGGCGAGACATCCACCGAGCGGTCGGCGCGCGAGGTGGCCGGCCGACGGAAGCTCCACCGGGTGCAGCGGCTGTTCCGCTCAGACGGCGGACCGGCCATGCTCTCGATGCTCGATCGCGACGGTGGCACCGTTCTGATCCCGACCGCGTCGTACCCGGTCGACGCCGACGGCGACGCGAGGCTGCGCAGACTCGTCGCCGCCGTGGCATCGGCCGCAGGTGCACCCGCCACCGCCGCGGTCGTCGAATCCGTCGATCGGGGAGCGATCAAGGACGCTGCGGTGGAGGCGCAGGAGGTGCTCGGAGTCGCGGTCGCGCTGGGACGGCCCGCCGGTCTGCACCGTCTTGCCGACGTGGCCGTCGCCTACCAGCTGAGTCGGCCCGGCCCCGGCGCGCAGCGGCTGTCGGAGACGATCGGCCCGATCGTCGATCATCCCGACCTGATGTCGACGCTGCGCACGTACCTCGACTGCGATCTGGACAGGCTGCGCACCGCACGCGCATTGCACGTTCACCCGAACACGATCAACAACCGGCTCAACAGGATCGAGTCGTTGTGCGGAGTCAGCCCGTTTCAGACGATGGGCATCGTCGCGTTGTATGCGGCCCTCACCTCGTTGGCTGTGGGTCTGTAACCGGCGCCGGGTGCATGGGGGCGAGGATTCTGACCTGTCCGATGTCAGTCCCGCTGCGCCGTCGAACCCCGCACGACCAGCCGGACCGGGAGCCGGACGTCGTCCGGTTGGGGGTCGGTGCCGGAGACCATCCCGAGCAGTAGGCGCACTCCCGCCGCACCGATCTCGTGTGCGGGCGTGACGACGGTGGTCAGCGGAACGGGGAGCTGCGCGGCCACCGGGATGTCGTTGTAGCCGACGACGCCGAGATCGCCGGGGATGGACAGACGCAGGTCGCGGGCCACGCCGAGCAGGCCGATCGCCATGGTGTCGCTGACGCAGAAGACGGCGTCGGGCCGGTCGTCGCGGGTGAGCAGTGAGCGGGCCGCGTCGATCCCGCCCTGCACATCCATTCGAGCGTGCGCGATGCGATGGTCGGGGATGCGGACGCCCGCGTCGCTCATCGCGTCGAGGAAGCCCGACAGCCGGTCGTGGCCGGTCGTCGCGAACAGTGGACCGCCCACCGCCGCGATGCGCCGGTATCCGCAGTCGAGCAGATGCCGCCCGGCGAGCGCGCCGCCGAGACGGTCGTCGCCGCCGGCGAAGGGCAGACCAGACCCGGCATGGCGGTTCAATGCCACCGCGGGGACGGTGAGCTTCAATCGGCGGACGAACTCGGCCGCCGGGCTGTGCAGACTGCTGAGGATCAGACCGTCCACCTGACGGCCCGTGAGCAGTTCGATCGCCTGTCGCTGCGCGTCGGGGTCGTCGGGCGGGCTGGACAGGAGCACCGAGTACGAGGCTTCGCGTGCGGCCTGCTCCACGCCCTGGTAGACGGTCGCGACCACGCCGTCGGTGAGCCGGGGCATCACCGCGCCGATGGTCGTGGTGCGCCGGGTGCGCAGGCTCGCGGCCCACAGGTTGGGCTGATAGCCGAGTTCCTGCGCCACCTCGCGGACTCGCTTGGCCGCCTCCGACCATCCGTCGACCGGTTCGGTCTGCCGCAGTACCCGCGAGACCGTGGAGACGTGCACACCGGCACGTTCGGCGATCTCTTTCATCGTCGGCGGGCGCGTGCGGCGCGGGCCGGAGTGATCTGTCATCGGGTGGGTCCTCGTCGATGGGCATTGACGTCGATGGGCATTGACGGCTCGCCGCCGTGATGGATACTCTCACTCCACCATATGCAATCGATTGCGCAAAGCATTGCAGCCACGTCGTCCCCGAACTCAGGAGAATCCTCATGGCCGACCCCCGCACCGTCACCGAACTCTTCGCCCTCGACGGACTGCTCTCCGACGAGGAGAAGGCGATCCGCGACACCGTCCGGAAGTTCGGCGCGGAGAGGATCCGGCCGCACATCGCGGGCTGGTTCGACGAGGCGCGGATCCCGGCGCGCGAACTGGCCAAGGAACTGGGCGGACTCGGGGTGCTCGGCATGCACCTCGACGGTTACGGCTGTGCGGGAATGAGTGCGGTGACCTACGGCCTGGCGTGCCTGGAACTCGAGGCGATCGACTCGGGCATCCGTTCGCTGGTCTCGGTGCAGGGCTCGCTCGCGATGTTCGCCATCCATCACTGGGGCAGTGAGGAGCAGAAGCAGCAGTGGCTGCCGCAGATGGCGGCGGGCGACGCGCTCGGCTGCTTCGGGCTCACCGAACCGGATTTCGGGTCCGATCCGGGAGGCATGCGCACGCGGGCGGTCCGCGACGGCTCCGACTGGGTGCTCAACGGCGCCAAGATGTGGATCACGAACGGTTCGGTGGCCGACGTCGCGGTGGTGTGGGCCAAGACCGACCTGACGCAAGGCGCCCGGGGGATCCGCGGCTTCGTCGTCCCGACCGACACGCCCGGATTCTCGGCGCCGGAGATCCGCGCCAAGATGTCGCTGCGCGCATCGGTGACTTCGGAGCTGGTCCTGGAGGACGTGCGTCTGCCCGAATCGGCGATGCTGCCCGAGGCGGCGGGTCTGAGCGGTCCGCTGAGCTGTCTCAACGAGGCGCGCTTCGGGATCATCTTCGGCTCCATCGGCGCCGCCCGCGACTGCCTGGAGACCGCGATCGAGTACGCGTCGACCCGCCGGGTGTTCGACAAGCCGCTGGCCGCCTACCAGCTCACCCAGGCCAAACTGGCCGACATGGCACTCGAGGTCGGTAAGGGACACCTGCTCGCCTACCAGCTCGGCCGGCTCAAGGACGCCGGTGAGGTGGAGCCGGCCCAGGTGAGTCTCGGAAAGCTCAACAACTGCCGGGAGGCGATCAAGATCGCCCGCGAATGCCGCACCATCCTCGCCGCCAACGGGATCACCCTGGAGTACCCGGTGATCCGGCATGCCAACAACCTCGAGTCCGTGCTCACCTACGAGGGCACGTCCGAGGTCCACCAGCTCACCATCGGCCGCGCCCTGACCGGCGAAGCCGCCTTCCGGTGACGGGCGACGGCGCTGGCGGAGCCCTCGACGGGCTGCTGATCGCCGACTTCGGCCGAGTGCTCGCCGGGCCCTACGCGACCATGCTCCTTGCCGACCTCGGCGCCGAGGTGGTGAAGATCGAACGGCCGGGATCGGGTGACGACACGCGGTCGTGGGGGCCGCCGTACGCGGGCGGGCAGGCGACGTACTTCCAGGCGGTGAACCGCAACAAGTCCTCGCTCGCGCTCGATCTGCGCGACGCCGACGACCTCGCCTCGGCTCGGGACCTCGTCGCACGGGCCGACGTGGTGGTCGAGAACTTCCTGCCGGGAGCCATGGACCGGCTGGGTCTGGGCTATTCCGAAGTCGCCGCGGTCAACCCCGGCGTCGTCTACTGCTCGATCACCGGCTTCGGCGGACACAACGACCTGCCTGGATACGACCTCTTGGTGCAGGCCGTCGGCGGTCTGATGAGCATCACCGGCGCGTCGCCGGAGGAGCCGACGAAGGTCGGCGTCGCGCTGGTCGACGTGGTGACCGGTCTGCACGCGGCCGTCGGCATCCTGTCGGCACTGCGCCACCGTGACCGCACCGGCCGAGGGCAGCGGGTGGAGGTGAACCTGCTGTCGTCGCTGCTGTCGGCACTGGCCAATCAGGGTTCGGGATACGTCGGCGCGGGTGTGGTCCCGCGGGCCATGGGCAACATGCATCCGAGCGTGGTGCCGTATCAGCCGTTCCCGACGGCCGACCGTCCCCTGATCCTCGCGGTAGGCAACGACCGCCAGTTCTCCGCGCTGACCGCCGAACTCGGCGCCCCCGGGATGGCCGACGATCCGCGGTTCGCCACCAACTCCGACCGCGTCGCCAATCGCGAGTCGCTCATCGACGAACTCACCGAGCTGCTGCGCGCCGACACCGCCGACGGCTGGTTCACCCGATTCGCGGCGGTCGGAGTCCCATGCGGACCGGTCAACGACATCGCCGAGGCGTTCGCATTGGCCGATCGGCTCGGACTGGAACCGATCGCGCAGGTCGACGACCCGCGCCGCGACGCGCCGGTCAGGACGGTGGCCAATCCGATCCGGATGTCGGAGACGCCGCCGGTCTATCGGAGCGCTCCGCCGGAGCTGGGAGAGGACTGACGGCGCGGATGCGTCAGGCGACGGGCCCGGTGGCGCGCTTGCGCGCACCCGGACCCGGTTCATTGCGTACCTCGCGCTGGGGCACGGGGTGCCCGGCGTCGCAGACGATCTCGGTGCGCACCGGAGCGCCGCACCCGCGGTGCACCACGTTCAGCGACGGGCCCGCCGGGTCGGCGCGGTGCTTGTCGCCCCACCGGAGCATGGAGATCAGCACCGGCTGAAGGTCGAGCCCGGCGTCGGTGAGTCGATACTCCTTCCGGCGCCGCGACCCAGGCTCCCGATACTCGGAGGCCACCAGCACGCCGGCGTCGAGGAGCCTGCGCAGACGGTCGGACAGGACAGAGTCGGAGATCCCGGTGTGCTGCTTGATGCGGTCGAACCGGCGCACACCATTGAATACCTCGCGCAGCACGAGCACGCTCCAGCGGTCGCCGATGACGTCGAGCGTGCGCTGGACGGAGCAGTTGTCGGTGTCGAAATCCAGCCAGTCCACGTCGCCAGTCTAGCTGGCTTCGATGTTGACAGTCAGTTGATCGGCGATCTAACTTCTCTATCAGAAGTCAGCGGCAACGTGTCGCCGACATCGATCGCAGGAGAGACACGATGACCGACACCGCACCGATTCCGTCGACGTCGAGCGAGTTCATGGACGCTTCCGGCCTCGTCGTCACCGAGGCCTCCGGCACGCGCGTGGAGGGATACGCCGATCTCGACGAGCGGCACCACACGCCGTTCGGTGTGGTCCACGGCGGCGTGTACGCGGCCATCGTCGAAAGCGCTGGCAGCATCGGCGCCAGCGTGGCCGTGGCCGACCGCGGGCAGTTCGCGGTGGGGCTGAACAATTCGACGGACTTCCTGCGGTCGTCGCGAGGTACTCGTGCGCGGGTGGTCGCCGAACCGATCGTTCAGGGCCGCACGCAGCAGCTCTGGCTCGTCCGGATCAGCGACGAGGCCACCGGCAAGGATCTCGCCCGCGGGCAGCTGCGCCTTCAGAACATCCCGCTGCCGGCGGGCGACTGACGCCCTGCGCAGCGCTGTGCGACCATCGATGACGTGGCCGACTACCTCGTTCCCGACTGGGCCGACGCGGCGCTGGTGCTCATCGACGTCCAGCGGGACTTCGTCGACGGCCCGGCCGCTGTGCCGGGTACGCGCGAAGCCATTCCGGCGATGACGGCGGCGGTCGCGGAGTTCCGTCGGCTCGGCCGGCCGGTGGTCCACATCGTGCGGTCGTACCGCCCGGGGGAGAGCGACGTCGACCTGCTCAGGCGTGCCGCGGTCGAGGCCGGTGACGCGGTCGTCGCGCCGGGCACTCCGGGAGCTGAGATTCCCCCAGATCTGCTGCCCGGTCCCGTCGAGTTCGATTGGGATTCACTGCGATTCGGTGCGGTGCAGCAGATCGGCGCTGCGGAGTACGTGGTGTACAAGCCCCGGTGGTCGGCGTTCTTCCGCACGCCCCTCGACTCGCTGCTCGGTGACCACGACGTGAGCACCGTGGTGGTCGCGGGCTGCAATCTGCCCAACTGCCCCCGGGCCACCCTCTTCGACGCCTCGGAACTCGATTACCGCACCGTCCTGATCTCCGACGCGACCTCGCAGGTCACGCCGGCTCGGCTGGCCGATCTGGAGTCGATCGGCGTGCAACTGCGCACCGCCGACGAGGTGGTCGCAGCACTGGCCGGCGACGAACTGCTCGGTTCCGCGGAGACGCTGTGGGTGGAGTTGCTGGAGCGGGTCGACGGCGATCTCGACCGCGCCGGCGGCTGCGGCGACTGGACGGTCCGACAGCTCGTCGACCATGTCGCGGGCGGTGCGCAGCGGTACGCCATCCTGCTCGACGGCGGCAGCGCGGCGGACACGGCGGCTACCCGCGGTGTCGACTACATCGGCGCCGATGCTGTCGGCAGCTTCTGGGAACAGGAGCACCGACTGCGGGAGGCGGCCGAGCACGCGGATCTGAGCGCGCTGGTCGATCACCGGGCCGGGCGGCGCACCGGCGCCTCGCTGATGCATTTGCGGCTGCTGGAACTGACCCTGCACAGCAAGGACCTCGCCGACGCGCTCGGCGTGGAATGGACGCCCCCGGCGGAACTGGTCGCTCACCTGCTCGATGTGGGCACGCCCATCATCGAGGACCTTCGCGCGCTCGGGTTGTTCGGTCCGGAGCTGCCCGCCGCCTCCGATCACCCCGCCGACCGGCTGCTCGCCGTCGCCGGACGCGGCGCGTGACCGCCCGGCCCCGATAGTCTTTCCCCGTGACTCCCGACTCGGCCGAGAACGCCGCCGCGCACCGCCGCTTCCGTCTGGCGTACGTCCCCGGCGTCACGCCGGCGAAATGGGAACGCAAATGGCGCGAACGGTTCGCCGACGTGCCGCTCGAGTTGGTGGCGTGCAGCGTGTCCGACAGCGTGCGGCTGCTCGCCGACGGCGCGGTCGACGCGGCCGTCACACGCTTGCCGGAGGCCCTCGACGCCGTCGATCCCGGACCCCATCACACCATCGATCTGTACGTCGAGACCACTGTGGTCGTGGTTCCGAAGGACCACTACCTGACCCTGACGGACGAGTTGCGCGCCGACGACGTCGCCGACGAGACCTTTCTGTCGCCCCTCGACGACGCCCTCACCTGGGATCGGTGGCCCGGGCCGTTGCTCGACCACCGTCCGGCGACCACCGCCGACGCGATCGAACTCGTGGCGGCCGGCACCGGACTGCTCGCCGTGCCGCAGTCGCTGGCCCGGCTGCACCATCGCCGCGACCTCGTCTACCGGCCGCTGCTCGACGCCCCCGTCAGCCGGGTGGGACTGGTCTGGCCGTCGCCCACGTCCCAGCTCGCCGACGAATTCGTCGGACTCGTCCGTGGTCGCGGGGCGAACTCGTCGCGCGGCAGGGAGCCGCAGCCCAAGCGGACCGCGAAGGAGAAGGCTGCCGCCAAGCGGGCGAACCGCGAGGCGGCGGGCAAGATCGCAGGCAATAGCTTCGGCAAGGCCGCACGACGCGGTCGGCGGTAACGATGAGGGTCGGAGTCTAGTAGCCCCAGGTCGGAGTCCCGTCAGTGTCGGACTCACAGGTTGCGATTGCGTCGGTACCGCTGATCCGGGCGCGCGCCCCGGGTTCGGAACACTCAGTACCGTACGTCACAGCAGGACGAGACTGGTGTGTACGGTCGGTCCACGCGCCGTTCTCTGCGCTGCAGAACAGTGTGCCGTCAGCGGAGATGTCACCGAACTGATCCAACCCGCACTCCTGCCCTTCGACGGGTTCGGGCGTGACGGTCACGGGTTCGGGCTCCTCGGTCGGCGTGACCTGCTCGTAGACCGTGGCGATCGCAGGAGCAGTGGTGGTCGATGGCGTGGATGTGACGTGCGTCGTGACCGTGGTCTGTGTGATGGGTGCCGAAGCTGTCGGCGTCTCGTCCCGTTGCTGGAAGTACGCGTACGCGGCGGCTCCACCGACTGCGAGGACCGCGGTCGCGGCGAGTGCCGAGACCGCCGTGATCCATCGGTTCCGGCGCGACGACGATCGGTGGTGCGGATGGCGCCCTGGAACCGAGTGCGTTCCGACAATCGTCTGGGCGTAGGCCGGACCGGTCAGCGGCGTTGTTCTGCCATCCAGCGCATCGGACAACGCAGCCACGAATTCGGCACAACTCGAGTATCGCGAGTCGGGCTCTCGCGACAGGACTCGAGTGAACACCGAATCCAACGTCGCCGGCAGATGCGGGGCGAACTTTGAAAGGCTGGGCGGCTCACCGTTCAAATGAGCCGACATCAGCGCGGTCATAGTCTTACCGGTGAAGGGAGCCTGCCCAGAGAACAAATGGAACGCGGTAGAACCGAGTGAGTAGATGTCTGATCGGTTGTCGATTTCCGCGCCCTCAATCGCTTCCGGGCTCATATACGCCAAGGTGCCGACGGTGATTCCGGTGGAGGTCAAGGTCGTCGTCTCTTCGGCCGCTTTTGCGATGCCGAAGTCGGCGAGCTTCACTGCCTCGACGGTGTCGTGATCGTCGATCGCGAGAAGGATGTTCGCGGGCTTCACGTCGCGGTGGGTGATCCGCTGCTTACGCCACGCGTAGTCGAGCGCTGACCCTGCGCTCGCGACTAGAGACATCACTCGGGTAGGCGACAGCGGGCCAGTCGATTCGAGCAACTGGCCGGCATCGGTGCCTTCGACGAACTCCATGGTGGCCCAGAGACGGCCGTCGTACTCGCCGCGGTCGTACAGCGTAACGATGTTCGGGTGTGACAGTTGGGCCAGAAGATCCGCCTCACGCTGGAACCTGGCTTTGAACTCGCTGTTCCGCGAGACACCCGCGTCGAGCAGTTTCAATGCATCACGACGCGGCAGACGGGGATGCTCGACGAGAAACACCTGTCCCATCCCGCCGGCGCCGAGAGTGCGCAGGATCCTGTACCCGGCGATTTCCGTCATCTCCATGAAGTGCTCTTTTCGGTCGCAGCATCGACCGGGCAAGTGTGCCATGCGAGCCGATGGTGAATCGAACGAATGGCACGCGTGATCGGCACAGAGCATTCGGTCTACCGTGGGACCGGAGATTGAGGAGGCGCTCGTGAAGATCGCGATCGAACCGGTTGTGGACCGGCACCTGTCGGAGGCGGTGACCGGAGCCGGAAGTGAGGTGACCGGGCTCGACGACGCCGAGGCTCTCGTCTGGATCGGCGGGCCGGACGGCTTCCCGCAACTCGGCGACGCCGTCCGCTGGGTGGCGCTCAGTACCGCCGGTATCGAACGCTTCGTCGACGCCGGCGTCTTGGACGGCCGTCGACTCTGGACCAACGCCTCGGGCTTCTACGCAGCGGGCGTCGCTGAACACGCCCTCGCGTTGCTGTTGGCCGGGCTGCGGCAGATCAACACGGCGGTCCGGGACGGGTGGGCGAAGGAACGGATCGACCCGGCCGTCCGGACACTGCGGGGTGCGACGGTCGCGATCATCGGTGCGGGCGGGATCGGGCGCGAGCTGACGCCGCGTCTGGCGGCGTGCGGCGCCTCGGTGATCGCCGTCAACCGCAGCGGCCGCGCCGTCGAAGGCGCTGAGCTGACGCTGCCCGCCGACCGAATGGACGAGGTGTGGGAGCGTACCGACCACGTGGTGCTCGCCGCACCCGACACTCCGGATACCCGTCACCTGCTCAACGACGAGACCCTCGGCAGACTGCACCCGCACAGCTGGGTCGTCAACATCGCACGCGGGCCGCTGATCGATCAGGCTGCTCTTCACCGGGCGTTGTCGGAGGGATTGATCGCGGGCGCGGCGCTCGACGTCACCGATCCGGAACCGCCCGCGGACGACGACCCGCTCTGGTCGCTGCCCAACGTCATCATCACCCCGCACGTGGCCAATCCGGCGTCCGGGCTCACGCGCGAGATGGCGCCCTTCCTCGCGGAGAACATCCGGCGGTTCGAGGCGGGGCAGGAACTGCTGGCGGTGGTCGAGCCGGATGCGGGGTACTGAGGGGGTCGGTGAGTGGGGGTGTGGCGGTCGGTAGGTTTCGACTCGCTGCGCTCGCTCAACCAGCCTGTGGAAGCCTGCTCAACCAGCCTGTTGGAGGTCGCTCAACTGGCCTGTTGGAGGTCGCTGGGGCAGGAGGGTTTCGACTCGCTGCGCTCGCTCAACTGGCCTATATGAAGGCTGCTCAACCTGCCTGTTCAGGGCCTCGCTCAGTCGGGGGAGGGGTGAGGCCGATCGTGCGGCTCGCGGTGACGCGGTCGGCGAGGTCGGCGCGGATCGTCTCGCCGATCAGGGTGTCGGGGCCGGCGCGCCAGCAGGCGCCGAGCGTGTCGTAGCCCACGGATCGGACCGCCGCATGGGCGGGCCAGTAGCGGTACGCCCAGGCGGGCTCGTCGTTCGCGCTGTCGGTCGCGGCCAGCTCGGCTTCCAGCAACTGCCACTGGAGGTCGCGCCGCGACACGCGCATGGACGCCGACGCGGGGACATCCGTGCTCGCCCGGTTCAACACATCGGAACACGCCGCCCTGGCCGCCTCGTCCGCGGAGCGGAGGGTGCTGCGGTGGATCCGCGGGAACAGCAGCCACATCGTCGCCACCGCGAACGCGACGCCCAACAGGGTCTCGATGACGCGTGAGAGCATCTGCTCGCCGAGCGGCTGAGTCGGCGCTCCCATCAGCAGCGCGAGCGGCGTGATGAAGGTGACCGCGAGCGCGTAGTTGGTGGTGACGGTCAGCTCGATCATGATGTTCAGCACGGCCAGCACCACGATCAGCGCGGCGACGTGCAGATCGAGTGTGTGCAGCACGGCGAAGATCGCCAGACCGCCGAGCGTTCCGAGCACGCGGTGCACACCACGCACCGCGCCGCGGACACGGTCGGGCCCCAACTGCAGCACCAGGACCGCGCCCATGATCGCCCAGTCGGGGCGTCCCAGGCCGGCGAGGACCGAGACCCCGCCCGCGAGGAGCGTCGCCACCGTCGCCCGGGTGGCCGTCACTGTCGCGTGGCTGTCGAGGCGCGCTCCGAATCTGAGGCGGTGCACGATGCTGGGACGGGGGAGCGGCGCCATCAGAGCGCCGGCCTCGGCGCCGTGAACGCGGTGATGAGTGAGCCAGAGACGATGTGCGAGATCGCCGTCGATCTGCGCCGCGTCGTGCAGCACCGACCACGCGTTCAGCGTCGACGCCGCGACACTGTGCCTGCGGGAGGGCTCGCGGTTGTCGGCGAGGAAGCGCTCGCCCTCGGCCAGTGCGGTCTCGGTGGCGGCGATCTCGGGTCCGTGTGGGCGCCACAGTCCGGGCGACATGCTGACGATGAACGCGGCGGCCGCGCCCGCGGCCGTACACAGGGCCACCGTCGCGGGGGAGCCGCCGGCGCGGCAGACGACCACGGCGACACCTCCGACCAAGACCAGGAAGAACGGACCGGGAGGCCCCAGACGCAGGGTGTTCACCCCGAACACCGAGACGGCGGTGAGCGCCGCGAGCGCGCCGACCATCGTCATCTCGCGAGCCGTCGATCCACCCGGACCCAGCCATGAGCCGAGCGCGCCGAACAGGGCCGCGGAGGCGACCAGCAGCAGACCCGTGGTGAAGTTCACCCGCCACCTGATCCGGTACGGGCGACGTTCGCCGTACATCAGCGCGAACGAGCCCAGTGCGGCGAGGACCGCGTTTCGCTCGAATCCCAGCCCGTACAGCGTCAGCGCGGGCAGCAGGAAGGCCAGCCCTCCGCGCAGTGCCGGAGCCCAGCGTCCACGGGTGGACGGCCGCGACAGGAGTAGTGCGCGGACCGACGGTCGCGACGGCGGGACCGGAGCGTGATCGGTCATGGGCGCCGCGCCGCCAGATGGACGTCGGGGAAGCGGTGGTCGGCGTCCGCTCGGCTCACCGTGCGCCAGATCTCCGCGAAGCCGGCCGCGACGACCGCGTCGGCGAGCGCGTCCGGATGCCAGCGCCACGCCTTTGCGACGGCGTGATCGAATTCGTGCACACCGGGCTCGTCGGCGGCCTGCGTCGAGATGAGCACCACGGCGCCGGCGGACAGTCGTGCCGACCAATCGACGAGGATCTCGCGCACCTCGTCCGGAGGTACGTGGATCAGGCTGTGCTGCGCCACGACGCCGCCCACCCGTGACAGGTCGACGGTGACGAGCCGGGCGTCGTCCGTCCGGAGCGTCAGCTGCGGGTGCCTCCGTCGGGCCACCGCCAGCATTCCGGCGCTCGGATCGACGCCGCACACGCTGAGCCCGCGTCCGGCGAGATGCGCGGAGACACCGCCCGTGCCGCAGCCGACGTCGACGACCCCCTCATCCGGCCGCGATTCGAGCACCATGTCCGCGAAGGCGTCGACGGCCCGGCGCTCGAGCGCCGTCTGAAACGGATCCGGAAACGTTCTGTCGTAGAGGTCGGCGAGGGCGTCGTAGCCGGGTTGGTCGGCGGTCACGGATCTATTGTGCCGACCGGCGGGCGATCCGGACGAGTTCGGCCGCGGGGCCCTGGAGAGTGCGTGGCGGTCGCCACACGGCGCGCAGTTCCCGGGTCAGATCGAGCCCGTCCACATCGATCACGCGCAACTCGCCGCTGCGCGCGGACTCCTGGACGGCGAGGGTGCTGAGCACGGCGGGGCCGACCCCGCCGGCCACCGCGGTGCGGATCGCGGCGCTGCTGCCGAGTTCGAGGATCGGCGGGGCGATGTCGTATCCGGTCAACGCCACCTCCAGTGTCGTGCGCGTGCCAGATCCGGGTTCGCGGACCAGCAGCGGCGTCGCGGCGAGTTCGGCGATGTCGATGGGGCGCCGACGGCGCGACCATTTGTGGCCGGGCGGAACGACGAGCACGAGGCGGTCGCGCGCGACCACCGCGCTGTGCAGTCCGGACGGAATCGACGGGCTCTCGACGAAGCCGACGTCGCAGCCGCCCGAGGCGACGGCCTCGAACACCGCGCTGGAGTTGCGGACCCGCAGGTGCACGGTGGTCTCGGGATGGTCGGTGCGGAATGTCCCGAGCCACAGAGGCATCAGGTGTTCGGCGACCGTCATCGAGGCGTCGACGGTCACCTCGGCGGCGGTATCGCTGAGCAGCCCGGCCGCCACATCCAGCAGTGCGCGCGCATCGTCGACGGTGCGTCGGGCCCAATGCACCAGCACGGTCCCATCCGGGGTGAGGCGGGAGCCGGTGGTGACCCGATCGAGCAGACGGACGCCGAGCAGGCGTTCCAGCCGCCCGATGGCCCGTGACGCATTGGGCTGTGCGACGTGCAACGCGCGGGCCGCCGCGCTCAGACTGCCGTGGTCGTCGACTCCGACGAGCAACTCGAGCGCCCCCAGGTCGATCGATCGCAAGTCCACGGCTGGACAGTACCCCGGTCGCGCCGGCGGTCGTGCATCGTTCAGTGCGCGACGGCGTACTCGGTGTGGTCGGTCCGGAACTCCGGCTTGCCGTAGTCGGCGAGCCGTCGCTCGACCATCCGCGTCGCGTACCGGTCGACGTGCGGGGCGAGGAACGGGATCCGCGTCGCGTACTGGGCGGCCGCGAGGCGACCGACGATGAACGGTGCGGTGACCGCGATCCTGGCGAAGTCGGCGGCGGCGATCTCGACGCCCATCCGTGCCGCGGCACGGCGATTCCCCTGGCAGAACGCGATCATGAACGCGATCTTGCTGTAGCTGCGCTCGACGGATTCGGCGGCACGGTCGAAGGCGGCGTGTCCCGAGCGCAGGTAGGCGTTCATCGTCGAGACCAGTGACGCGCACGAGCCGTCGAATCCGGCGCGCAGCAGCGCAGCGCGGCCGGTGAACACGTCGACCACTCCCCGGGGCGTGGCGGGGACCAGTTCCTCGGGAAGCCCGAGCAGGAAGCAGCGGTACCGGTGGAACTCCACCGTCGCCCGCTCGGCCCGGGTGAACTCGGAGCGACCCTGTCGCAATGCGCGCTGGGCGAGGATGAACGCGCCCATCAGACCGGCCGGTGCCTGATCGAGTTGGGGGATCGGGATTCCGTAGGTGTCGACATCCCAGGTTCCGGATCGGCGCAAGGCGTTGTACCGCACCATCGAATGCATCAGTCGCACCATCGCGGCGGCCTCTAACCCCGCGCCGTCGCGGTCGAGTGCGCCGGGCAGCGTGGTAACCGCGAAGAAGCTCGTCGTCTCGTTGACCCGCCGTGCCGCGCGTTTGCCGGTCAGTGCGCCGGTCATCACCATCGGAAGTGCGGCGTACAGATTCGTGAAGGTGGCGATGAACGCCCTGCGGGTGATGAACGGCGAGAGCAGCGCGGACGGCACTCGCGACAGGCGGGCGCCTTCGGCGACCAGGTCCAGATCGATCCAGTCGGGGGTGGTCTCCATCGCTTCCAGGAACGACGCCAGTTCGGAAGGCGCGTCTTCGACGGCGTCGATCCCCTCGCGGCACGCCGTGCGGAGCATCGAGATCAGCTCCGAGACGCTGTGGTCGGCCGCGAGCGCCGCATACCTGTCGGCGACCACGTCGCCGAGCATCGTCGACGTGGTCATCAGCTCCACGATTCGCTCGTCCGACAGGTAGCGGGACCGGCCGCCCACCCACGCCGGTAGTGCCGATTCGACGTCCGGGTCAGTGGTGAACCGGTAGGGAACGCCGCTGAAGTCGACGTCGCCGTACACCTCGGGCAGGGCGTCGGCTTGTCGGCGGACCACGTCGGCGAGATCGGGGTAATAGGTGGTCACGGCGGCCCTCCGGGGTAACTAACACATTGTTAGTTACTAACTAACAATGTGTGAACTACGATGTCAAGGGTGACTTCGGAGAACGTGCGTCGGCGGATGAGCGGTGCGGCCCGGCGTGAGCAGATTCTCGACGTCGCTCTCGCGATCGTCGACCGCGAGGGCTTTCACGCCGCGACCCCCGCCCGCATCGCCGACGAGGCCGGAGTGCACCGGACGCTGATCTATCAGCAGTTCGGCGACGTCACCGGACTGTTCGTCGCGCTGGTCGATCGCGAGGGCGACCGAGACCAGGCCGACTTCGCGGCCGCTGTCGCGAGCGCGGAGGGTCTCGCCGGACTCGAGCAATTGCGTGCGGTGCTCGCGCGGCTGATCGAGGCGATCGACGAGAATCCGGCGAGCTGGCGGCTGTTTCTGTCGCCCCCGCTGGGGGCGCCTGCCGAGTTCGGCCGGCGGCTCGAAGTGTCGCAGGAGCGGGTGCGGAAGTACCTGGCGGAGGTCGTCGCCGACATCGGGCTCGACCAGCTCGATCCGGAACTGACGGCGCGCGTGATGCACGCGGGTGCCCGGGAGCTGCTGGCCTTCCGGCTGGAGAATCCCGACTCGGCCGCCGTCGACCGGCTGCTGGAGTTCGCCGACCGGATGGGCGCCGGGCTGCTGATGCTGCAGAAGCTCGCCTCCCGGCTCGGCCGGGAGGCCAGTCTTTAGCGAGACGGACGGGGTCATGACCATATCGATTTGATATGTCTGCATATCGGATCTCCGGGTTCCCGATCGCCTCCGGTTCGCCGACCGTGGAGGTATGACTCAGACACTGCATCGTGCCGGAAAGTCCGGGAGAGGCGACCGGCCCGATCCCCGCGCCGTGGTTCCGGGGCTGCTGATCTGCGGCGCGGTCGCCCTCGCCGCCACCGGCATCACCATGCTCCTGCCTGCGGTCAGTCCGCTCCTGCTGGCCATCGTGATCGGCGCGGTGGTCGCCAACGTGGTCCGGCTGCCTGCCGCCGCGGCGCCCGGACTGACGCTGGCGTCGAAGACGCTGCTGCGCATCGGTGTCGCGCTGCTGGGGCTGCAATTGGTTCTCGGTGATGTGCTCGGACTCGGATTCGGGATGATTCTGGTGGTCGTCGCGATCGTCGTCGGCGGCATCGTCGGGGGTCTGCTCATCGGACGGGCGCTGGGCATTCCGTTCGCCCGCCGGCTGTTGATCGCCTGCGGCATGTCGATCTGCGGTGCGGCGGCGGTCGCGGCGGTCGACGGCGTGGTGGAGGCCGACGACGAGGACACCGCCACCGCGGTCGGCACCGTCGTCATCTTCGGAACGCTGATGATTCCGGCGATCCCGCTGCTCTCCCACGCGATGGGGCTCTCGGACGAGGTCGCGGGGCTGTGGGCCGGCGGCTCGATCCACGAGGTGGCGCAGGTGGTGGCCGCCGGCGGGATGATCGGCGGAGGCGCGCTCACCGTCGCGGTGGTGGTGAAGCTGGCCCGCGTGATGATGCTCGCGCCGGTCGTCACCGTGCTGAGCATCCGTCAGCGCCGCGCCACCGGGGTAGCGGGCAAGCGGCCTCCCATCGTTCCGCTGTTCGTGGTGGGATTCGTCGCGTGCGCGATCCTGCGGTCCACCGGAGTGCTGCCCTCGGCGGTCATCTCCGTGGGGCACGAGGCGCAGGTGGTGCTGCTGACGATCGCGATGGCGGCTCTCGGACTCGGCGTCCGCATGGAGGTCATGCGCAGGGTGGGATGGCGTCCCTTCGTCCAGGCGGCGCTGACCACCGTCCTGGTGGCCGGTGTGGCACTCGGCGGGGTGCTGCTCGCCGGGTGAGCTCCGATCGGGAAAACTTTGGCTCCCGGAACGGTCTCTCAGACCGTTCCGGGAGCCAAAAATTCTGCGGGTCGCCGCTACACGCCCAGGTCTGCCCCGGTCAGGGGCGGCGAATCCGCGAGTGCGGCGTTCTCCTCATCGGTGAACACCCGCGATCGGGACAGGAACCGGACGCCCTCGGGGGCTTCGAGGGAGAATCCGGCTCCGCGGCCGGGAACCACATCGAGGATCAGCTGCGTGTGCTTCCACAGTTCGAACTGGTCGCCGTTGATCCAGATGCGCACCGCGGGCAGCGGTTCGGGCAGTTCGACCTCGCCGACGAGCACGTCGCGCTGGCCGACCCGGTACTCGCCGACCGGGTAGCACATCGGAGCGGAGCCGTCGCAGCATCCGCCCGACTGATGGATCATGAGCCCGCCGTGAAGCTCCGACAGCTTGGTCAGGAGCTCCACGGCGGAGTCGGTGGCAACCACGCGCGCGACGGTTGCAGGCTCGTTCATCGCACGCCGGCTTAGAAGAAGCCCTTGGCGCTCTGCGCGTAGCCGACCAGCAGGTTCTTGGTCTGCTGGTAGTGGCTGAGCATCATCAGATGGTTCTCGCGGCCGACGCCCGACTGCTTGTATCCGCCGAAGGCGGCGTGCGCCGGGTAGTCGTGGTAGGTGTTGGTCCACACCCGGCCGGCCTGGATGTCGCGGCCCGCGCGGTAGGCGACGGCGCCGTTGCGGCTCCACACGCCGGCGCCCAGGCCGTACAGCGTGTCGTTGGCGATGGAGAGCGCGTCGTCGTAATCGGTGAACGAGGTCACCGACAGGACCGGTCCGAAGATCTCCTCCTGGAAGATCCGCATGTCGTTCTTGCCGCCGAAGACGGTCGGCTGGATGTAGAAGCCACCGGAGAGGTCGCCGCCCAGATCGGCGGGCTCGCCGCCGGTGAGCACCTTGGCGCCCTCCTGCTTGCCGATCTCCAGGTACGACTTGATCTTCTCCCACTGATCGTTGCTCGCCTGGGCGCCCATCATGGTGTCGGTGTCGAGCGGGTTGCCCTGCTTGATGGCGGCGACCCGGGCGACGGCGCGCTCGAGGAAATCGTCGTAGATGCTGCTCTGCACCAGCGCGCGGCTCGGGCACGTGCACACCTCGCCCTGGTTCAGGGCGAACATCGAGAAGCCCTCGAGTGCGCGGTCGAGGAAGCCGTCGTCGGAGGCCATCACGTCCTCGAAGAAGATGTTCGGGCTCTTGCCGCCCAGCTCCAGGGTCACCGGGATCAGGTTCTCCGACGCGTACTGCATGATGAGGCGGCCGGTGGTGGTCTCGCCGGTGAAGGCGATCTTGCGGATGCGGTTGCTCGAGGCGAGCGGCTTGCCCGCCTCGACGCCGAAGCCGTTCACGATGTTCACGACGCCGTCCGGCAGCAGATCGCCGATCAGGCTCATCACGTACAGGATCGACGCCGGGGTCTGCTCCGCCGGCTTCATGACGATCGCGTTGCCCGCGGCCAGGGCCGGGGCCAGCTTCCAGGTCGCCATCAGGATCGGGAAGTTCCACGGGATGATCTGACCGACGACGCCCAGCGGCTCGTGGAAGTGGTAGGCGACGGTGTCCTTGTCGATCTCGGAGATGCCGCCCTCCTGGGCGCGGATGGCGCCGGCGAAGTAGCGGAAGTGGTCGATCGCCAACGGGATGTCGGCGGCGAGTGTCTCGCGGACGGCCTTTCCGTTCTCCCACGACTCGGCGACGGCGATCGCCTCGAGGTTCTCCTCCATGCGATCGGCGATTTTATTCAGGACGGCGGCGCGCTCGGCGACCGACGTCTTGCCCCACGCGGGTGCGGCGGCGTGCGCGGCGTCGAGCGCCAGATCGATGTCCTCGGCGGTGGAGCGGGCCACCTCGCAGAAGGTCTTGCCGTCGACGGGCGACGGGTTTTCGAAGTACTGACCCTTCACCGGCGGAACCCACTTGCCGCCGATCCAGTTGTCGTAGCGGGACTGGTAGCTCATCAGCGAGCCGTCGGCTCCGGGCTTTGCGAAGACGGTCATGATGCTTGCACTCCTTCGTGGATTCACTTCAATCGGTGAGGTGAATCACACACTAGGGGTGGTGTGGTTGCAGTCGCGTTGCATCGCGGCGCGGGGTGCGCCCGGCGCCCTCAGCGCCGCACTCCGAACCGCCGATCGAGCAGCCGGACCCGCCCCTGTGCGACCGCCCGCTGCGGATGTCCGGCGGGGAGCCGCTGGGCGAGCGCGTTCCACGCGGTGATGTCGTCCCGGCCGTGCGGCGAGGCGACCCACGCGTTCAGGGCGACGAGGTCGCCGGTGCCGAACATGCGCGATCGCAGGTCTTCGCGCACTTCGTCGAACAGTTCCACCACGCCGGGGGCGAGGGACTCGGCCAGCAGTCCGCCGCGCCCCAACGCCCGGACCGCCGCGGTCAGATCGCCCGCGGCGATGAGCCCGCGCAACTCGTCGACGTCGGAGCCGGCGTCGACGGTGAGCCGGTACGGGCGGGCGGCGATCACATCGCCGAGGTCGCGCCGCAGCCGCGAGATCTCGGCGCGCACGGTGACCGCGCCGAGCACCTCGTCCGAGAGCATCGTCGCGAGTTGCTCGGTGCCCAGGCCTTCGGGGTAGCTCTGCAGCAGGAGCAGGATCTCCGCGTGCCGCGGCGACAGCGTTCGGGCGGCGCCCGCGGCATCGTGCCAGTGGGCGGGGCCGTCGGTCAGCACGGTCAGCCGGGGGCGCGTGTCGGGTCGGACGAAGGTCTCGGGTGCGGCGAGGTCGACGGCGCGTGATTGCAGTTCCCGCTCCACCGCGGCGACCACCGATCGGACCGCCGCGAGAGCGAACGGTGCCGCGGCCGCGGGTCCGCCGGTGACGTCGACGACGCCGAGCAGTTCGCCCGACACCGGATCGTGCACCGGGGCCGCGGCGCAGTTCCAGTTCTGGACGGGACCGGAGAAATGCTCCGGACCGATGATCTGCACACCGCGATTCATCGTCAGGGCGAGTCCGGGCGCATTGGTGCCGACGGTGTCCTCGCTCCACACCGAGCCCTCGACGAAGTTGATGCGGGCCGCGGCGTCACGGGCTCCGTGGTCGCCCTCCACCCACAGAAGCCGGCCCTGGTTGTCGGTGAGCGCGACCACCACGCCGGAATCGGCGATGTCGTCGAGCATCAGCGACTGCACCAGCGGCCGCACGGCCGCCAGCCGATGCGACGAGCGGTACGCGTCGAAGGCATCACCCGACATGGGGGCACCGGCGTCGTGGCCGGGTTCCACCTCACCGGGATCCACTCCTCGGCTGCGGGACCGCTCCCACGATTCCCGGACCAGCGAGCGCACGGAGTCGTCGGCGGGTGAGACACCGGCGAGGAACTGCTCGTAGGCACGGCGGACGCGAGTCGACACGCCGGCGCCGTCTCTCATCGCGTTCAACTCCCGACTGTTTTCGCAGGTCCTCGTCCTTCGATTGTGCCTGCACGGTGTGACCCGGGCAACGACCGGCCCCGTCGGCGGCCCGGGCTACACCGATTGCCGCGATCGCGAATCGTTGTGCCGGGCCCATGACAAACGTCATGGCGAACCGATGACATCCGCTCTGGGTGACCGGCGTCCCCCGGCGGGAGAGTGAATGTCATGACACAGCGACATCTCACCCCAGCGCGAACCGCGTCGACGGTTCCGGCCATCGCCATCTCCGATCTGTCGAAGCGGTTCCGCGGCTCGAAGGGCGAGACCGTCCAGGCCGTCGACGGCATCGACCTTCAGATCCAGCCCGGCGAAGTGGTGGCCTTCCTCGGGCCCAACGGCGCGGGCAAGACGACCACCATCGACATGATCCTCGGCCTCACCACACCCGACTCCGGCGAGGTGAGGGTCTTCGGCCGCGATCCGCGCGAGGCGGCGCGCGCCGGCCGGATCGCCGCGGTCATGCAGACCGGCGGACTGCTCGACGACTTCACCGTCGCCGAGACCGTCTCCACGGTCGCCGCGCTTCACGGGCGCACCGCCGACATCCCCGAGGTGATGCGCCGTGCCGACATCGCCGATCTCGGCGCTCGCAAGGTCTCCCGGTGCTCGGGCGGTGAGCAGCAGCGACTCAAGTTCGCGCTGGCGTTGCTGCCCGATCCCGACCTCATCGTCCTCGACGAGCCGACCGCCGGGATGGACGTGGAGTCGCGCAGGACCTTCTGGGCCGCCATGCGAGCCGACGCCCAGCACGGCCGCACCGTCCTGTTCGCCACCCACTATCTGGAGGAGGCGGACTCCTTCGCCGACCGCATCGTGATGATGGCGAGCGGCCGGGTGGTCGCGGACGGCTCCACCGCCGACATCCGCGCCCGGGCCAGCCGCCGCATCGTCTCGGCCGTCCTCGACGACGACGCCGTGCCCGGTCTCCAACGGGTGTTCCCGGACCTGGAGATCACCGAACGGCGCGGCGGCCGGATCTATCTGTCTCTCGAGAACTCCGACGTCCTCGCCCGCCACCTGCTGACCAGCACCCGCGCCCGCGACCTCGAGATCGCCAGCCACAACCTCGAAGACGCGTTCGTCGCGCTGACCACCGGCGCCTGACGCGCCGAGACCTGAAAGGCATTGCCATGAGTCTCAATTCCACCCTCGCTGCGAGCAGCGTGTCGACCGTCTATCTCCGTAACGACATCCGCCGCGTTCTGCGGAACCGGCGAGCGATGATCTTCACGGTCGCGATGCCCGCCCTCCTGTACCTCGTCTTCGGCGCCACCCAGAAGAGTTCCGAGACCGTCGGCAGCGGCAACGTCGCCTTCTACGTTCTGGTCGGCATGGCGTTGTACGGCGCGGTCCTGGCGGCGGCGTCGAACGCCGCCGCGGTCTCCATCGAGCAGCAGGCCGGCTGGACGCGCACACTGATGATGACCCCGCTGCGGCCCGCCGGTTACGTCTCGACCAAGGTCGCGCTCGCGTTGACCATGAGCGCACTGCCGGTGGTGCTGCTGGCCGTGGTCGGCGCGATCTCCGGAGCCACCGCCCCGGTCGGAGTCTGGGCGGTGTGCCTGGTGTTGGCGTGGCTCGGCTCGGCCGTCTTCGCGGCGCTGGGGCTGGCCCTGGGCAGCATTCTGAAGTCCGACGGCGCCATGCAGGCCCTCGGCGGCGTGCTCGCGCTGCTGGCCTTCGCGGGCAACGTCTTCGTCCCCCTGAACGGAACCATGCTGCGGATCGCCGAGTTCACCCCGATGTTCGGCGTCGTCTCGCTGGCGCGGTACCCGCTCGACCACGGGGTCACCGTCTACGGCACCCCGATCTCCCTGTGGGTGATCATCGCGAACATCGCCTTCTGGGCCATCGCATTCGCCGTTGCGGCAAGCTACTTCTACAACCGCAGCACGCGCAGGCAGTAGTTCGCGCCGTGCCGGGACCAGTTTGGAGGAACCGATGACCGCAGCGCCCGCCCCCACCTCACCGTGGCGGAGCGGGCGCTGGCTGTTCGCGGCCGTGTGGCTGCTGTTCATGGGGTATCCGATCGCCGGGATCATCACCGCCGACGCGCGATGGCTGATGAAAGCTCTGGCCCTGGCGATCATCGCGGTGTTCGTCGTCGTCTATCTGCTGCTGTGCGTGTACTCGATGTTCGACTGCGATCCCCGCTCCGCGCCGGCGCGCAACGCCGCGATCGCCCTGCTCGCGGTTCTGATGATCGGACTGATGCCGCTGCTGCGCGCGGACGCGTTCTCCGTGGCGCCGTTCGTGATGGCGGCGGTCGCCTTCGCGGCACCGTGGCGGGTGGGGTATTCGCTGGCCGGGGTGGCGGCGGTCCTCGTCTCGGCGGTGGTCGTCCCGGAATTGTTCGGGTGGGAGCTCGACAGCGGCTTCCTGATCGTCCTGCTGGTCGTCGGCATCACGATGGGGTTCTCGCGCGTGATGCGCGACGGCGAGCGCGACCGGGAACTCGCCGCCGAACGCCAGCGGGAGCTGAACGGGCAGCTCGCGGTGGTCGCCGAACGCGAACGCGTGGCCCGCGACGTGCACGACATCCTGGGGCACTCGCTGACCGTGATCTCGGTGAAGTCCGAGCTCGCGGGCCGGCTCGTCGATCTCGATCCGGCGCGGGCGAAGCAGGAGATGGCGGAACTGAACGCGCTCGCCCGGCAGGCGCTCGCCGAGGTCCGGTCGACGGTCGGCAACCTGCGTGCGCCGGAACTGCCGAGTGTGGTCGCGGCCGCGGAGATCGCGCTGACGGCGGCGGAGATCGACGCCGACCTGCCGGATCCGGACGCCTACGACGGTCCGCACGCGGCGCTGTTCGCATGGGTGCTGCGCGAGTCGGTGACGAACGTCGTCCGCCACAGCGGAGCCACCCGATGCGTCGTGACGCTCACCGATCACAGCCTGACCGTCGCCGACAACGGTCACGGCTCGCCGCTGTTGACCTTCGGGAACGGCCTGCGCGGGCTCGCTGAACGGGTCGAGGCCGGCGGCGGACGCCTGACGGTCGATTCCGATGCCACCGGCACCACGGTGACCGCGAGCGTGGACGAGGGACGGTAGGTTCTTCTCCGAGAGGGGGACCGGTGGAGACCATCCGACTGCTGCTGGCCGACGACCAGGCACTGGTCCGCGGTGCGCTCGCGGCGTTGCTCGATCTCGAGCCCGACCTCGCGGTGGTCGCGCAGGTGGGCCGGGGAGACGAGGTGGTGGACGCGGCGCGGTCCAGCGGCGCGCAGGTGTGCCTGCTCGACATCGAGATGCCCGGGGCCGACGGCATAGAGGCGGCCTCCCGCATCACGCGGGAGCTGCCCGGAGTCCGCTCGCTGGTGGTCACCACCTTCGGCCGGCCCGGATACCTGCGCCGCGCGGTGGACGCCGGTGCGTCCGGATTCGTCGTCAAGGACACCCCCGCCGCCGAACTGGCCGACGCCGTGCGACGCGTCCACGCCGGGCTCCGCGTCATCGATCCGACGCTGGCCACCGAGAGCCTCACCAGCGGTGACAATCCGCTCACTCCGCGCGAGACCGAGGTTCTCACCGCCGCGCTCTCGGGTGCGACCGTCGCGACCATCGCGTCGCAGGTGCACCTCTCGGCGGGCACCGTGCGCAATCACCTGTCGTCGGCCATCGGCAAGACCGGCGCGTCGACGCGGGCCGAGGCCGCGCGGATCGCACGCGATCGGGGCTGGATCTGACCCCGGTGCGACGCCGCGTCCCCGCACTGACCGGTGTCCGGACCGTCGCCGCGCTGTCGGTCTGCCTCACGCACGCCGCGTACTGGACCGGCCACTACACCGACGACTACGTGGGTCGGTTGCTGTCTCGTTTCGAGGTCGGCGTCGCGCTCTTCTTCGTCCTCTCCGGCTACCTGCTGTTCGCGCCCTGGGTGCGGGCGTTGCAGGAGACGCAGTCCGGAGCGCCGGCCGAGTATCCGGGGCTGCGGCGCTACACGTGGCATCGGGTGCGGCGGATCGTGCCCGCCTACTGGGTCACGGTGCTGGCGGTGGACGCGATCTTCCTGGTGCGCGCGGACACGTCCGACTTCGGTCACGGGTGGTCGGACCTGCTGCGGAACCTCACATTCACCCAGGTGTACGGGCTCGGACACCTGCACACCGGCCTCACCCAGATGTGGAGCATGGCGGCGGAGGTGGCCTATTACATCGCGCTGCCGCTGGTGGCGTGGCCGATCGCGCATCTGGTGTGCCGCGATCGGTGGCGGCCCGACCTGCTGCTCGTGTGCCTGGGCGGGATGCTGCTGGTCTCGCCGTTGTGGACGGTGGTGGTGCACGGGTCCGACGGCGTCGAACCCACCGCGCGAATGTGGCCGCCCGCCTTCGCGAGCTGGTTCGTCGGCGGGATGGTGCTCGCCGTCCTGGCCCGGACGGTGACGCGGTGGCCCGCGATCCCGAGCGTCGCTGTCGCGGTCGGTGCGTTCCTGATCAGCGGCGGCGCGGTCGCCGGAGAGCCGACGATCGTGCCGGCCGACGCCGGAGCGACGGTCGTCAAACACACGCTCTACCTGGTGGTGGCCCTGGGTCTGGTCGGTCCCCTGGCGATCGGCCCCGGCGACGACGCGTGGTCCCGGGTGTGCGGCAGTCGGCCGATGGTGTGGTTCGGCGAGATCTCCTACGAGTTCTTCCTGGTCCACGTGATGGTGCTGGAGTTCACGATGGATCTTCTCGGGTACTCGGTCTTCACCGGATCCACCCTCGCGGCCTTCGTCGTGACCAGTGTCATCAGCGTGCCCGTCGCGTGGTCGCTGCATCGCCTCACCGCCCCGCTGTGGCGGGATTCTCCCACGCGATCTGTCGGGGTCCGCGGGTAGAATCGGCGCCATGACCTCACCGCAGCGTGCTGTCACGGCAGCCGATCTCCGTCAGTGGACGACGGATGCGCGGGTGCCCGGGCAGCCTGCGGAACTGTCCGACACCGCGTGCATTCTCATCGCTGCCGGCTATCTCGTGCCCACCGCGCGGGCGACGGTGGTCCGCCGCGTCTCGCAGGGACTGCCGATGCCGGTTCCGCAGTCGGGATTCAGTGAACTGCGGCGCGTGCAGCGCGGAATCGTGCACGCCGAGCGCAAACTGGCGTCGACGATGCTGCCGGGCGTCGTGGTCCCGATCATCCGGTCCCGGATGGCCGGGCTCACCCGCCGGCGCGACGAGGCGCACCGCGCGGTCGTCACCGGCAAGGGCGTCTTTCCGTCGGGTATGCGGGCCATTCGCCGAGAACGCCGCGAGAACGTCTACCTCGAGGTCGATGAGCGCGAGCAACTCTTCGCCGGGCTGCTCTGCACACCGGTGGCGAACCTGTCCACCTCGGGTGCCCGCTGGGCCGGCACCGATGCCCTGGACAAAGTGGCGGGAATCGTCGACAAGGTCGCCGGGCGCGCCGGACGCAGGCAGGTGGAGCACTGGGCCGACGAAGTCTTCGGAACCATGCCCACCACGCAGGACTCGTCGCGCGGTTCGAGCTTCGCCGACGGCTACGAGGCACTCCTGTTCGTCGCCGGCCACTACTACGACCGCATCCGGACCAACCCGGCCTGGCTGTCGGACCACTTCGAGATGCAGCGGGTGCAGGTGAACCTGCACGCCGAACTCGCCGAGATCGCCTCCGACGTCGTGGCGCTGCGGGCGTTGCGCGTCGATCTCGACCGCGCTCGGGACAACGGCGGTTTCGATCCCGGCTTCGTCGCCCACATCAGAGAGCGCGAAGAGGCGTTGCGGCCGGTGTGGACCGAACTGATCGACCGCGTCCACGCTCTCATCGACATCTGTGCGACCGTCGAGTCCGCGGCTGTCGAGTTGCGGCTGCTCAACGAGTTCGACCGTGCCACCACCATCGACGCGCGCATCGACCATCTGCTCTCGCGCTCCGGCGACCGCGAACTGTCCGCGGACCATTCCCGCAGGCTGTCGCAGCAGGTGCGCAGCGGCGAAGAACAGCTGCGCATCTACCGGGACGTCCTGCAGGGCAACATCGCTCAGCTCGGCACGGCGGCACCCGCGCAGCTTCCGGAGAAGTACGAGCCCTGAGTCTCAGGAGCGGGTCCACTCGCGCAGACGGTCCTTCTCGGCGGCGGTCAGGCGCCGCAGACTGTGCTTCTCGATGTCGACGACGGCCATCTGAGTGGTTGCGACGCACGCCGGGCGCGCCCCCGCGGGCGCGGCGGCGCCGGCGATCTCGTAGCCGATCGTGAAGTCGACCGATCGGAAACCCTTGATCCACATCCCGATCCGGAGCGGCGAATCGTCGTGGTGCAGCTGTGCTCGGTACCGGATGTCGACGTGGACGATCATCGCGCTCTTGATGTGCGGTGCGTAGTCGTCCCCGGCGCTCAGGAGCCACTGGATACGTGCCTCCTCCATGAGGGTCACCATCCGCGCATGGTTGACGTGACCGAAGGCGTCCATGTCCGACCACCTGACGGGGACCTGCGCGGTGAAGGCGTGGCGACGGCCGTCCGGCAGCGTCGAGGTCTCGGTCATGTCGCCGATCCTAGTGCCGGCCCAGCACGCTGCTCGGCATCGACGTTCACACGGTCGACACTTTCGCCGGGTACGCTGGGCGACCATGTGGTGCGATCGTATGTCACTGAAGCTGGTCACCGCCGGGTCTGTCGTCGCGGCTGCGGCCATGCTGGCGTCGGTGTCGACCGCACCGGTCAACGCCGCTCCCAAGGGGGCGCACGTGGTCGCGGAGAAGGTTCGGAGCATTCACCGGGTGGACCTCACCGTCAAGTCGGCGGCGATGAACGGCTCGGTGCCGGTCACGGTTCTCAGCCCCGGCGGCTCCGGTCCGCGGCCCACCGTGTACCTGCTCGACGGCGCGGACGGCGGAGACAAGGTCAGCGACTGGATCACCAAGGGCGGCGCCGAGTCGTTCTTCGCCGGGCGCAACGTCAACGTCGTCCTGCCTGCCGGTGGAGCGGGCAGCTTCTACACCAACTGGGAGAAGCCGGACAAGAAGCTCGGCAAGCCTCAGTGGGAGACCTTCCTGACGCAGGAGCTGCCGCCCGTGATCGACGCGAAGTTCAGCGGGTCCGGACGTAATGCGGTGATGGGTCTGTCCATGGGCGGCCAGTCGGCGTTCGCCCTCGCCACCCGCCACCCCAAGCTGTACCGCGGTGTCGCCTCGATGAGCGGCTGCCCGCGTGTGTCGGGTCAGGCCAACGAGGCCTACGTCCGCGCGACCGTCGCGAAGAGCGGCGCCAACGCCGACAACATGTGGGGTGCGCCCGGCTCCAAGGACTGGGTGCAGCACGATCCCGCCCACAAGCTGGACGCCCTGCGCGGGAAGGCGTTGTACATCTCGTCCGGTTCGGGTGCGGTGGGACCGCTCGACCTGGCCGCCAAGCGTGACCCCAAGGAC
Organism: Gordonia cholesterolivorans; assembly: GCF_039531975.1. Taxonomy (NCBI): domain Bacteria; kingdom Bacillati; phylum Actinomycetota; class Actinomycetes; order Mycobacteriales; family Gordoniaceae; genus Gordonia; species Gordonia cholesterolivorans. Next base: position 45,180 of record NZ_BAAARB010000016.1, on the reverse strand, counting down.
GGCCCGGAGAACGCGCAGATCGCTGCCGGTTCGGCGCTGGAGGTGGGCGCGAACCGCTGCTCGCTCGAGTTCGCGACACTGCTGCGCGCCAACGACATCCCCTTCACCTCGGGATTCCGCCTGATCGGCACGCACAGCTGGGACTACTGGAAGCGCGACCTGCCCGAGGCGTGGAACGCCATCGCGCCCTCACTCTGACCGCGCGCCGGCGTACTTCTCCGCGAAGGTGAGGAAGGCGTCGTTCTCTGCGGGATGGGTGACGGTGACCCGCACCCCGTCGCCCGCGAACGGTCGGACGATCACCCCGGACTCGGCGCACTCGGTCGCGAACGGCATGGAGTCGTCGCCGAGCATCAGCCACACGAAGTTCGCCTGTGAATCGGGTACCCGGTAGCCGAGCTCGCGCAGTCGTGCCGTGACGCGTTCACGTTCGGCGACCACCGCGTCGGTCCGTGCCAGCAGCTCGTCCTGTGCGTGCAGGGAGGCGACGGCCGCGGACTGGGCCACACTGCTGACGGTGAACGGCACGTGCACCTTGTTGAGCGCGGTGATCACCTCCGGATCGCCGACCGCGTATCCGACCCGCAGGCCGGCGAGTCCGTACGCCTTCGAGAAGGTGCGCAGGACCACCAGGTTCGGGAACTCGCGCCGCAGTTCGAGGGCGTCGTACGCGAACGGTCCGGTCAGCCGCATGTACTCGAAGTAGGCCTCGTCGAGCGCGACGACGATGTCTGACGGCACTGCGGCCAGGAAGTCGCGCAGCGCCTGCGCCTCGACCACCGTGCCGGTCGGGTTGTTGGGGTTGCACACGAAGATCAGGCGCGTCCGGTCGGTGATCGCGCCCGCCATGGCTGCGAGGTCGTGCACGGCGTCGCCGGTGAGCGGGATCTGGACCGGGGTGGCGCCGACGACGCGCGTCGCCACCGGGTACATCTCGAACGAGCGCCAGCCGAACAGCACCTCGTCGCCCGGGACGGCGGTGACGGTGATCAGGTTCTGGCAGAGGATCACCGATCCGCAGCCGATCTGGATCTCCGCGGGGGTCACGCCCAGGCTCTTGGCCAGTTCGTCGGTGAGCTCCACCATCCCGTTGTCGGGGTAGCGGTTGGCCGTCGCTGCGGCCTCGGCGATGGCAGCGGCCACGCCGGGGAGCGGGGGGTCGGTCACCTCATTGCTGGCGAGCTTGATCGCGCCCGGAAAGGTCTTGCCGGGGACGTAGACGGGCAGGGTGTCCAGATCGGGGCGGATTCGCATGCTCACCCCTCAAATGTACGTCTGACCTGCGGGTCGATGCTCATCCGGTCGGCGATTTGCGTCCCGACGCTCCCTCTGTGTAATGTTTTGCCCCGGCGGCCCGAAAGGACTCCACCAGGGAGGCGTGCCAGAGCGGCCGAATGGGACTCACTGCTAATGAGTTGTTCCATGAAAGTGGAACCGGAGGTTCAAATCCTCTCGCCTCCGCCGACCGGGACACGCACCCGGTACAATTGAAGAAGTGCGGATCGCAAGATCCACTACGCGCCCGTAGCTCAACGGATAGAGCATCTGACTACGGATCAGAAGGTTTGGGGTTCGAATCCCTACGGGCGCACTCCGAGAAGGTCCCCGTCGTTCGCGACGGGGACCTTCTCGTCGGTGGAATACGGCACAAGTTCCTAGAACGACGAACCGGCGCCATTGGGCGGACCGTCAGCGCCCTCGTACCGGCTCACTCCGCGGCGATCCGCCGCAGGACCGTCAGCGCACGCTCGACGACGGGAGACGCCGGCTCGGGAATCCATGCCGCGGACAGATCGATTCCTGCCTCGGGGCGCAGCGGAAGGTACCGGACTCCGGCGATGTCGAGAGCCGACGTCGGCTCGGGAACCACCGACACTCCGAGCCCGGCGGCCACGAGCGTGACGAGAGTCGAGGTCTCGGTCACCTCGTGCCGGATCCGCGGAACGAACCCGGCGTCGGCGCACAGGCCGGTGACCAGTCCGTTGAGCGCCGAGCGGCCGTGGCCCGCGTGCATCACGAAGTCGTCGTCGCGCAGGTCGGCCAGATCCGCCTCGCCGCGTCCGGCGAGCCGGTGACTGTCGGGAACCAGCGCGATCAGTCGATCGTGGCGCACCGGCTCCACCACCACGCGCGCACTGGTGACCGGGGGCCGCAGCAGCGCCAGATCGATCCGGCCGGCCTCGAGCGCCGTCACCTGGTCGGGGGCCAGCATCTCGCCGCGCACGCTCACATCGACGCCGGGCAGCTCGTCGCGCAGTGCTCGCACCAGACGCGGGAAGAGTGAATAGGTGGCCGATCCGACGCACCCGATCGTCAACGCGCCCTGCATGCCCTCGGCCACCCGGTGCGCCTGCTCGCCGGCCGCATCGACGGCGTCGAGGATCTCGCGGACCCGGTCCAGATACACCTCCCCGGCCGGAGTCAGTTCCACGCGACGGGTCGATCGCGTCAGCAACTGGACGCCGAGCTCTTCTTCGAGCTGTCTGATCTGCGAAGACAGCGGCGGCTGCGCGATGTGCAGACGTTCGGCGGCGCGACGGAAGTGCAGCTCCTCGGCGACCACGCGAAAATACCGGAGATGCCGCAGTTCCATGATTGATACCTCTCCTGTTTCAGCGATCGTAGAACATGTACTTCACGATATGGGTCCGGCTTTCTAGGCTGGACGCATGGTTACTGCGTCCGGCATTCGCACCCACGACGACATCGTGATCTGTTCCCCGCTGCGGACACCGGTCGGCCGCATGGGCGGAGCGCTGGCGAAGCTGACGGTCGACCGCCTCGCGACCGACCTGCTCAGCGAGCTCGTCGCCCGGACCGGTCTCGGAGAGAACGAGGTCGACGACGTCGTGCTGGGACAGGGGTATCCGAGCGGCGAGTCGCCGGCTCTCGGCCGGATCGCCGCCCTCGACGCCGGACTCGGCGCCGGGGTGCCCGGAATGCAGCTCGACCGCCGCTGCGGCTCGGGTCTGCAGGCCGTCCTGTCCGGGGCGGCGCAGATCGCCGGGGGAGGGGCCGATCTGATCGTCGCGGGCGGCGCCGAGTCGATGTCCACCGTCGAGCACTACGCGCTCGGCCTGCGCACCGGGGTCGGGCAGGGTGGCGTGGAACTGCGCGATCGCCTCGATCGTGCTCGGTTGACGGCGGGCGGGCAGTCGCATCCGGTACCGGGAGGGATGATCGAGACCGCCGAGAATCTGCGCGCCCGCTACGGACTCACCCGAGAGCAACAGGATCGGCTGTCCGCCGAATCGCATCGCCGTGCCCTCGCCGCCATCGAGGCCGGCCGATTCACCGACGAGATCGTTCCGGTCACCGTCCCGGGCGGCCGCCGCGACCCCGACGTCGTCGTCGACCGGGACGAGCATCCACGTCCCGGCACCACGGCCGAATCGCTGGCCCGACTGCGGCCGATCCGCCTGGCCGTCGACCCCGACTCGACCGTCACCGCCGGAAACGCCTCGGGCCAGAACGACGGCGCCGCGATGATGGTGGTCACCACACTCGCCGAAGCGGAGCGGCGCGATCTCGATCCGATGCTCGCACTGCGTTCGTGGGCCGTCACCGGATGCGCACCCGAGGAGATGGGGATCGGGCCGGTCGGTGCCACCGCCAAGGCACTCGCGCGCGCCGGACTGACACTCGACGACATCGACCTCATCGAACTCAACGAGGCCTTCGCCGCGCAGGTGCTGGCCGTCCTGGCCGAATGGGGAGTCGAGCCCGGCGACGAGCGGCTCAATCCCAACGGCTCGGGCATCTCGCTGGGCCACCCGATCGGAGCGACCGGCGCGCGGCTGGTGGTCACCGCTGCCCATGAGGCGAGGCGACAACGCGCCCGAAACGTGCTGGTCACGATGTGCATCGGCGGTGGCCAGGGACTCGCGGCCGTGTTCGAGGCGATCCGATGAGCGCCGTCGACGTCCACGCGGTGGTCAGCGGCCGGCCCGACGGACCCGCCGTCGTGCTCTCCAACTCGCTCGGCTCCACGCACCGGATGTGGGACGCGCAGATCGCCGATCTGGAACAGCACTTCATGGTGATCCGCTACGACACCCGCGGTCACGGGCAGAGCCCGGTGCCGGACGGGCCGTACAGCATCGACGACCTCGCCGATGACGTGCTGGCGCTCCTCGACGGTTTCGGCGTCGACCGCGCCCACCTGGTGGGGCTCTCGCTCGGCGGCATGACCGCGATGCGGGTCGCGGTCCGCGCACCGCACCGCGTTCGGCGCCTGGCGCTGCTGTGCACCGGGGCCCGGCTGGCCAACGCCGAGTCGTACGCGGAACGGGCAGCCGCCGTGCGTGCGGACGGTGTCGCGCCGATCGCCGAGGCGGTGGTGAGCCGCTGGTTCACCCCCGAGTACCTGTCCGCCGACGCCGAGCGGAAGCGCTACTACGAGGCGATGGTCGCGGGCACGCCCGCAGAGGGGTACGCGGGCTGCTGCGAGGCGATCGCCGCGATGGATCAGCGCGCCGATCTGCCGTCGATCTCCGCGCCGACCCTGGCGATCGCCGGCCGCGACGACACCGCGACCGGACCGTCGGTCCTGGCCGAGATCGTCGACGGCGTCCAGGACGGTCGGCTGCTGGTGGTTCCCGAGTCGGCCCACCTGGCCTGTGCTCAGCAACCGCAGATCGTGAATCCGGCATTGCTGGACCATCTGCTGGCGCAGTAGCCGCTGCCGAGATCACCGGCGCAGCGCGGCCAGCTCCGAACGCGACCGGACGCCGAGTTTCGCGTAGATGCGGGTCAGGTGGTACTGCACCGTCTTCGGTGAGATGTAGAGCTCGGCGGCCACCTCCCGGTTGCTCATCCCGGAGGCCACCAGCGCGGTCACCGACTCCTCCTGCGGTGTCAGCTCCGCAGAACTGCGGTCGCCGCGAACCGCGTGCAGGCCGCCGGCCTTCAACTCGCGGTCGCAGCGGTCGACGTACGCCGTGGCTCCGAGCGACCGGTAGATGTCGCGGGCGTTGCCCATCACCGCATCGGCGGCGCGCCGCTTGCCCGCCCGGCGGAGAGTCTGCCCGTAGGCGAAGTTGACGCGCGCTTGGTCGTGCCGCAGGGGCAGACCGTCGAGAAGCTCGAGGGCCTCCTCGAACTTCCTTCGCGCGGAGGCGATGTCGCCGATGGCACCGAGATAGCGGCCGCGGGCGTAGCGGAGCCGGGCACCGGCCGAACGATGCCCGCGCAGGTCGGCCAGTTCCTCGTGCGGGCGGAGCAGACTGTCGGCGGCCTCGAGCCGGCCGTCGAGTACCAGCGCGTTGGCCAGCACGTCCACCCACGGCCACCAGCCCGGTTCGGTGAGAGCCGGAGTGTCCTCGGCGAGGAGCCTCAGCGGGGAGAGAACCCGGGTGACCTTGTTGTAATCGGCGGCCGCCTCGGCGATCTGCGCCTGTGCCAGCAGCAGCGGAATCTGCATGATCTCGTAGTCGCCCGCCAGTCGGGCCGAATGCGCGACCGCGGCGTCCGCGGCCTCCCGGTCGCCTCGGAGGCAGTGGACCTGAGCCGCGGTCCAGTCGGCGAGCGGGGTGGCGAGGGTGATGCCGCTGGTGGTCGCGAGCTCGCGCGACTGCGCGACGGTGAGCAGTGCCCCGTCCCAGTCGCCGGTCACGAACCGCAGACGGGCCAGCCAGCCCAGTGCCCACAGCGTGATGCGTTTGGAGCCGCCCAGATTCGCCATCGACACCGCCGTCTCGAGACTGGTGCGCGCGGAGTCCACCTCGTCCAGCCCCAGCTGCAGCCAGCCGTGGCCGATGGCGACCCGCTGCGTCTGCGCTCCGAACCGGACGTCGCGGCCCAGCGCGTCGTACGACGCGACGGCGTCGGCCGTGCGGCCGGACCATGCCAGGCCGAGCCCGCGGATCGCGGCGGCCTCCACACCGGCGGGCGAGGCGGTTCCGGCCATGTCGATCGCGCGGTCCGCCCAGCCGACGAGGCGCTCGCCCTGACAGCGGACCAGGCAGTGCAGTACGTAACGCTGCGCGATGAGGGCCGCGATCGCGGGTTCGCGCTCCACGCTGACGATGCCCCACGCTCTGTCGAGCCGGATCCGGGCCTCGGCCGATCGTCCGCGCAGGATCGCCAGATAAGCGAGTGTCGCATTGCGCAGCGGAGTCTCGCGAAGGCTCTCCACCGTCGGCACCATGGAACCGGCGGTGAGGCAGTCACCGTCGGCCAAGAGCGCGTCCACCGAGAGCGTCACTCGTTCGGCATGCCGGAGCGGCTCGTCGGTCAGCCGCCCGGCCTCACGGTAGAGCTTGGCGGCCTCCGCCCATTCGCCCGCGCCGCCCCGATCGGCCGCCAGTGCGGCGACCTCGTCCGCGAGTTCGGCGTCCGGCACCGGTGCGGCGGCGACGCGATGGTGCAGTCTGCGTGCCGGATCCGCCACCAGCTCCGAGGCTCGGCGGTGCAGCAACCCAGTCCGCTTGGGCCCCAGCACTTCGAGTACCGCGGCACGGGTGACCGGAGTCGGCACGGCCAGGGCCGAGGCGGCCGGACCGACGGCGGCGGCCGGCTCCACGAGCCCGGTTCCGACCGCCTCGTCGACGGCGGACAGCACGTCGCCGACCGCCGAGAGTTCCACGGCCGTGCCGAGTGAGTCCGGATCGTTCAGAATCGCGATCGCCTCGATGAGCCGCCGCGTCTCCGGTCGGCACGCCGCCAGGGCGGTCTGGACCCGTTCCACCTCACGGGCCGGTGCGGGCAGGGCTGCGTCGGCCCGCGACCACAGACGGTCGGGCAACTCGTCGAGCAGTTCGACGATCTCGCGCGGTCGGCCCATCGTGTGCCTGGTCAGTTCGTCGAGAAGAGACGGGTGCACCGACCGCCCGCGGGCCGCGGCGATCTCCGCCACGGCGCTGCGGTCCAGACCTGGAAGTCGCAAGGTGTCCGGCAGCAGGTCGGCGATGGCGGGCGTGGACCGCTCCGCGGCCAGGATCACCGTGACGTGGGCCTGCGGACGCGCGGCGGCGAGCCGCCCGAGCCGGCGCAGAGCCGCGTCGTCCGCATGATCGGCGTCGTCGATCAGCAGCGCTGCGGGGTCGTCACCGAAGAGCTCGGCCGGATCGCCGAGCTCGGGTGCGGCGGCGACCCGGACCCGGCGACCCCGCAGGATCTCCGACAGGCGCCGCAGCAACGTCGACTTCCCGGCACCGTGCGGGGCTGTGATCAGCACGAAGCCGGGACCGGCGGCGTCGGCGACGCGGCCGGTCAGCTCCGACAGTTCGTTCTCCCGGCCGACGCAGGCGGCCTCGATGATCATGGTTGTCGAGGTTATTCCTGTCGGGGGCGGACGCGTGGCGTCGCTCGCGGTCGACTGCCGCGAACGACGGGCACGCATGGGGCTCACCCCTGGTCGCCGCCGGCGACCGGAAGCACCGAACCGGTGATGTACGAGGCCTCGTCGGAGGCCAGGAAGCAGATCGCCGCGGCCTGTTCGTCGAGGGTTCCGTACCTGTTCATCAGGGAGGCGTCGAGCGTCTGGTCGATGTGTGCCTGGAACCATTCGCGCTGCGTGTCGTCGGCCGGCACCGGTGTTCCCCGTGAAACACGGCGCGGCGGGGCGTCGGTTCCGCCGGGGGCAGTGGCCACCACTCGCACACCGGCCGGTGCGTACTCCATCGCCAGGGAGGCGGTGATCGCGTTGACCCCGCCCTTGGCCGCGGAGTACGGAATCCGATGGATGCCCCGGGTGGCCGCCGAGGAGACGTTGACGATGACGCCGCCGCCTCGCTCCACCATCGTGGGCAGCACCGCGCGGCAAGCGTAGAGCGTGGTCATCAACGAACGGTCCACCTCGGCGCGGATCTCCTCGTCGGTGAACTCGGTGAAGGGTTTGAAGTTGATGGCGCCGCCCACGTTGTTGACCAGCACGTCCACCCGCCCGTAGGCGGCCAGCGCGCGATCGATCACCTCCGCGGCGCCGGCATACGACTCCAGATCGGCGTTCACCGCGATCGCGCCGGGTCCGCTCGCCGACAGATCAGACGCGACCGTGCGCGCGTACTCGGACCGGTCGGCCACCACCACGCGTCCGCCCTCGGCGCTGATCCGGCGGGCCGTGGCCTCGCCGATGCCCTGCCCGGCGCCCGTCACGACGACGACCTTCCCGGCGAACCGTCCCGGAGTCACGAACCGTGGCTTGCGAGCGGCGAGTTCGTCGGCCATCGCTCGCCGCATCGTCTGCTTGGATCGTTCGCCGTGTGCGCTGATGAGGGCGCGGGCGGTGTCGCGGTCTCCGGCTTCGAACGCGGCGACGATGTCGAGATGGTCCTGGGTGCACAGGGGATGGCACCAGGTGGCGGTCCGCAGTACTTCGCTCATCCGGCCCTTGACCCCGAGCGCGGTGTACGCCTCCAGCAGGTGGGTGTTGCCGGTGACGTGGAACAGGTAGTCGTGGAAAGCGGCGTTGGTGGCCGTGTACTCGGCTGAGTCGACGAAGCGATCGCCGTCCACGTACGGGACGGTGGCCTCCGCGAGGAGGCGATACCCGGCGAGTTGCTGCGAGGTCATCCGGCCGATCATCAACTCGAGAGCACCGAGTTCCAGCGCGGCTCGGGCTTCGAAGAGCGCATCGGATTCGTGGATCTCGGGATGCTCTTCGCCGATCTCATAACCCTCGGAACCGACCGTCGGGACCTCTGCGGGTGCAATGCTCGCGGGCTCGTCCGCCGTGGTCCCGGGCTGGGTTGCCACCGATTCGGCGGCCGCGTCGACGTCCGCCACGGGGGCGGCAGCCGAGCCGGGGAACACCTCCTGCCCGGCGATCGACCTGGCCGCACCGGGTTCCAGGACTCCGGTGTCGGCGTCGAGCAGAGCAGACGGTTCGGCGGCGGTCGGCTCCGGCCAGATCCGCTGCCCGGCGATGCGGGCCCGGGACTCGTCCGCGCCCGGCGCGGACCGCGGTTCGAGACCGGGCAGGCTGATCGCCGGAAGCACCGGCTGCCCCGCGACGGCGCGGGCGTCGAGGGCGGGCGCGATCGGCACGTCGACGGGCGCCTCGGCGTTCGCCGACGCCGATGCCGCGACTGCGTCGGTCACCGGCTCGGCGGGCGACGGGCCCGCAGCGAGGGCGAACTTCTCGTAGTAGAACCCGGTCAGTTCGATCCCCGCCTCGACGAAGTGTCTGCGCACCGATTCGACCATCGGCGGCGGCCCGCACAGGTAGGTCGCGACGTCGCCGCCGTAGAGGTGACGGGGAGCGATCAGCGAGGTGACGTAGCCCTTGTTCGCGGCGCTGCTGCCGGGATCGGAGACGCAGTGGTCCCAGGTGAATCCGGCGACCTCCGACTGCATCCGGTCGAGCGTCTCGGTCTCCACGAGGTCGTCGTCGGTGGAGACGCCGTAGATGAGATGGATGCGGCGCGCGCTGCCGTCGTGGCGCAGCTTCCGCAGGATCGCGAGGATCGGCGCGAGGCCCGTGCCGCCGGCGAGCAGCAGTGCCGGCCGCATCGATTCGCGCAGGAAGAACGATCCGTGCGGCCCGCGCAGCGTCAGCAGATCGCCGGTCGACGCCCGGTCGGTGAGATAGGTCGACATCGCGCCGCCGGGAGTCAGCTTCACCAGGAAGACGAGAGTGTCCTCGTGCGGTCCGTTGGCGAAGGAATACGAGCGGCGCACCGGACTCCCGCTGCCGTCGTCCGTGCCCGGAACGTCGATGTTGACGTACTGACCGGGCAGGAACGCCAGCTCGGAGCGGTTCGGGATCTCGACGGACAGGCGCATCGTGGTGGGCGAGAGGCGCTCGAGCCCGACCACGGTGGCGCTGAACTCGGCGGCCTGGGTCTTGGCGACGTCCGACGTGGCCGCGATCTGCAGCACCAGGTCCGACCGCGGCTTCATGCAGCACGGCAGGGCGTAGCCGTCGGCCGACTCCGCGGGCGACAGGGCGTCGTCGATGTACGTGCCGCCGTCGTAGTCGCCCGATTCGCACATGGCCTTGCAGGTGCCGCAGGCGCCGTCGCGGCAGTCGAGCGGGATGTTGATCCGCTGCCGGTACGACGCGTCTGCCACCGTCTGGTCCTCGCGGCAGTCGATGAACTTGGTGACCCCGTCCTCGAAGGCGAGTGCGACGCGGTGCGTCGGCGCCTCGGCGGGTGCCGCGGTGCGTCCGGATGCGGGGCCGGAAGTGACAGTCATGGTGAGTCCCTAGAAGTGGTAGACGTCCACCACGTGGTGGATGTAGTCGTTCTTGAGGACCACGGTCTTGCGGCGGATCAGCGGTGCCTCGCCGGAGAAGTCGATCGTGTAGAACGACGTGCCGTAGTACGGGTCGACGGTGTGATAGCGGAAGTACATGGTGTGCCAGTTGAACCGGACGTCAACCATGTCGTCGCGCCGTTCGATCACCTCCACGTTGGTGATGTTGTGGCTGGTGCGCGGCTCGGGAAGCGACGTCGCCGACGACCGTTCGGTACGGATCCGGAACACCCGGTCCTCGAGCCCGCCCTTGTTGCCGTAGTAGATCAGCGAGATCTCCCGTCGGGGGTCTTCGGTGAGGCGATCGTCGTCGGCCCACGACGGCATCCAGTAGACGACGTCGTCGGCGTAGCAGTCGAGCCACTTCTCGAACTCGCGGTCGTCGAGGTACCGTGCCTCGCGGTAGAGGAACTGTTCGATGGCGTTCTGGGTGATGAGCTTGCGGCCGTCGGTGTCGGCCGGAGTGGTCTGGGCGGTAGTCATGAGTCCTGTCCGATCTCGGGTACGAAGTGGTGGTCCGATCGCGCTCAGCCGACGGCGGTCTCGACGTCCTCGGCATCGACGGCGCGGCGCATGGTCTTGAGCCAGTAGCCGTGCTGCACGGGGTAGAGACCCTCGTCCTCGTTCTTCAGGCCGGCGGAGATCACGTTCGGCATGTCGAGCGCGGTGGCGACCTCGTCCGGACCGGTGAGCCAGTGTTCGGCGCCGCGGCTCATGTCGTTCCAGGGCGCGGCGGTCGCGCGGAAGGTCAGCTGGCACGACCGGAACTCCTCGAGGTCGTCCGGCGTCGCCATTCCCGACGCGTTGAAGAAGTCCTCGTACTGGCGGATGCGGTGGGCACGGGCGGCGTCGCTCTCACCCTTCGGCGCGATGCAGTAGATCGTGACCTCGGTCTTGTCCGGTGCGATCGGGCGGAAGTGCCGGATCTGGGTGGAGAACTGGTCCATCAGGTAGACATTCGGATACAGGCACAGATTGCGTGAGCCCTTCACCATGAACTCGCCCTTGGCCTCGCCGAACTGGGCCTTGAGTTCGTCCATCCGGTCCCACAGCGGCCGGTCCTGCGGGTTGGCCGCCCAGGTCCACAGGCACAGGTGACCGTGCGGGTACGACCAGTAGCCGCCGCCGGACTTGCCCCATCCGCCGGCGTCGAGCACCTTCGCGTCGTTCTTCGACTCCCCGGTGGTGCGCCGGGAGGTGGTGGCGGCGTAGTTCCAGTGCGTCGCGGTCACGTGGTAGCCGTCGGCGCCGTTCTCCGCCTGGACCTTCCAGTTGCCGTCGTAGGTGTAGGTCGACGCGCCGCGCAGCACCTCCAGGCCGTCCGGCGACTGGTCGACGAGCATGTCGATCACCCGGCGGGTCTCGCCCAGGTGTTCCTCGAGGGGGAGGACGTCGGCGTTGAGGCTGCCGAAGAGGAACCCGCGATAGCTGTCGAACCGCGCGACCTTGGTGAGGTTGTGCGATCCCTCGCAGTCGAAGGTGGACGGGTATCCGGCGCCGTCGGGGTCCTTCACCTTGAGCAGGGTGCCGTCGTTGCGGAAGGTCCAGCCGTGGAACGGGCAGGTGAGCGTCATCCGGTTGTCGGTCTTGCGGCGGCAGATCATCGCTCCGCGGTGCGCGCAGGCGTTGATCAGGCAGTTGAGTTCGCCGTCGCGGCCGCGGGTGATGACCACCGGCTGGCGGCCGATGTAGGTGGTGAAGTAGTCGCCCGGGTTCGCGACCTGGCTCTCGTGCGCGAGGTAGATCCAGTTCCCCTCGAAGATGTGCCGCATCTCCAGTTCGAAGATGTCCTCGTCGGTGAAGATCCGGCGGTTGGCGCGGAACACCCCGGCCTCGCGGTCGTCGATGACGGCGTCCCGGAGTACTTCGCGGACGTGCTCGCGGGTGTCCGCGGTGATCGCCGTACCGGGAATCGACGCGCTGGGGCGAGAACTGGTCGCAGTCATTGAGAACCTCCTGTGTGCGTTGTCCCTCGACGGTCCCATCTCGTGATGGCACTCACACCAGTAGAAACCCCAGTGTTGACCCAGGCGTAGATTCATAAACAGGACAGATCAATAAGGCGAAAATGAGTCCTGGTGTCGTATGGATCTTGTGCTTACCGTGGTCGTACGGATGATCCGGATCACACAGCGGGGCGACTATGACGATGCGTCCCGGCCGGTGAATCGACACACCGACAGGAGCGCGACATGGAGCTACGGCATCTGCGATATTTCGCCGCCGTCGCCGACACCTGTCATTTCGGGCGGGCGGCGGACCGGTTGCACATCGCGCAGCCGGCGTTGTCGTACGCGATCCGCCAACTGGAGGCCGAGCTGGGGGTCTCGCTGTTCGCCCGCACCACCCGTCAGGTGACGCTGACCGCGGCGGGTGAGTTCCTCAAGGGCGAGGTGGACCGGATTCTGGTGGGCATCGACGCGGCCGTCGACGGCGTGCAGCGCGTCGCGGCCGGCCGCAGCGGTGTGGTCCGCCTGGGACTCACCGGCATCGCCGTGTTCTCGCATCTGCCGCGCATCGCCCGGGCCGTCCGCAGCGAACTGCCGCACGTGGAGTTGCGGATCGTCTCCGATCTGCTGACCCCCGACCAGTGCGATCGGCTCCGCGACGGCGCCATCGACCTCGGCGTACTCCGGCCGCCGGTGGTCGGAGAGGGGATCGAGGTCCGGACGATCGACGTGGAGCCACTCGTCCTGGCGGTCGCCTCCGACCACCGTCTCGCGGTGGAACCGGTGGTCTCGGTGGACGATCTGCGCAGCGAATCGTTCGTCATGTACGACAGTCGCGACTCGGCGGTCAACGAGGCCGCCGTCCGCACCTGCCGCACAGCGGGCTTCGTCCCGCACCGCGCCCACGACGCCTCCGGCACCCCGGTGCTCCTGGCGCTGGTCGCCGCCGGACTCGGCGTGGCCCTGCTGCCCGCCTCCGTCCGCGCACTGCCGCTGGAGAACGTCGTGGTGCGCGACCTGCCCGACACCGGAACCATGCCGGTGGCTCTCGCCCGGCGCGCGGGCGACGACAACCCGGTGGTCGACGCCGTGGCCGCCGTCGCCGCCGCTGCATTCGCGTCCGCGTCCGCGCGGGCCCTGGACTCCTCGATGGGAGAGACACGTTGAAGATCACCCGGGTGGAATCGATTCCCTTCTCGATTCCCTACCTCAAACCCCTTCACTTCGCCTCGGGCGAGGTGCACGCGGCCGAGCACGTCCTGGTCCGCGTGCACACCGACGACGGGGTGATCGGCGTCGCCGAGGCGCCGCCGCGGCCCTACACCTACGGCGAGACCCAGCGCGGCATCGTCGCCGTCATCGAGGACGTCTTCGCCGAACAACTGCACGGCCTCACCCTGCTCGAACGCGAACAGGTGGGGGCGAGGCTGGCACGGACCGTCGGCAATCCCACCGCCAAGTCGGCGATCGACATGGCCCTGTGGGACGCCTTGGGCAAGACCCTCGGCCAGCCGGTCTCCGAACTCCTCGGCGGATACACCGACCGTATGCGGGTGAGCCACATGCTCGGCTTCGACGACCCGGCGAAGATGGTCGCCGAAGCTCAGAAGGTGCGCGAGCGGCACGGTATCTCGACGTTCAAGGTGAAGGTCGGGCGGCGCCCGGCCGAGCTCGACATCGCCGTCGTCCGGGCGCTGCGCGAACACTTCGGCGACAGCGTCGAGCTGTACATCGACGGCAATCGCGGCTGGACCGCCGCCGAATCGGCCCGCGCCATGAAGGAGATGGCCGACCTCGACCTGCTGTTCGCCGAGGAACTCTGCCCCGCCGACGACGTCCTCGGGCGTCGCTGGCTGGTCGGCAAGCTCGACATCCCGTTCATCGCGGACGAATCGGTGCCCACGCCGGCCGACGTGACTCGCGAGATCCTCGCGGGATCGGCCACGGCGATCAACATCAAGACCGCCCGCACCGGATTCACGCAGTCGCGGCGTGTGCATCACCTGGCGGAGGGCCTCGGCCTGGAGATGGTGATGGGCAATCAGATCGACGGCCAGATAGGCACGGCCTGCGCGCTGGCCTTCGGTGCGGCGTTCGAAGCGACCTCGCGCTATGCGGGCGAACTGTCGAACTTCCTCGACATGAGCGACGACCTGCTCGCCGAACCGCTCCAGATCCGTGACGGCTGCCTGCAGACCTCATCCCGCGCCGGACTCGGAATCGACATCGACCCCGACAAACTCGACCGCTACCGCACCGACAAGTGAACGACTCCTCGCACAGCCCATGGGCGAGACGACGAACTGAAGATCAAAGGAGACAGTCATGACCACCACCGAGCACAGCCCGTCCGCCGCGGCGTCAGGCGCATCCGCCACCGAGCGCTTCCAGCAGGACAAGTCGCCGTACGACGCCGTCAAGAACGTCAGCCCCGAGCGCGTCGACAAGCTCGCCCGCCAGGTGCTGGCCGGGGTCCACCAGACGATCCGCGACAACCAGGTCACCTACGACGAGTACAACGCCCTCAAGGCGTGGATGATCCAGGTGGGCCTCGACGGCGAGTGGCCGCTGTTCCTGGACGTGTGGGTGGAGCACGTCGTCGAGGACGTCAACACCGCGCACCGCCACGGCAACAAGGGCTCGATCGAAGGGCCGTACTACGTCCCGGATGCGCCCGAGCAGGGCGCCGAGGGCACCATCCCGATGCGCGACGGCGAGGCGGGCGATCCGCTGGTCTGGGAGGCGCAGATCACCTCCACCGACGGCACCCCGCTGCAGGGCAAGGTGGAGCTGTGGCACGCCGACGCCGACGGCTACTACTCGCAGTTCGCCCCGGGCATCCCGGAGTGGAATCTGCGCGGCACCTTCTCGACCGGCCCCGACGGCAAGTTCAAGATCACCACGATCCGTCCCGCCCCCTACCAGATCCCGACGGACGGCTCGTGCGGCAAGCTGATCGCCGCCGCCGGCTGGCACGCGTGGCGCCCGGCTCACCTGCACGTCAAGGTCTCGGCTCCGGGGCACGAACTGCTGACCGCCCAGCTGTACTTCCCGGGCGATCCGCACAACGGCGACGACATCGCCGACGCCGTGAAGCCGGAACTGATTCTCGACCCGAAGCCGGACGGTCACGGCGGCTACACGATCGATTACGGCTTCGTGCTCGATCCGGTGGAGGGCTGAGCCGATGCTGTTCCACGTCCGGATGGATGTGCGGATTCCGCACGACATGGACCTGACGGTCCGTGAGGAGACCGTCGCGCGGGAGAAGGCGTACTCGCAGGAGCTTCAGCGGTCGGGCAAGTGGCCGCAGATCTGGCGCATCGTCGGCGAGTACTCCAATTACTCGATCTTCGACGTCGAGTCGAACGACGAGTTGCACGAGATCCTGTCGGGGCTGCCGCTGTTCCCGTACATGGACATCACGGTGACTCCGCTGGCGACGCATCCGTCCGACGTCAAGGCCTGACCGATCCGGCCGCGACTGCCCGGATTCTCGATCGGGGATCCGGGCCGTCGGCGTGCCCGGGCCGTCGCCTCTGGCACCATCGAAGGGAGGACGTCGTCGGGAGGAGCCGCCGTGGACCGGTCATCGCAGCCGGCGCCGGGATACCGGCCGCCGCTGGCTCCCGGGCAGTCGTACCCACCGCTCGGCTACAGCGAGCACGGCGCTCCGTTGTTCACCTACGACGACCGGGAACGCGCTCTCGCCGGGCCGCAGCCCGCGGCCGCGCCGCCCGATCCCACCCCACCCGCGCCCGCGCCGCAGCCACCTCCGGATCGACGTCGCGGTCTCGCCGTCGGCGTCGCCGTCGTCGCCGTCGGGGTGCTGTGCCTGGCGCTCGCCTTCCGGATGTTTCCGACCGGCGACGACGGCCCGGTGCGGCGAGCCGATCCGCCCGCCGCGCAGTCGACCGACGATCCCTATCTGCGGGGCCTGCCCGACCAACCCGAACAGTCGGTGCCGCGCGATCCCGACAGCGCGCAGCCGCCGGTCCACTCCGGCGCCGCGACGGTGGAGTACCAGGTCGACTCCGGGCGCGCGACCATCCTGTACGTCGACGACACGTCGGTGAAGATCGAACGCAACGCCGGCGGCACGTGGCGGCACACCGTGCGCGGCAGCCAGAACGCGCTGCTGCGGGTCAGCGTGATCCTCTCGGACACCGATCCGGCATCGTGCAGCATCACGGTCGACGGCAAGGTGGTCGACCGTCAGACGACGCAGGACGCGCAGTCTTCGGGCATGCTCACCTGTCGATACGAGGGATGACGCTACCGTTAGAGAATGACTTCCTTCGACGCGTCGTCCGCCGATGCCGGCGTGAAAGCGATGCTGACCTGGCGTAGCGCCGACGGCGATCGGTTCGAGCAAGTGCGGCTGAATCTGAGCGGTGCCCGGGTCCGCGCGTACGGCCGCATCGTGGCCGCCGCCACCGACACCACCGAGGCCTACTCCGCATCGTACGAACTCGTCACCAACGACAGCGGGGTGACGCGGCGGCTGTCGGTGCGCCTGCTGCGCGCCGGCGGCGAGAGCTCGCTCGACATCAGCCGTGACATGGACGGTCGTTGGATGGTCCAGTCGCCGACCAGCACCGTGCGCAGCGACTTCGACGGGGCCGAGATGATCGACTTGGAGCTCTCGCCCTTCTTCAAGGGACTGCCGATCCGGCGTTTCGGGATCGCCGACGGCGTCCGCCGCGACGACGTCCCGGTCGTCAGGCTCCGGCTGCCCGACTGTGAGATCGACTCGGTGCAGAAGAGGTACGTCGGCGGCCCGGAAGGCCGCGTCACGGTGATCGGTCCCAAGGGACGTCGCGATCTGACGGTCGACGACGCAGGCATCGTGCGCGACTACGCGGGTATCGCGACGCTGATCTGATCCGGGCCGCTCAGCCCATCCACACCCGGGCCAGGTGGGCCTGCCTGCGCAGTTCCTCCTGCCACCGGGCATCGCCGATCCGGACGCCGGTGATCGGCTCCGGCGGCGATCCGGCGATCCGCTCGTACTTGCGCCGCGCGCGGTGACCGTCGTCGACGATCACCGCGACGTCGCCGTGCTCGCGCAGCGCGTCCCGCGCGGTGATCAACCGGTCGATCGTCTCGCTCAGCGTGTTGAGCAGGGCCACCGAGTTGGCTTCGAGCATGGCCCGCTGCAGGTCGGGGGCGGTACCCGCCACCCGAGTGCCGTCCCGGAAGCTGCCTGCGGCCAGCCGGAGCGCGAGGTCGCTCTCACCCGCGCCGACCGTGGCGGTCACCGCGGCGGTCAGATGCGGGTTGTGGGAGATCGCCGCCGCCGCGCGGTCGTGCGCGTCGTCCGCGGCGGGTACCACGTACGAGCCTGCGGCCAGGGCGATCCCCGCGACGTCGAGCCAGTCGTCGGCGACGGTGTCGTCGTGCGTCGCGACCATCCACATCGCGCCCTCGAAGAGCCCCGGATCGGTGGCCGGCCAACCCGACTCGGTGGTGCCTGTCATCGGATGCCCGCCGACGTACCGGGCCCGCGGATGGAGCCGTCCGACGAGGTCGGAGACCTGCTCCTTCACGCTCACCACATCGGTGAGAAGACAGTCCGGCGCCAGCTCCCGGACCGCGGTGATCATCGGTTCGAGTGCGGTGAAGGGAGTCGCCAGAACGACGATCGCGTCGTCGTTCCGGGCGCGCTCGAGGACCGCGGACAGGTCCGTGGAGGCGTCGTAGCCGTCGGCCGCCGCGGCCTCGACGGTGCCCGCCGAGCGGTTGTAGCCGAACGCGGGACCGCCCGTGTCGGAGAGGCGGCGGAGCAGGGACCCGCCGATGAGGCCGAGACCGAGGATGCAGACGGGGCGAGACGGTGCAGCAGACACGGTTCCAGCGTGGCACATCGGGGTCGGTTCGACTTGGGAGAGTCCCGAAAACCGACTACGGTGGCGGTCATGGCGAAGCCCGGTGCGCAGAGCGAATACGACGAGGTCGAAGGATTCGCTGTCGCGGTCGTCCGCGAGGAGTCGGGGTGGAAGCTCACGACGCTGAAGCCGTCCGCTCTCGACAGTCTCGACGACGCCGAACTGCAGCTGCGGGAACTGCGGGCCACCGGAGCCGTGTTCGGCCTCCTGGACGTGGACGACGAGTTCTTCCTCATCGTCCGGCCGGCTCCCGCCGGAGCCCACGTGCTCCTCTCGGACGCCACCGCGGCGGTGGAGTACGACATCGCCGCCGACGCCCTCGACGCGCTGCACGTCGACATCCCCGACATCGATCCCGACGAGCTCGACGACGTGGATCCGTGGGAGGAGGGCGACCTCTCGATCCTGGCCGACCTCGGTCTGCCGGACGCCGTGCTCAGCATCATCGTCGGTGACACCGATCTGTACGCCGACGAGCAGATCGGCATGATCGCCGCGCGCCTCGGCTTCGCCGACGAGCTTGCCGCGGAACTCGACAAGCTCGGTCGCTGACCGGGTCCATGCCGGTGGACCCCAGCCCGCGACCGGATCGGGGAGCGGTGGACCGGGACGCGGCGGCCCTGATGTCCGTCGCACTCGAAGCGGCACGGGATGCGGACTCCCGCGATGTCCCGATCGGGGCAGTCGTCTTCGGGCCGGACGGGAGCGAGCTGGCCCGTGCCGCCAACCGCCGCGAAGCCGATGGCGATCCGTCCGCTCATGCCGAGATCCTGGCGCTGCGGGCGGCCACCGCCCGCCACGGCGACGGATGGCGGCTGTCGGGCTGCACCCTGGTCGTCACCGTGGAGCCGTGCACGATGTGCGCCGGCGCGATCGGACTGTCGCGCGTCTCGCGGCTGATCTTCGGTGCCTGGGAGCCGAAGACCGGCGCCGTCGGGTCACTCTGGGACGTGCTGCGCGATGAGCGGCAGCTGCATCGCCCGGAGGTGCTCGGCGGGGTCCGTGAGGACGAGTGCGCCGCGCTGGTCCGCGACTTCTTCGCCGGCCGTCGGGGTCAGCCCTGAACTATCCCTGAATTCGCTTCCGGGCTCTCGCCGCGCGCGTGCGCCTGTGGCAGATTGAGGAGGTGGGCGCAGCCCGCGCAGACATCGCGAGAAGGGGAATGAGATGTCCGATCCCATCGACAAGATCACCGAGGTCGTCGACACGGTGGTGCGCAAGGTCGACGAATTCGCCAGCAGCGAGCAGGTCACCGGTGCCGTGGAGAACGCGAAGTCCGCGTTGACCGAGTTGGCCGCCAACGAGCACGTCGCCGGCGCCGTGGAGACGGCCAAGGACAAGCTGTCCGAGATCGCGAGCAACGAGCACGTCGTGAGCGCGGTGGAGACGGCGAAGGGAAAGCTGGCCGAGATCGCGAACAGCGAGCAGGTCACCGGCGCGGTCGAGACGGCCAAGGAGAAGTTCGACGATCTCGTCAACAAGCGCTCCGGACACTGAATCGTCGAGAAACTGGGTCTGACCTGCCGATTTCGTGCTGGTGACGGGCTGCGGTACAGTTCTTCGCGGTGGCGTGTCCGAGCGGCCGAAGGTGCGACACTCGAAATGTCGTGTGCGGTAACCCCGCACCGGGGGTTCAAATCCCTCCGCCACCGCCGAGGGCCCCTGATCTGCAGAGCAGGTCAGGGGCCTTTTCCAATGTCCGGCCCGGAGAATGTCCGTACGGTGTGAGTCACGTGACGAGACTTCTCTTCTGGGAGGACACGCCTTGAACACACATGCGCTGAACATCAGACTCTCGGCAGCCGCGGTACTGGCCGCGGGCGCAGGTCTGCTCGCCGGGTGCGGAACCGACGACGCGACGCCGGAGACGAAGACCGAGACGATCACCCAGACCGCCGGGTCGCAGTCGCCGGCGGCGTCGTCGGCCGCGCCGTCGCGAAGCGGTGTCGATCTCGCCGCGACTGCGCCCGCCGTCTCCTGGCGCGACGCACTGCGGACCGCCGGAGCGCAGTTCACCGGGTCGCCCACCGCGGTCAAGCTCGAGACCGAGCACGGCCGGACCGTGTACGAGATCGAGCTGGCCTCCGCCACACAGGAATCCGACATCACGATCGACGCCGCGAACGGCGGCGTGGTCGCGAAGACGACCGACGATCTCCACAGCGACGACGCAGCCCACGCCGGCGCGGAGCGGTTCGAGGCGGGTGAAGTCACCGTCGAACCCGATCGCGCCATGAGGGCCGCGCAGGCGCGAGTCGATGGACCGGTGTCCGAGTGGAAGCTCCATCGCGAGAACGGCCGCCTGGTGTACGAGATCAACGTCGGCACAGCCGGCGACGACACCGAAGTGGTCGTCGACGCAGCCACCGGTGAGGTGATCGGCACCGACCGATGACGCTCAGTGCTCGGTGGAGAACGAGCTCCGTCGGCGATGCACTTCGAGCGCCAGCGTCACGAGGCGGTCGATCAGGTCGGGATAGGTGATCCCGGTGGCCTCCCACATCTTGGGGTACATCGATCCGGGGGTGAAACCGGGAATCGTGTTGACCTCGTTGAGGAGCCAGCCGCGACTGTCCTCCTCGTAGAAGAAGTCGACGCGCGCCAGGCCCGCGCAGCGCAACGCCACGAAGGCGTCGGCGGCCAGCTCGCGCACCTGCGCGATCGCCTCGTCCGACAGCGGTGCGGGAATCATCAGCTCGGCGGCACCGGTGACGTACTTGTCCTCGTAGTCGTAGAAGTCACTGCCGGGCTTGATCTCTCCGGGGAGGGACGCGTCGGGGGCGGCGTTGCCGAGGACGGCCACCTCGACCTCGCGGCCGGTCACCGTCTCCTCGATGACGACCACGTCGTCGTAGCGGAGGGCGTGGTTGATCGCCGCGTCGAGTTCCTCGATCGAGTCGGCGCGGCTGACGCCGACGGACGAGCCCATGTTCGCCGGCTTCACGAACACCGGCAGACCGAGTTGCTCGGTCGCGTCGGCCAGCACCTGGCGGGCGTCGTCCACACCGTCGCGGAAGGTGATCCACTTGCACTGCGGGATGCCCGCGCGAGCGGCGATCTCCTTCGCCATCGCCTTGTCCATGCAGACCGCCGATGCCAGCACTCCGCAGCCGATGTACGGCAGCTTGAACAGCTCGAGCATGCCCTGCACGGTGCCGTCCTCGCCGTGCGGCCCGTGCAGCAGCGGGAACACCACGGTGAGGTCTTCGGGACGGCCGGCCAGCACCTGAAGCGGATTCACCTCGGGGCCTTCGACGTCGAGACTGTTCGGCAGTTCCGCGCCTGCGGCCAGGGCTTCGGCCGCGGCGTCGTTGCGGTGCCATCCGCCGCGCTTGTCGATGCCGACCGGGATCAGGCGGTACTTGGAGCGGTCCGCGGCGGCCAGTACATGGGCGGCGCTCACACGGGAGACGTCGTGTTCGGCGGACACTCCGCCGTAGAGGACGACCAGGCGGATGAGGGGGGTGCTCATGGATGCAACCATACGTGCTTGCTTGTACCGTGGTCTGTCGTGCATCTCCTCGCCAGTCAGATCGCCGCCGCGACCGGCGGCACCCTTCACGGACCGGATGTGACGGTCGATTCCGCGAGCATCGACTCGCGGTCCGCGCGGCCCGGTCAGCTGTTCGTGCCGATCGTCGCCGCGCGTGACGGCCACGACTACATCCCGGCGGCGGTGCAGGCCGGCGCTCCCGTGTACCTGACCGACAGGACGCCGGATCCGGCCCTCGCCGCGACGGCCGTCCAGGTCGCGGACACCGCCGAGGCGCTCGCCGATCTCGGTCGCTTCGTCCGCGCCGGACTCACCGGCAGCGTCGTCGGCGTCACCGGCTCGGTCGGCAAGACGTCGACCAAGGACCTGCTCGCCGGCGTGCTGTCGACCACCTTCCGCACCGCCGCGAGCGAGAAGTCGTTCAACAACGAACTCGGGCTGCCGCTGACCCTGCTCGGCGCACCCGACGACACCGAGGCCGTCGTCCTGGAGATGGGCGCGCGCGGTGTCGGTCACATCGCACAGCTGTGCTCCATCGCCTCCCCGACGGTCGGAGTGCTCACCCGCGTCGAGGCGGTGCATCTGGAGATGTTCGGCAGCATCGAGGATGTGGCACGGGCGAAGGGCGAACTCGTCGAGGCTCTGCCTGCCGACGGACTCGCCGTTCTCAACGCCGACCACCCGGTGGTCGCGGCGATGGCGTCGCGGACCAGCGCGCGGGTCGTGACCTATGGTGTCGATCCCGCCGCGGACGTGCGCGCCACCGACATCGTGCTCGACGACCAGTTGCGTGCGGCCTTCACTCTGCACAGCCCGTGGGGCAGCGTGCCGGTGCGGCTCGGGGCACGCGGCGAGCACCAGGTCGGCAACGCCCTGGCCGCGGCCGCGGCCGGCGGCGGCGTGGGGGTGTCGGTCGAGCGGATCGCCGATGGCCTGCTGCGCGCGGGTCTGTCCGGACTGCGGATGGAGATGAGCACCACGGCCGCGGGAGTCGTCGTCATCAACGACGCCTACAACGCCAACCCGACGTCGATGGCGGCGGGCCTGTCGGCACTGGCGCGCGTCGAGGCCGGACGCCGGTTCGCGGTGCTCGGCACGATGGCCGAACTCGGAGACGACAGCGACGCCGCCCACCGCGCCGTCGCCGAGCGGGCCCGTGAACTGGGCGTGACGGTGATCGCGGTGGACGAGCCCGCCTACGGCGACGGCGTGGCGCATGTCTCGGGCATCGAAGGCGCCGTCGACGCACTGAGCGGACTCCGCAGCGGCGACGCTGTGCTGGTCAAGGGCAGCCGGGTCGCCGCCCTCGAACGAGTGGTGCAGGCGCTCGGCTGAGCGTCGCACCGCGTCACCACACACAAACACTACATTCGACGACAGAACCCCCGTCCCGGACGGGGGTTCTGTCGTCGAATGTCGCGTTTACTGAGCGGTCTACTGCGCGCTCGACTGCGCGTGTTGGCCTGCGAGCCTCAGTTGGGCATCAGCGCGAAGGCCTGGCCGCCCTTGGTGCAGCGGGCGAGTTCGCCGACGGTCGTCGACGGTCCGCAGTCCCAGCCCGACACGGTCTGCGGTGCGCCGGTCGCGATCAGGGGTCCGTACTGATTCGCGATGTCCTTGGCGGACGAGCAGGACAGGTCGCCCGCGACGATGTGGATCTGGAGGGCGCCGTCGGGCCCCTTGGTGGGGCCGCAGGTCTTGTCCCCGGACGACGACGTCGCCTCGCCGGTGCTCTCGTCCGTGGCGGCGGTGCTCTGGGGCTTCGGTCCGCCGACCACCGGGACGCTGGTGTCGCTGGAACCGGTGACCGCGGAGGCCCCGGACTTGTCGGCGCCGGACGACGCCTCGTTCTCCGAACCGCAGGCGGTGGCGGCCAGGGCGATCGAACAGCCGAGGAGTGCGGTCGCGGCCAGTTTCATCGTGCGAGTCATGGGCACAACGCTAACGAATTTGAGCGGCCGAGCGCACGGCTGGGATGATGGCCTGCGTGACCACCAGCCACTTCGCTCCGCGAACCCGCCTCGAAGGCACCACCGGGCGCACCGGGACCATCACCACACCGCACGGCGAGATCCAGACCCCTGCCTTCATCCCGGTGGGAACCAAGGCCACCGTCAAGACGGTCCTGCCGGAGTCGGTCGCCGCGCTCGGCGCGCAGGCCGTGCTCGCCAACGCCTATCACCTCTATCTGCAGCCGGGGCCGGAGATCGTCGATCAGGCCGGCGGTCTCGGCCGGTTCATGAACTGGCCCGGACCCACGTACACCGACAGCGGCGGCTTCCAGGTGATGTCGCTGGGCGCGGGCTTCAAGAAGGTCATCGCGATGGACCTGGTCGGCGAGCAGGACGACCAGAAGATCGCAGACGGCAAGGAGCGGCTGGCCAACGTCGACGACGACGGAGTCACCTTCAAATCGCACCTCGACGGGTCGATGCACCGGTTCACCCCCGAGGTGTCGATGCAGATCCAGCACCGGCTCGGCGCCGACATCATCTTCGCCTTCGACGAGCTCACCACGCTGATGAATACGCGCGGGTACCAGGAGCGGTCACTCGAACGCACTCGGCAGTGGGCCATTCGGTGCCTCGCCGAACACAACCGGCTCTCCGTCGAGCGCTCGCATCGTCCGCAGCAGGCGCTGTGGGGTGTGGTGCAGGGGGCGCAGTACGAGGACCTGCGGCGGAAGGCGACTCGCGACCTCGTCGAGCTGAGCCGCATCGATCGTGAGAACGGCGGCAAGGGTTTCGGCGGCTACGGCATCGGCGGCGCGCTGGAGAAGGCCAATCTCGGCACCATCGTCGGATGGGTCACCGACGAGCTCCCGGACAACGCCCCGCGGCATCTGCTCGGGATCAGCGAGCCGGACGACATCTTCACCGCCATCGAGAACGGCGCCGACACCTTCGACTGCGTCTCGCCGACCCGGGTGGCGCGCAACGGTGCGATCTACTCGTTCGACGGCCGGTACAACATCACGAATGCCAAGTACCGCAACGACTTCCGGCCCCTCGATGAAGAGCTGGACAACTACTCGACGCAGTACACCCGTGCCTATCTGCACCATCTGTTCAAGGCGAAGGAAGGTCTGGCGTCCACGCTCGCGACCCTGCACAACCTCTCGTTCACGATCACCCTGGTCGATCGCGCCCGGCGCGCGATCGACGAAGGCGACTACGTCGAGTACCGCGACGAGTTCCTGCGCCGCTACTACGCCGGAACCCGGCAGGCCGAAGCCCGATAGGTCCGGATCGCGCGGCGAATCGTCGGGCGAGGCGGTGATTCCGGGTGGTCCCTGATGCGCGGGCGGCGCAATTCTGACACCTTTGTCTGCATGACAGAAACAGCACCGGCAGGCAAGCATGCAATGATCGCGGCGCGTGCGGACGACGTGGTGAAGACGTACGGCAGCGGCGACACCGCCGTGCACGCGCTTCGGGGCGTGTCGATCGGATTCCGTGCGGGAGAGTTCACCGCGATCATGGGGCCGTCGGGCTCCGGCAAGTCGACCCTGATGCACTGCCTGGCCGGACTCGACACGGTCACCGAGGGCGAGGTGCACATCGGTGACGTCGGTCTGGCCGGTCTGTCCGACAAGGAGATGACCAAGTTGCGGCGCGACCGCATCGGATTCGTCTTCCAGGCGTTCAACCTGGTGCCGACGCTGACGGCCGAGGAGAACATCACCCTGCCGCAGGGGATCGCCGGCCGCGAGGTCGACCGCCCGTGGTTCGACACGGTGATCGACCGCCTCGGCATCCGGCCGCGACTGAACCACCGTCCCAGTGAACTCTCCGGCGGCCAGCAGCAGCGCGTGGCCTGCGCCCGCGCACTCGTCGGACGTCCGGACATCATCTTCGGCGACGAACCCACCGGCAACCTCGACTCCCGCTCGTCCGGTGAAGTGCTCGCCATCCTGCGCGCCGCGACCGACGAGTTCAACCAGACCGTGGTGATCGTGACCCACGATCCGCGCGCGGCGTCGTACGCCGACCGCGTCGTCTTCCTGGCCGACGGCCAGATCGTCCGGGAACTGCAGCGCCCGTCCGCCGACGACGTCTTCGAGGTGATGCGCAATCTCGACGACTCGGCACCGGGACAGGACGACCACGGGCAGTCGGCGCGTCCCGCCGGATCCGGCGAGGTGAACTGAACCGATGGCTGCCAACGTCATGCGCAAGGTTTCTCTGAGAAGCCTTGCGTCTCACAAGATCAGGTTGATCCTGACGGTGTTCTCGGTGGTGCTGGGCACCAGCTTCGTCGCGGGCGCGGTCATCTTCACCTCGACCGTGGCCACCGCTTTCAACTCGATCTTCGACAACGTCGCGCAGGGAGTCGCGGTCGAGATCACCGCGGCGGGCAACGAAGCACCCGGCGTGCCCGTGACGATCGTCGACGATCTGAAGAAGAACGAGCAGAAGCTCGGAATCGAACGGGTGGCCGCCTCGAACTCCGGGCCGGTGACGCTCGCCGATTCGTCCGGCCGGGCCGTCCAGACCGGCGGAGCGCCGAGCGTCGGCATGAGCTACCTCCCGCCCGACGAGGCGGTCGGCGAGGACATGAAGTTCAGCGAAGGCCGCGCACCGGAGAAGTCCGATGAGATCGCGGTCAACTCCCAGGCCGCCGACAAGGGCGGGCTCAAGGTCGGGAGCCGGACGAAGGTGGTCGTCGGAGCCGGGCTGGCCCCGCCGATGGACGTCACCGTGGTCGGTCTCACCGACATGCCGTCGTCCACCGGCGGTTATGTCGGGGTGCTCTTCGACCAGGCGACCGCCGCCAAGCTGTTCTCGGATGGCAAGTACGTCTCGACCGTCGACCTCGCGGCCCGTCCCGGGGTGTCCGACGACCAACTGCGCGACGCCGTCCACGCCCATCTGGCCGACGTGGTCGCCCGATCGGGGAAGACCGACTTCGATCAGCTGTACAAGGTCCGCACCGGCGAACAGGTGCGCGAGGACCAGAAGGAGAGCATCCAGCAGTTCCTGACGATCTTCCGGGCCATCCTGCTGGCTTTCGCCGCGATCGGCCTGCTGGTCGGCACCTTCATCATCTACAACACCTTCTCGATGATCGTCGCCCAGCGGAACCGTGAGCTCGCGCTGCTGCGCGCGATCGGCGCGAGCCGGGAGAACGTCTCCCGGTCGGTGCTGCTCGAAGCGCTGATCGTCGGCGTCATCGGCGGGCTGATCGGTCTGGCGCTGGGTGTCGCGATCGCCGCAGGCCTGCTCGCGTACACCCAATCGCAGGGCCTGCCGTCCAACGGCATCCAGGTCGGCGCGGCCGCGATCATCTCCGCGGTGTTCGTCGGAGTCGTCGTCACCCTGCTCAGCGCATGGATTCCGGCACGCCGAGCCTCGCGCATCCCGCCGGTGGAGGCCATGCGCGAGAGCACCGTGGAACCCGGCGCCGGCTCGCTCCGCGTCCGGACCCTGCTGGCGGCCGTCTTCGGTGTCCTCGGCGTCATCGCGCTGGTGATCGGCGGACTCGGGGAGGGGGCCGGCTCGGCCACCATCGTCGGAATCGGGGCGCTCCTTGCGGTGATCGCCGTGGTGCTGGGGGCACCCGCCATCTCCCAGCCCGTCGTGGGCGCGTTCGGCGCCCTCTTCCAGAAGCCCTTCGGCACCGTCGGCAAACTGGCCAGGACCAACGCGGTCCGCAACCCCCGGCGTACCGCGGCCACCGCGTTCGCACTCACCCTCGGCCTGATGCTCGTGGTGGTGATCGGCACTCTCGGATGGTCGTTCAAGGGCACCGTCGACTCGTCGGTCGACAAGGGCATCCGCGCCGACTTCATCGTCACCGGCACCAACAACATGCCGCTGCCGCTCTCGGTGGTGGACGCGGTCAAGGAGGCTCCGGGAGCGGACAAGGTGGTCGCGCAGGCATACGGCGAGGCCCGCTACGACGGGAAGGACACCTACGTGACCTCCCCGTACGGTGGTTCGATCGGTGACGTCGCGTCCATCAACGTGCTCGAGGGCAGCCTGGATCTGCCGGACGACGGGCTCCTCATCAGTTCCTCGCAAGCGCGCGACAACGGTTGGAAACTGGGGCAGACGGTCACCTTCACCAGCGGTACCGGCGACGAGGTCGCCACCGAGGTGACGGGGATCTTCGAGGACAACCAGGCGATCGCGTCGTCGATGGTGGGCTGGCCGACGTACGAGCAGCTCATGCCGGTCGCGATGAAGCGGATCGCGGGCCCGGTGCTGGTGACCGCGAAGCCCGGGGTGAGGGCGGCCGACCTGCGTAAGCAACTCGAGGACGCCACCGCTGAGTACCTCACCGCCCAGGTGCAGGATCGCGATCAGTTCAAGAACTCGATCTCCTCGCAGATCGACCAGATGATGGCGACGCTGTACGCGCTGCTGGCCCTGTCACTGGTGATCGCGGTGCTCGGCATCGTGAACACGCTCGCGCTGTCGGTGGTGGAGCGCAGACAGGAGATCGGCATGCTGCGTGCGGTGGGCATGAGCCGGGCGCAGGTGCGCCGCACGATCTACCTCGAGTCGACGTACATCGCGGTGTTCGGGGCGCTGCTGGGCACCGTGCTGGGTCTCGCGATCGGCATCCCGCTGGTGCGGACGCTGGCGTACTGGGGTCTGGAAGGCGTGGTGATCCCGTGGGCGCTGATCGGCGGGACGCTGGTCGGAGCCGCGGTGGTCGGGGTGATCGCAGCGCTGTGGCCTGCGGTGACCGCCGCTCGCACCCGCCCGCTCGAGGCCATCACCGCAGAATGAGGGGCTTCTCGCACCGGGTATACGGTGGTCGGCATGACTAGCCCCTCGCCCTCGGGCCGCGGCCGCACGGTGGTCCTGTCGTTGATCGTCGTCCTCGCGGTGATCATCCTGGCGGCCGTCGGTTTCCTCGTGTTCCGGTCGGGTTCGCCGAACTCGGGAACCGACCGGCCCTCGGCGACGCCGACCACCGTCACGACCACCAGCGAGGAGAGTGAGACGATCTCGTCGCCGAAGCCGACGCCGACCCGGACCACCCCGCGGGTGGAGCCCGGCTCGGTCACCTATCAGCTCACCGGAGACGGCGACGTGGTGGCTCTGGCCTATCGCGATTCCGGCGGTCGGGTGGTGGTCGCCGCGACGGGGACTCCGTGGTCGGCCAAGACGGTCGTGCCCGACCGCGAGGTCGAGATGACAGCGATCGTGGTGCGCGGTCCGGTCACGTGCACGATTCTGCAGGGCGACGACATGATCTCGTCGAGCACCAGCCGCGGCGGTCCGCTCCGCTGCGCGGGACGGTTGCCGCGCTAGACCGGTCCGTCTGCCTGCGAGGCACGCCGCGTTACGCGGCGTGCCTCGTTTCGTATTGTGCTCAAACACCTGTTCGGGATAGTTATCCACAGTTATCCACAACCTTCATCCACAATGTGCATGAATTACACACATGTAATTTCCACAGTGTGGATGGATTCAGGTGTGGGAAGCGTGTCCCGAAACCGCCCCTGACCTCAGTTTTTCCGGAGCACGAGGACCAGGTTGGTCGCTGCCGCCTCGCGGACCACGGGGATGTGCACAACTGGCCATGCGAACCTGGGGAGATAGCGCGGAATGGCGGCCAGCAGTTCGGCGTCGGCTGTGGATCGTGCCCAGCGCAGTCCCGCGGCAGCGGTGATCGGAAACAGCGACACTCCGTAGAGGTTCTTCGGCAGGTGACCGGTGCGCCGCGTGTACCAGCGCGCGGCGCGGTGGCCGCCGAGGTAGTGAGTCAGTCCCATCTCGTGGCCGCCGAACGGACCCCACCAGAGGGTGTAGCTGAGGACGATCGTTCCGCCCGGCCGGGTGACCCGGACCATCTCGTCGGCCATCGCCCACGGGGTCCGAGTGTGCTCGGCGACGTTCGACGAGTAGCAGACATCGACGCTTCCGGTCCGGAACGGGAGATGCTCGCCCTGCGCGCGGACCGCCGACCGTTGGTCGATCCCGGCGGCCGCCATCTCTCCCGCGTCCGGTTCCACCGACAGATAGGCGGCACCGCGATCGCGGAAGGCGTCGGCGAAGAACCCGGGCCCGCCCCCGACGTCGAGCACGGTGGCGCCCCGCAGCGGGCCGGGGTGGAGAGAGTCGATCATCACGGCGGTGTCGTGTGCGAGCGCCGAATAGAACCGGGCCGGGTCGGACTGCTCGTACCGGAAGGCGTCGAGGAGCCGCACCGAACGACGGATCGTGGCGTGCCGACCGAAGGCGGCGGCGGGAGCGGGGAACCGGGAACGCGGCATGCAGCCAGGTTCGCATACGCTGGAACGAATGAGCGTCCCGACCGATGTCCTGCTGCTGTGCTGGCGTGACACCGGCCATCCCCAGGGCGGGGGCAGCGAACGCTACCTCGAACGCGTGGGCGCCGAGTTCGCCGCCCGGGGTTCGCGCGTCACCCTGCTCACCGCCCACTATCCCGGTGCTGCGAGGAAGCAGACGGTCGACGGGGTGCGCATCGTCCGCGCGGGCGGTCGGCTCACCGTGTACCCGCGGGCTCTGGCCACCGTCGCCGCGGCCCGCTGGGGACGGGGACGGCTGGCCGGGTATCGGCCCGACGTCGTCGTCGACACCCAGAACGGCGTTCCCTTCTTCGCGCGCCTCGTCGCTCCCGCGCCGACCGTGGTCCTGGTCCACCACTGTCATCGGGAGCAGTGGCCGGTGGCGGGGCCGGTCCTGGCCCGGGTGGGTTGGTGGATCGAGTCGAGGATCGCGCCGCGGATCCACCGCCGGAACCGCTACATCACGGTCTCCGAACCATCCGCGGCCGAACTCACCGGTCTCGGTGTGGACCGGCACCGCATCACCGTCGTGCGCGGCGGAGTCGACCCGGTGCCGAACGGTATCGATGTGACCGGGCGGTCGGGCGGTCTCCGCCTGATCGCCGTCTCGAGGCTGGTGCCGCACAAGCAGATCGAGGACGCGCTCGAGGTGGTGGCCACGCTGTCCGCCGCGGGCGCGGACGTGCACCTGGACGTCGTCGGGGACGGATGGTGGGCGGGCCGGCTGCGCGCGCAGGCGCAGTCTCTGGGAGTCGTCGACCAGGTCAGCTTTCACGGGCACGTGAGCGATCGGCGCAAGCACGAGTTGCTCGCCGCCGCCGACGTCCATCTGATGCCGTCGCGGAAGGAGGGATGGGGGCTGGCGGTGATCGAAGCCGCACAGCACGCGGTTCCGACGATCGGCTATCGCAGTTCGGCGGGGCTGGCCGACTCCATCGTCGACGGGGTCACCGGCGTGTTGGTGGACGACGCCGTCCAACTCGCCCGGGCCGCCGCGGCCCTCGCGGCCGACCCGGATCGGCGGCGCGCGTTGGGGGAGGCCGCACGGGACCGTGCAGAGCAGTTCTCCTGGGCGGGAACCGCGGACGGGTTCGCGGCGGTCTTCGACGAGGTGTGCGGCTGACTCAGGCGCCGGGTTCGGTCGGCGGAGTCCAGCGTGCCCCGAGCAGATCGGAGCGCGCGGCGATGCGTTCGTCGGGCATCAGCGCCGTCACCAGGTAGTCGGCGAGCCGGTCGATGCGTGCGGGCAGATCGTCGTGGCCCGACACAGCGTAGGAGAGGACGTGGGCGCCGACGAACGACTCGGTGACGAATACGGCGGCCTCCTCGGCGTCGGTGTCCGGCGGCACGTCGCCGTCTTCGACGGCCTTCGTGACGAAGTACTTGATCGCTTCGATCCACGCGAGGTACACGGGGATCGGGGCCTCGCCGGAATGCAGTTCGATGATGAGGCGGATGCCCGCGCGGACCACCGGGTCGTCCACCAGCAGGCGGCCCATCTCCCGGCACAGCATCACGAGCTGTCGCATGCCGTAGGTGTCGGTCTGCGCGATGGTTCCGACCGCCCTCATCGAGGTGGCCTGGAATTCGTCGACGACGATCGCCGCGAGGTCGTCCTTCGACTGGAAGTGGAAGTAGATCGCGCCGCGGGTGAGGCCGGATTCGCCGACGATGTCGTTCAGTCGCGCCCGTTCGTAGCCGACGCGACTGAAGAGATTCGCGGCGGCGACCACGATCTGACGACGTGTCTCCACAGCCCTGGCCTGCTGGGCCATCGCCGCCCCCTCGGTGTATGAGAAATGCGCTCTGATGTGGTCGTATTCGGCACATATGGTAACCGAGCGCGCTTGCGCGATATTACTTCAGAGTATACGGTTACATACCGGTGGACCGGTTTAGCCGGACACGACAACTGGAGCTGCGACATCGGCTGGGACACGGAGGATTTCCGCCGACTGACCGAGGGGTGCTTCAGCGACGTGCCGGACCGGGTGCACCGACGCCAGTGCGCGACCCCCGCGCTCGATCCGAACGCGAGGGTGGCGCACTGGCGTGCTTCTGCGGCGTGCTCGCCGCATCACTTCCGTTGAGCCGCTTCGTCTTCCTCGGTCTCCGGGGCCCTTCGACGGACGACGGCCGCGGCGAGACCGGCGGCCACCGAACAGATCCAGAGGACCAGGGCCGCGAATGCCGCCGCCCGCGCGGCGGTCGTCGGAACGGGCGCGGCCACGGCACCGGGAATCCGGTACACGGTCAGATGCTCGCCCGAGTAGGCCGGAGCGGTTGCGGCCAGCAGGGTGGGCGGGTCCGACTCCTCGGCCACCACCCAGCCGACGCCGAGCCGTGCCAACCGCTGCGGGTCGCCTCCGTCTCGGAGAACGTCGAGGACCTGCGCCGTCCGGCCGGTGGGGGAGTCCACCGTCGTCCCGTCCACGGTCAATTCGCCCGAACCGATCACCGGTGCGTCCAGCATGCGCGGGAGCGGAGACAGCGACGGCCCCCGGGCCCACGACAGCCGTCGCACGGCGTCGCCGGGCCACAGGGCCACTGAGCCGCGGGCGCCGTCCGTGTCGTGGCCGACGAGCGCCGTCACCCGGGCGTAGTCGTCGGGGTAGATCACCGGCCGGATCTTGCCGCCCACACCCCAGGCGAGGTCGGGGAGCGGTGCCACGATCAGTGCGATCACCGCCGCTGCGGCGAAGCCGGCCGGTACGAGTGCACGCAGTGCGGTCACGGCGGCCGCCGCCGCGACCGCGACGAACGGGACGGCGAGCGCGAGGTATTTCTGCGTGTCGCGCAGCAGCCCGGCACCGGGCACATGCGCCAACAGGACGTCCATCACCGCCAGTCCGGGCGGTGTCGCAGCGACCACCACCGCCGCGATCGCGACCGCCGCCAGGAGTGCCTGCCCGGCGACCGCGGGGCTCAGTGCCCGGCGCATCCGGACCAGGACGCCGGTGCCGACCGCCACCACCGCCAGCAGCATCAGTGTCGCGACCAGGGCCCAGGGGGTGGTGCGGCTGGCGGGGACGGCGTCGGCGTTCCAGATGCCGCCGAGCCCGAGGGCGGTGCCGAGCAGCCCGAGCCCCGGCTCGGCACGCAGCGCGAACACCGCGGCGCCGCCGGAGGACCCGACGTCCGACGCGACCGCGGAGGCCACCAGCCAGGGAGAAGCGGTGATGAGCCAGCATCCCGCGGCGAGTCCCGCCGTCCGGATCGGCAGCCGCACCGCCGCCGCGGTGGCCACCGCCACGATCCCGGCCAGAAGCGAACCGGTGGGCGTCAGGCCGGCTGCCGCGAATATCCCGGCGAGACCGGCCCATTGGCGCCACGACCGCCGGCCGTCGGCCAGGTCGAGCACCGCGCACACCGTCCACCCGAGGGCGGCGTAGCCGGCCAGCAGACTCCAATGCCCTTGCAGCAGGCGCTCTGCCACGTAGGGATTCCAGATCCCGACGACGGCGGCGGCCACCGCACCGGCGGTGGCGGCGCGCGGGACGAGCCTGCGGGCCAGCCGCCCATAGCCCACTCCGGCCGCGAAGACGGCCAGGATCGTCAGGCCGGCCACCAGGAGGCCGCCGTCCACGAGACGCGAGCCGAGGGCGAGCAGCGCGTCCTGCGGGACCGCTCGCGGCGCCGTGCCGTCGATGCCGAGCGCGGCGGCCGTCAGCGCCAACTGCGGAGTCGCGACCGCGTCCCGGTAGAGCAGGTGGTTCCCGACCAGGGGCGCGCAGATCAGGGCGGTGAGCAGAGCGCTGACCGCGTAGACCGCCGCCCCGGTCGTGCGCGTGGAGGTGGCGGTCACCGCACTGCCGTCGGATCAGAAGTGGTACGTGTCGGTCGGTGCGGGCATGTGGTCGTTGATCCCGTAGTCGCTCGGGACGATCTCGTATGCGCGGGCCAGTTCCAGAATCTTGGTGGCACGGGCGATCCGAGGCAGGTCGGAGCCGTTGCGGATCTCGCCGCCGTCCGCCTCGAACTCGGTGAAGAACTCACGCGCCCACTTGATCTCATCGTGTGACGGCGACAGCCCCTCGTTGACCGACGCGCACTGGTCGGGGGTGAGGCAGATCTTGCCGGTCATCCCGAACTCCGCGCTGACGGCCGTCGCCTCCGACAGCTTCAGGGCGCTGGAACCGACGGTCGGGCCGTCGATGGCCGACGGCAGGTTGGCGGCCTTGGCCGCGATGGTGAACCGCGACCGCGCATAGGCCAGCGTGGTCGGCTGCTCACCGAAACCGGTGTCGCGGCGGAAGTCGCCGATGCCGAACGCCAGGCGGAAGGTGCCCTTGGCGGAGGCGATCTCGTTGATCCGTTCCAGGCCCCGGGCGGTCTCGACCAGCGCGACGATCGGCACGCCCGGGACACGCTGGGCCGTCTCGGTCACGTGATCGACCGATTCCACCATCGCCAGCATGATCCCGCCGATGGACGTCCCGGCCAGCGCGGCGAGATCCGCCGCCCACCACGGGGTTCCGAAGCCGTTGATGCGAACCCAGTCGGAGTGACCGTCGGCGAGCCAGCGGACCACGTTGTCGCGGGCGGAGTCCTTGTCCTTCGGTGCGACGGCGTCCTCGATGTCGAGGATGACGATGTCGGCGCGGGAGCGCGACGCGGCCTCGAACCGGTCGTACTGCGCCCCGTTCACCAGGAGCCAACTGCGGGCCAGTACCGGGTCGATGCGGGACCCGACATCGGAGGGGTCGGGCTCGTTGAATGGTTCGGTGTCGTACATCGACTCTTAGCGCTCGTCTCGATCAGCTACGGATACTGCCGATGCAGTCTATCGCGCAGCGGCCGGGCACACTGGTCAGCATGGTCGACGCCGCCACGCCCCGCCGCGGGTCCACCGTGCGGTCGGTCGGCTGGGTCACCGCGGGTTCTCTCCTGGCCAATCTGCTGGCGTACGTGGTGCAGGTTCCGGCGAGCCGTGTGCTGGGGCCGGACGCCTTCGGCGAGTTCTCGGTTCTCAACGCGGCCATGCTCATCGCCTCGGTGCCGGCGCTGGCTCTGCAGGCGGTGGTGGCGCGCGAGGTGGTGCGGGGAACGCCGTCGCGTCGGCTGTGGAGGCTGATCGGCGTGGTCTTCGGCGTCGTCGCCCTGGTGTCGGTGCTCGCGGTGGCCGCGATGATGAGGATCGCGCACACCGATCTCGGACCCACCGCGGCAGCGCTCGCCGGTGCCGCACCGCTCGCGGTGGTCTCGGGCGGCCAGGGGCTGCTTCAGGGGGCGGGGCGGTTCCGGTTGCTCGGGGCGGTGCTCGCCGGCGTCGGGCTCCTGCGGTCGGTGCCCGTGGTGGGCGCGGTGTACGCGGGGGCGGACGCGGCCGGCGCGCTCGCGGCGGGGACGCTGGGAACGGCCGTCGCGGCGGCGCTGGTGGCCGCGGTCGCCGCAGCCGCGATCGGTCCGGCCGGACGCTCCCGAGGCGCGGCAGTTCCCGGGTCGCGGCTCACGCTGTCGGCGGTGGTCGCCGCGTCGGGCGTGCAGTTCGTGATGATCGTCGCGGTGTCGGTGGATCTGCTGCTGTCCCGATCGGTGCTGACCGCCGCGGACGCGGGCGTCTACGCGCTCGGCGCCGTCGCCACCAAGGCGGCGTTCTGGCTGCCGCAGGCCATCGGCGTGGTGGTGTACCCGAGGCTGGCCGACCCGGTGCGTTCGGCCGCCGCTCTCCGCGGCGCGGTCGGCGTCCTCGCGCTGACGGGTCTGGTCACCACCCTGATCGCCGCCGTCGGCGGCGGATTGGTGCCCGTGGTGATCTCCGACGACTACCGGCCGGTGGCGGGGTTGATGTGGTTGTTCGCGCTCACCGGAGCCCTGCTCGCGGTGCTGCAGCTGATGCTGTTGACCGCGATCGCTCGCGACCGCGCGCGGGGTGCGATCCCGGCGCTCGTGGTCCTCGTGGTGGAGGCGTCGGTGATCCTGACCGCGGTCGATTCGGTGGCCGGACTCGTCGCCGTCGCCGCCGGGGCGGCGGCCTGCGCGGTGGCCGCGACCGGCGTCTGGCTCACCGCTTCCTGACGCCGTCGTCTTCTCGCCCGTTCCGCACGCCGGTGCGGTAGACGTACACCGCTCCGCCGATCAGCGCCAGCACGCCCACGGCGCCGAGTGCGACGGGCAGGGTCCGCGTCACCAGAGTCACCGGGCGGGCGCGGTGCCGGGCGGCGTCGGCCCCGTCGATCCGGCTCTGCCGATCACCGGTGAGGACGGTGCTCAGATTGGGCAGGCGAAATCCCGTCAGCGCCGGATTCGACCCGGCTTCGCCCGGCGCGAACCGGTACTCCTCCTCGATCTCGATCCGCTCGTCCACCACCACGCCGGTCGCCGTGTCGACGAACAGGTCCCGAGTGGCGCGGTGATGGAGGCTGGCGGTCAGTCGTCGGCTCGGCGCCACTCCGGGGAAGGTGCCGAACCACGAGGCCGGGCGGGTGATCACTCCGCGCGGATCGGTTCCCAGCGCGCCCAGGTCGGTGTCGGGGATCACCGCGCGCAGCCGGACCACCCTGCGGCCGTCGATCTCGGTCTCACCAGCGGCCTGCAGCGGAACCGTCTGCCTGGTGGTGACGTCGAAGTAGTCGCCGGGATCGTCGAAGCCGTACGGCAGTGCGTAAGTGCGGCCCCGGCGGTCGGGGACGGCGACGGCGGCGTGCTTGTCGTCGTACTGGATCTCCGACCGCCCGGTCGGCGACGCCGTCACCCGGTTCACCGTCACCCGGTCGATGGTCGCGGCCAACGTGGGCTCTGCGCAGACTCGCTCGGCGTCCTGGGCCCTGCCGTCGACGAGGTACGAGTCCACGCCCAGCGCCGTGGCCGCCTGCAGTGTGACCACGTCGGAGTCCGACGGCCTCACCGCGACCGTCCGGCGGCGCTGCTGCAGATGCGCCTCGAGCACTCTCGCCGCGGGCGAGTCGATGGAGCAGCGGTCGAGGACCGTCGTGTCGTCGGAGGAGTCGGCGATCCATGTCTGGTCGACGCTCAGCGGAAGTTTCCTCAGGCCGGGACCGATGATCGGGCCCATCGCGACCGCCGCCGCCAGCAACAGTGCGCCGAGGAAGAACGCGGTCGGGGCGATGAGGTCCCGGGTCGACCAGCGCGGACCGGTCCGGGGGCTGTCGGGAGCGGCGTCGGACATAGCGTCGACTGTATGTGAGGGGGCCGGCCGCTCGTCCGGGCTCCCGCCGCCGCCCTCGCGCGGCTTACTCTGGGCAGGACATGTCTGACTCGCAGCCGGCACCGGCCCGGCGTTTCTACCCCCAACTGGAGGGCCTGCGCGCCGTGGCCTCGCTCGGCGTGCTCACGACGCACGTCGCCTTCCAGACGCGGGTGACGCAGTGGCCGGTGCTCGGAGAGATCCTCGGCCGCCTCGACCTCGCCGTCACATTGTTCTTCGCGCTCAGCGGATTCCTGCTGTGGCGCCCGTATGCCGCGGCGGCCCGCGACGACGGGGCTCCTCGGCCCGCCGTGCGCCGCTATCTCCGACATCGCTTCGTCCGCATCTGGCCGGCGTACGCGCTGGTGGTGGTCGCGGTGCTGGCTCTGCTGCCGCAGGCGCGCGGCGCCTCGGCGACGGTCTGGCTGGCCAATCTCACCCTCACCCAGGTGTTCGTCCCCCTCACTCTCGCGCCCGGCCTCACCCAGATGTGGAGTCTGTCGGTGGAGGTCGCGTTCTACCTGCTTCTGCCGGTGATCGGCTTCGCGCTGTACCGGGTACGGGGTGCCGCCGCCCGCCGCCGCATCCCGATCATCGTCGGGGTCGCGATCGTCAGCCTCGGGTGGACCTGGGTGACGCGACTGCTCGCGCTTCCCGCCGGTGTCGAGGCGCGCAACTGGGTGCTCGGGTACCTGCCGTGGTTCGCCGTGGGGCTGGTGCTGTCGGAGATCGCGGCCGCCCTCGCCATCGGCGGGCTCGACCGCCGATCGCGCGCAGTGCGGCTCGGCGCCGACCGCCGGGTGATGCTCGTGGTGTTCGTCGTCGCGTACGGACTCGCGTGCACGCCGATCGCCGGACCGGTCGGGCTCGGCGACATGACTCATCTGGCCTACGTGGCCAAGATGGTGCTCGGCGCCGTCGCCGCATTCGCGGTGCTGGCGCCGCTGGTGCTGTCCGACGGCCCGTTCGTCTTCCTCGACTCTCGGGTGATGAACGCGCTCGGCCGATGGTCGTACGGCATCTTCATCTGGCATCTCGCGGTGCTGAGCGTGGTCTTCGGGCTGTTCGGCATTCCGATGTTCGACGGTCACTTCGTATCTGTGTGGCTGCTGACGGTGATCATCACCGTCGCGCTCTCGGCCGCCAGCTACGCGTTCGTCGAGGAACCGCTCCGGGCGCGGTTGTCGGCGCGGGAGAAGCGACGGACCGCGGAGGTGCCCGCCGACGAACCGACGCCGGAACGCGCCGGCGTCACCGCGGCCGGCCGAACAGCGCCGCCGCCACCGCCGCGCTGACGGCGATCAGCGCGAACGCCTGGGCCCAGCCGCTGTAGCCGGTGTAGGCGGTGCCCGAATGCCAGGGTCCCGCGGCCAGCACCACCGTCGCCGCGAGCATCGCCGTGAACGTCAGCGCCGGTCGTAGGCGGGCGGAGAGCCGCCAGGTGACGGCCCCGGTCGCCGCCGCGATCAGCGCCCCCGGCCAGCCGGTCAGCAGGAACGCCGCCGCGAGGGCCGCGGCGGACGCCGCGGCGACCGCGCCTCGTCCGGCGCGCACGCCGTCGTCCGGCCGCACGGCCGGCTCGCAGCGGCGCCGTCCGAACCTCGGACCGAAGGCGACGGCGAACAGAACCACCACCAGCGCCAGACCGGCGCCCAGCGCCCACCGGTACGGCGAGTCGAGGTCGACGGTGAGCGCGACGGTGCCGCCCGTTCCCGCCGGCACGATCCAGCCCTGCTGCCAGCCGTTCACCACGACCGGCTTCAGTTCTCGGCCGTCGGCGCGTGCATGCCAGGCGGGATTCGTGCTCTCGGGAACGAACAGGATGCGGTCGGTGTCGGCGGCGTCCACCGTCAGCCTCCGGTCCGTGGGCGCCCATTCGGTCACCTGCGGGTGTGTCACCGCAGGCGAGGAGGCCTCCGCGCCGGGACGCCGGAGGGTCACCGCGTCGACGGTGAAGGCGCGTCCCGGATTCACCGCGACCTCCTGCTCACCCGCCGGCAGTCGCAGCGACGGGCCGGGGCACGCGGTCGCCGATACGCTCTCGCCGCGGCGCAGCGCGCCCACGGTGGTGCGGACATGCAATCGGAGCATCTGGCCGGCTGCCGTGACACCCATGCCGTACGGGCCGGACGGGTCTGTGGCGCAGCCGATCTCGATGATGCGATGGTCGTCGTCGGGTACGTTCGGGCCGCCCGGCAGCACTTGGGCCTCGCTGATGCCGACCGGTGCGTCCTTCGCGAAACCGAGATCGTTGACGTCGATCAGGTCGCTCTGCTTCTCGATCGTCAGCACCACGGTGTCGGCCCGGGCGGCGGGAACCGACAGCACCCCGTCCGTGCCGACCCGCGCTGTCGTCCGCGCCACCGTCCGATCACCGTTCCGCAACTCCACGGCCACGCGGGTCGGGTGCGCCGGATAGTCCGCGGGCGTCTGGAGACGGATCCCGGACACTTCGCGAGGGGCGGGCAGATGAAGGGTCAGAACGGGTTTCCTTCCCTTCGGGAACGTGTCCGGATCCGGTGCGGTCCACGTGGTGTTCGGATCACCGTCGACGGCGGCCGATGCGTTGCCGCGCGGATCGGCCACCGACGACTGCGCCTCCGCGCGGATCACGCCGGTGCGGGCCAGCAGATCCGAGAGTTCACCGCCGGCCTTCGGTCGCAGCGTGACATGCACATCGGCGTCGGTCTGCGACGGCACCGACAGGGTCCGGGAGAACACGCCCGGCGTCTCCGGACTCAACCCCACCGCCGGCGAGCAGCGCACCCGGCCGTCCGCCGCGGTGACGCAATCCGGGATCGGACCGAGTTCGGGGGAGAGCACCCAGCCGGACACGTTGTCTGCGGCGTCGAGTGTCGGCAGCACCGTGCGCTGCCGGATCGACAGCGGGACACCGGTGTTCGCGTCGGCGACCGACAGTTCGGCGATCGCGAACTGATTACCGGCCGAGCCGTCGGCGGTGTCGATGGCGCGGACCTGGACGCTCGACGTGGGCCCCGACGGCACCAGGATCCGGGTCGGCACTCCGGGTTTCACTCCCTGAGCCACGGTGCTGCCGGAATCGGATGAGACCAGCAGCGTCGAGACGTCCGGCCCGAGCGCCTTGGCCGTCGTGACGGTCACCGCGAGGTCGTCCCGCGGATGGGTGAAGTCGATCGAGAGCCACCTGCCGACCGCCGACTCCAGACCGCGACTGACCCAGGCGGTGTCCGGATCGCCGTCGAAGGCGGCGGCGGTGGAATTGGCAGGCGACGTCCGGCCGGGCTGCGTCGCGTCGGCGGCCGAGCCCGAACTGGTCACGCGCACCATGCCCGGCTGGTTGTCGAGCAGCCATTGCGCGCGGACCAGCGGCTGGTCCGGCACCGGGTAGTCCGGCGCCGCGTTCTTGGTCAGCCGGGGATCGTCGGGGCCGCGAATAGCCGAGGAATGGTCGTCGACCCGCCCGAAGTCGGTCTCCCGGTCGACGGGGGCGTCGGTCACCACCGCCGGAGCGTCGGGCAGGCCCGCGCGCCTCGCGTCCGCGGTCAGCAGCGCCGGACCCAGCGGTTCCTCTCCGGCTCGGCTGCGGGCGTCCTCCACCGCGGCGAGGGCCTCCGGTCCGCCGGTCACCCGCGTCATCGCGCCGACGTCCACCAGTCCGGGCGCGCCGGCGGTCGTGGCACCGGTGCCGTCGGGAGGTCCGACCCGGTAGACCGTCACCGCCGGCATCGGCGGACGCAGTCCGTCGTCCACGACCACGCCGTCGAGCGTCGGCGGTGAGACGTCGGGACCGAACCGGGCCGCCTCCGTCAGTCCGGGTGAGTTGCGGATCGCCTGCGCCACCAGCAGCGGTCGTGCCGACCGTGACGTCACCGCGTCCAGATCGGCCCGCAGCACCAGGTATCCGACACCCTGTTCGGCGAGTGTCGCGGCCAGTCCCGGTGATCCGCGGCCCGAGCTCAGCGCCCGTTGCACCGAGTCCATCGCGCGGATGGCGCCCGGCGGCGTCAGGGGAATCGCGTCGCGGACGGCCCACGGCGAGTGCGCCAGCGCCTGCAGCGGTTCGTCGCGCGTGAGACCCCAGATCTGGTCGGCGAAGGGCGCTCCCGGGACCACCAGGGCGCGCGACGGAGTCGGGGAGCCGGCCTGCGCGGCGTCGAGCCAGTCGGCCGTCTGCTGCCAGTAGTCGGGGACCGCGCGGTAGCTCTTGGCCGGTGCCAGCCCGCCGGTCCACAGCAACGACCCGGAGCCGAACGCGGCGATCACCACCACCAGTGCGGCGGCCACACCTCGTTCGGCACCGCGGCTGCGGATCGGGACACGGA
Organism: Gordonia cholesterolivorans; assembly: GCF_039531975.1. Taxonomy (NCBI): domain Bacteria; kingdom Bacillati; phylum Actinomycetota; class Actinomycetes; order Mycobacteriales; family Gordoniaceae; genus Gordonia; species Gordonia cholesterolivorans. Next base: position 3,933 of record NZ_BAAARB010000016.1, on the reverse strand, counting down.
CACGCGCGAGCAGATGCGCGATTCCCATCGCGAGGGGGAGCCGGACCAGCGGATCGAACTTGTGGATGTTGCGCAGCGCGGCGCCCGGACCGTCGAGGAAAGCGATGACGGTCTCACGCACGGGCGAGCCGAGTGCTCCCGGATATCCGAGACACAGGGCGAGAAGGCCGATCACCAGGATGGTCAGGAAGCGGCGGCGGTGCGGCATCGCCCGCATCGTGAGACCGGCCAACCCGGCGGCGGCGAGGATGCCGGTCGCGACCACCGCGGCCGGCTCGGAGACCAGAACGGCGCCCACAGCGCGTTCCGGGGAGACGAACGGCGTCCACGAGTCGGTGCCGCGCAGCACTTCGGTGAGGGAGGTCCATTCGGTGGTGACGCTCGCCGACTCGATGAAGTCGAGGAAGGGCGGGGAGACCCGCGAGAGGATCAGCAGCGGCACCACCCACCACAGGCACGCCATCGCCAGACCCGCCGCCCACCATGCGCCGAAGACCAGTCCGCGACGGCGGTGTCCCCGGTCGCGCCGCGCAGTCGCCAGCAGCCACCAGATCGCCGACACCGCCACGGCCGCAGCCGTGGCGACGGCGTTCACCGCACCCATCAGCGCCACCGCGCATGCGGACCGGGCCGCGTTGCGCCACAGTGGACGGGGGTCGGACGCGTCGAGAGCCCGGACCACCGGGAGCAGCACCCAGGGCGCCAGCATCATCGGCAGCGTCTCCGAGGAGATGGTGCCCAGCGTGGTCATCACGCGGGGGGCCAGTACGAAGACCCAACCGGCGATCAGCCGCGATGTGAACGACCCGACGCGCAGCGCCTCGGCGAGACGGACCACGCCCAGGAAGCCGACGGTCAGCAGAATCGCCCACCAGAATCGCTGAGTGATCCACGGCGGCACGTGCAGGATCTCGCCGACGGCGAAGAACAGGCCGTGCGGGAAGAAGTATCCGTAGGCCTGGTTCTGGATCTGGCCCATCGGGGCATCCGGCGACCACAGGTGCGCGGCGCGGGTGAGGAACCCGATCGGATCGGCGGTCAGGTCCAGCTTGGTGTCGGGCGAGATGCGGCCGGGGCGCTGGAGTAGACAGACCGCCAGCGCCACGACAGCGACGATGAGTGCCTGCGCCCGCGTCAGAACCCGGCCCGGGCCGCCCGGCTCAGTTGCTGCGGGACTCGACCGAGCGGACCGGCGGAGGAGTGCGCGAGTCAGTTGTTGGCGTCTTCGCCGCCGCGGGATCCGTAGTCCACCGATCCCTGAACGAAACCGTTGTCGGCGTTGAAACTGTTCACGTCGGTCGACGGCTTGGTTTCGGAGGCGAGCTGCCCGCCGAGGAAGACGGCGCCGATGCCGACGAGCACGCCGGCCACTCCGGCGACGGCACCATAGATCAGGCGTTCACGCAGCATGGATTCCAAGGTACCAGTTCAGTCGGCGCCGCCCGGGCTTCGTCCGCCGCGCCGATCCGGCCGTCGCGAGCGAGCATGAAACACTGGGTGGATGAGCCCGCTCACGCATCTACGTCCCAGCCGTGCTCTCGTCGCCCTCGTCGCAACGGCAGGCCTTCTCGCCTCCGCGGCGTGCTCGGACTCGACCGGCGATCAGGCCGCACCGTCGTCGCACACGACGACGAGTTCGCGGACCGTTTCCGCCTCGAGCAGTGCTCCGACGGTTCCCGCCGCGTGCGGCTCCGAGGAACTGGCCGGGATGAAGCTGCGCGACAAGCTCGCTCAGCTGCTGGTGGTCGGGGTGCAGAACGGGGCCGACGCGCGGCGGGTGGTCGCGAAGGAGCACATCGGCGGAGTGTTCGTCGGCAGTTGGACCGACCTGTCGATGCTGAGCGACGGCACCGTCGCCACGCTCTCGAAGAGCCAGAAGGTCCCGCTGATGGTGACCGTGGATCAGGAGGGTGGCCGAGTGAGCCGCCTCAAGTCGCTGGGCATCGACATGCCGTCGGCGCGTGTGCTGGCGCGCACCAAGACGCCCGAGCAGGTCCGGCAGCTCGCCAAGGCGGCTGGCGAGAAGATGGCGAAGCTCGGTGTCACCGTCGACTTCGCTCCGTCGGCGGACGTCAGTGCCGAGCCCGACGACGAGGTGATCGGCGACCGGTCGTTCTCGAACGATCCCGAGGTGGTCACCGAGTACGCCGGTGCCTATGCGCGCGGGCTGCAGGACGCGGGCATCATGCCCGTGTACAAGCACTTCCCCGGCCACGGGCACGCATCGGGGGATTCGCACACCGGCGCCGTCACCACGCCTCCGCTGGCGGACATGCAGAACACCGATCTCGTTCCGTACCGGACTCTGCTGCGCAGTCCCGGGACCGCGGGCGTGATGGTCGGGCACCTGATCGTTCCGGGTCTGACCGGGCCGGAGACGCCCGCGAGCATCAGTCCGGCGGCGATCGGCATGTTGCGCACCGGCAAGAAGTACAACGGACCGGCGTTCGACGGCGTCGTCTTCTCCGACGATCTGTCCGGCATGAAGGCGATCACCGACAAGTACACGATCGAACAGGCGGTGCTGAAGGCGATCACCGCCGGCTCGGACATCGGCCTGTGGCTTTCCACCGATCACGTGACCTCGGTGCTGGACACCTTGGAGAAGGCGGTCGCGGACGGGAAGCTGTCGCAGCGCCGGATCGACCGCTCGGTGCTCCGGATCCTGAAGGCCAAGCACGTGGTGAACTGCTCCTGACGCGTTCTTACTCGATGGTAAGTTTGTAGTCATGGCTAGCGGAACCAAGCGGCTGCCGCGGGCAGTTCGAGAGCAGCAGATGCTCGATGCTGCGATTTCAGCGTTCGCTGCGAACGGCTTCGCGGATACCTCGATGGACGCCATCGCCGCCGAGGCCAAGATATCCAAGCCGATGCTCTACCTCTACTACGGCTCCAAGGACGAACTGTTCAGCGCCTGTATCGCGCGCGAGTCCGGCCGGTTCATGGAAGCCATGTCGGCGGGTTTCGATCCCACGATGAGGCAGAAGGACCAGGCGCGCACGCTGGTGCGTGAGTTCCTCCGGTTCGTCTATCAGAACTCCGATTCGTGGCGAGTGCTCTACCGGGTCGCGGTCGGGACCGCGACGTTCGCACACATCGTCACCGAGAGCCGCGAGGGAATCACCTCGATGATCACTGATCTCATCCGCCGCGGCACTACTACCGAGGGCGCGAGCGACGTCGACTTCGAACTGACGGCGGTGGCCCTCGTCGGCGCCGGCGAGGCCGTGGCCGACCGGATCGCCGAAGGCGACATCGACCTCGAAACGGCCACCGACCTGCTGCTCGGCATCACCTGGCGCGGTCTGCGCGGTGTCGGAGTGTCGGAGGACGCCGTCGGCGACGAGACATAGTCGGATCCCTCACGCCGGCCGGGCCCGGTTTGAGTGAGCCTTCCAGGCCAGTTGAGCGAACTCTTCCCAAGCTTGTTGAGCGAGTTCTTCCTGAGGCCTGTTGCGTGGGTTCTTCCTTAGGCCAGTTGAGCGAGCGCAGCGAGTCGAAACAGACATGCACATGTTTCGACTCGCTGCGCTCGCTCAACAAGCCTGGGAGAGGACTCAACAAGCCTGGGAGAGGACTCGGCGAGTTGCCCTTGCGGCTCGTCGTGCGAGCTTTCCCTAGGCCTGTTGAGCGAGTTCTTCCTTCGGCCAGTTGAGGGGGTTCTTCCTTCGGCCAGTTGAGTGGGTTCTTCCTTAGGCCAGTTGAGCGAGCGGAGCGAGTCGAAACAGACATGCACACGTTTCGACTCGCTGCGCTCGCTCAACAAGCCTGGGAGAGGACCCAACAAGCCTGGGGGAGGACTCGGCGTGAAGCGCCCTGGGTTTGTTGGAGGCTCCTGACCTTGGAAACGAGGATGGAGTTATGCCGAAGGAACTGGCGAATGGGAAGCCGACGACTCGTCGCTACTCGGTCGAGGAGAAGGCCGCCGCGGTG
>NZ_BAAARB010000015.1:0-97795 GCF_039531975.1 Gordonia cholesterolivorans | reverse complement strand
GAACTATGACGCGCCGGCCGGGGAGCAGTGCTGGCCTGAGGATTCTGACAAGTTAGTGAGAACCCACAGGTGACAAGATCATGAGAAACCCCAGTTCGCGACTGACAAAGAGGATGAGATCCTACAGATCAGGCCGTGGCCCCTCCGGCGTCGGCACGGCGAGGTTGCGCCGACAGCGGCTGATCCGATGTCAGACTCGCCGGTGACCAGGCGAAACCGTCGGGATCGACGAATGCGTCGGCATCGGAACCGACGACGAGCCGATGCGAACCGCTGCCCTCCGGCGGCACACCCGCGTCCTTCGCCGCGGCCTTCCTGCCGTACAGGGCGAGGGTGACGGCGCCGTCGGCGGCCTCGAACTCGACGTACTTGCGGCCGTAGCTCTTCGCCACCGTGAGCCCGTGGTCGACGTAGAAGGCTTTGCTGGCGGTGATGTCGGAGATGCCGAGCAGCAGTACCAGGGAGTCGACCACGCGCAAGGGCGCACCGGTGGGCTTCTTCGACGACGCCGCGATCTTCCACAGGGTGCCGTCCGGTGCCTGAAGCACACCGCCGTATCCCCAGAACGACTTCTTGGCGGGCTTGACGACGCGCGCGCCCGCCGCGATCGCCGGTTCGATGAAGGAATCGACGACCGCGGGGCCGGCGACCACGAGAGAGATCACGAATCCGCGGAAGCCCGACGTCGGCGGCATGGCCTGTTCGAAGCGCAGACGGTCGCCGATCCCGAACGCCTCGTCGTAGAAGGACTTCGCCGCCTCGACGTCGGCGACTTGCAGGGTGAGTGTGTTGATGTTCGTCATACGACTGACGCTACGAGTGCACGGTTCGCGATGCTTCTCGAAAACTGCTCGATGGGGTGGGGCGGGTGGGCGGAGCGGGGCGGCGGTGGTGGTTTCGACTCGCTCCGCTCGCTCAACCAGCCTGAGAGGGCGCTCGCTCAACCAGCCTCAGGGAACCGCTCGCTCAACCAGCCTCAGGGAACCGCTTGCTCAACCAGCCTGAGAGGGCGCTCGCTCAACCGGCCTGAGAGGGTCCTCGCTCAACGAGCCGCGACTACCAGTCGGCCTCGTCGAAGACCACCATGCCGCGGATGTTGTGGCCCTCGAGCATGTCGTCGTAGGCCTTGTTGATCTCTTCGAGGCGGTAGGTCTGGGTGACGAGGTCGGCGAGGTTCAGCTTGCCCGCCCGGTACTCGTTGAGGAGCTTCGGCACCTGAGTGCGCGGGCCGGCGCCGCCGAAGATGGCCCCCTGCACCCGCTTCTGCATCAGCGTCAGATCGAAGAGGTTGAGTTTGACGTCCATCGCCTGGAAGTCGCCCATGCCGACCACCACGGTCTGGCCGCCCTTGGCGGTCATGGCCATCGCGGGCGCGATGTACTCGCCCTTGATCTCGCCGACGGTGAGGATGACCGTGTTCGCCATGGTTCCCCATGTCATCTCTCCGACCGCCGGGATCGCCTCCTCCATGCTCTCGAAGGTGTGCGTGGCGCCGAGCTTCTCGGCCATGTCTCGCTTGAACTTCACCGGGTCGACGGCGACGACGTGCCGGGCGCCGGCCGCACTGGCGCCCTGGACGGCGTTGATTCCGACTCCGCCGATGCCGACGACGACCACCGTGTCGCCGACCTTGGTTCCGCCGATCTCGGTGGCCGAACCCCAGCCCGTCGCGATGCCGCAGCCGAGGAGCGCGGCCTGCTGAAGCGGGATGTCGTCCTCGATCTTGACCAGTGACGCCTGGTTGACGGTGATGTACGGAGAGAAGGTGCCGAGCAGACACATCTGGGTGAGGCCCTCACCGTTCATCGTCACCCGGTGGGTCTTGTCGGAGATCGCCTTGCCGGTGAGCAGGCCGGCTCCCTCGTCGCAGATGTTCTGCTGGCCCCGCGAACACGGTCCGCACACACCGCAGGCGGGGATGAAAGCGGTGACCACGTGGTCGCCCTCCGCGAAACGAGTGACGCCCTCTCCCACCTTCACGACGACGCCCGCACCCTCGTGGCCTCCGACCACCGGCATCGGCGCCGGACTCTGGCCGGTCCGCAGGTGATGGTCGGAGTGACACAGTCCCGAACTGACGAGCCGGACCTGGACTTCACCCGCGACGGGGTCGCCCAACTCGACTTCTTCGATCTTCCAGTCCTCGTTGACACCGTGCAGAACCGCGGCCTTCGTCTTCATCGCGTCACGCTTTCTTCTCGACTGTGCCGCGCGTCACCTGCGCGCGGCTGACTCCATGGTACGTCGGACTCGGTGCCGTCAGGCGAGATTGGGCGTATCGGTGGTAACGACTGCGGATTCTTCCGCGATCTCCTGCGGGACGAGAGGTACTCGTCTGCGAACTGTCAGCGGCGACGCAGAGAATCGAGGCGATGAAGTTCAAGCGCGACCACCCCGTCATCGTCGGCGTGGTCTCCACTCTGCTCGCGGCGGCCGCGCTGCTCGGCGTTCTGCTGTGGCAAGCGGGGCCCGGCTCATCGCCGCACGGCGCACCGGCAGCGCACCGAAGCGACTCGACCATCACCCCGGCGGCGCATCGAGCCGTCGTCACGTCGGCCGAGCCCTTCCTCCAGCGCATCGCGTATCCGGCCGCGCACGCCGACCCCACTCAGAACTACGCCGACCTCTATCTGCCGACCGTCTCACCTGCCCACCCGAGGCTTCCGCTGGTGGTGCTGGTGCACGGAGGCGCCTGGGCGCGCGGTGTCGGTGCGCACAGCTTCGACCGTCTGGCACGCGACCTCACCGCCCGCGGCCTGGCCGTCTACAACGTGGAGTATCGGCGCCTGGGGAGCGGCGGCGGCTGGCCCGCCACGTTCACCGACCTCGCTGCCGCTCTCGACGATCTGCCCGCCGTGATCCGCGCGCATCCGCAGATCACCCTGCGGAACTCGGTGCTCGCCGGCCACAGCGCCGGCGCCCAACTCGCGGTGTGGTCCGCACTCCGCACTGCCGACGATCCTAGTCTCGGTCTCGGCCCTCCGCGCTGGCGGCCGTCGACGGTCATCAGCGTGTCCGGGCCGCTCGACATGGTGTTCTCCGCCACGCACGGCGACTCCCGTGTGATCCGCGCCCTCGGCGGACCGCCCAGCGCGGTCGCCGACCGCTACCGCGCCGTGGACCCGCTGGAACTGGCCACTGATGGCGACGAGGCGTCCGCGCCCGAGATCGTAGCGGTGCACGGCACTGCCGACCGACTCGTGTCGGCGGTCAACTCCGAACGATTCGTCGCCGAGTACCTGCTGCACCGGGGGCACGGTCGACTGCAACTGCTGCCCGGTGCGACGCACACATCGATGTTCGAGGCGCATTCGGCGGCCTACCGTTCACTGATCGACTTGATCGCCGCAGAAGCGCTTCGTCCATGACCGCTGGCGCAGCCGGCCGCCGCGCGTTGCGAATGGAAATCGCCGGGACGATCCCAGTAGCATCCGGCGTGTGAAGTCTGCTGGAACCGACGTTACGGCGGGACCGCCGACTCGACACAACGAAGACGCCGCCACCGGGAACACCTCCGGTTACCGGCCCGACCTCGACGGGTTGCGCGGCATCGCGATCTTCCTCGTCGCCGTCTTCCACGTCTGGTTCGGCCGCGTGTCCGGCGGCGTGGACGTCTTCCTCACGCTGTCCGGCTACTTCTTCGTCGCCTCGCTGCTCAAGCACGTGATCCGAACCCAGCCGGCCGATGTCTCCTGGCGCGCGGCGGTGGATCCGTGGCCCCGGCTGAGCCGGCTGCTGCGCCGCCTGCTTCCGGCGATGTTCCTGCTGCTCGCCTTCATCGCGGCAGGCGTCTGGTGGCTCATGCCGAGCACCCGCTGGGGTCCGCTCGGCGAGGAGATCATCGCCTCGGCCTTCTACTACCAGAACTATCACCTGGCCTTCCTCTCGCAGGACTACGGCGCCGCCGACTCCGCGATCAGCCCGATGCAGCATCTGTGGTCGATGTCGATGCAGGGCCAGTTCTTCGTTCTGACCCTCCTCACCGCGCTCGCCCTGGGCGGCCTCCTCAAATGGGGTGCCGCACGCTGGGAGGCACTGGCCCGCCCGAACGTGATCCGCGCGATCGTCGGGACGTCGCTGCTCGCGGTGACGCTCGTGTCCTTCGCCTGGGCCAACTACCGGCACGGGATCAACCAGCCGTTCAACTACTACGACACCGTGGCCCGCATGTGGGAGCCGCTGGCCGGCGGTCTGCTCGCCGTCTGGATGCCCAGGCTGCGCCTGACGAACTGGCTGCGCACGCTGCTGACGGTGTTCGCCGTCGCGATGATCGCCTCGTCCGGATTCTGGATCGCGGGCGTCCAGGAGTATCCGGCCGTCATGGCGCTGGTGCCGGTCGGATCGACGCTCCTGCTGATCTGGGTCGGTTCGTCGGCCACCGCGACGCGGGCGGTCCCCGGCAACGACCTGAGCCCCGGCGGCCTGGTCCTGGCCCACCCGTGGATCGTCTGGCTCGGTTCCATCGCGTACTCGCTGTACCTGATCCACTGGCCGCTGCTGATCTTCTACATGAACTGGCGATTCGTCGACGACGTGAACTTCGCCGAGGGCACCGCGATCCTGGTGGTCTCGGTGATTCTCGCCTGGTTGATGACGAAGTTCGTCGAGACGCCGCTGCGCGCGGGACGCGGCGGCGGCTTCTCGGCGGGCTACCGGCGCGGGCTCACCGCGATCCTCATCGTCGCCTCGGTCTTCGCCGTGGCGAGTGCCGGTTACTGGCAGCACCGCCAGAGTCAGATGATCGTCGACACCACCAATCTCGACCCCCGCGAGTATCCCGGTGCCCGAGCCCTCCTGGAGGGTGCGCCGAGTCCGGCCGTGCCGGTGGCGCCGTCGCCGGAGGCCGCCGCCGAGGACTGGCCGCTGAGCCACTGGGACCACTTCTCCAACTTCGGCGATCCCGCGATCAAGGTCGGCGTGTACGGCGATCCGCAGGGCGCGCACACCGTCGCCGTGGTCGGCGGCTCGCATTCCGAGCACTGGATGACCGCACTCGACAAGATCGGCAAGAACCGCGGTTTCCGCGTCACGACGTACATGAAGGCGGGCTGCGCGCTCTCGACCGAGGCCGAGGTGGAACTCGACGGCCGCACCCTCACCGAATGCAACGAGTGGTCGCGGGCGGTGGTCGACAAGCTGGCCGTCGACCGGCCCGACGTCGTCTTCACCACCGCCACCCGGCCCGCCCCCACCGGGCAGAACGGCGACGTGGTGCCGCGCGGCTACGTCGACTACTTCAAGGAGTTCCGCGACCGCGGGCAGAAGGTGGTCGCCGTACGCGACACCCCATGGGCGCACGGACCGCTCTCGCCTCCGGAGTGCATCGCTTCCGGCAAGCTGCCGCGTGTGTGCGGCGTGGAGCGGTCACGGGCGCTGTCGCCGGTGAACCCGGCCGACGCGCTGATCCCGGATTTCCCGAACATGACCTTCCTGGACTACAGCGACGGTTTCTGCAACGACACCTACTGCCCGGCTGTGGTCGGCAACATCCTGGTGTGGCACGACTACCACCACGTCTCCACCGCCTTCATGCGCAGCCTGGCGCCGTTCCTCGACCGTGACCTGCAGAAAGCCACCGGCTGGTGGTAGCGGGACCGACACCGGCCCGGCAGCGGGCACACAGTGAGTGCACAGGGTGGGCTGTTAGCGTGTCCGATTGATCCGCTCCCCCGCAACCGTGAGGTCACCCGATGTCGTCCACAGCTGTCCTCCCCGAGGCGGCTACCCCGACCGTTCCCGCCGTAGGCTCCGCGCCGCCGGCGCCGGCGCCGGCCAAACGCCCTTACCTGCATCACGTCGACCTGGTGCGCACGATGACCTTCGCCCTGGTCATCTTCGTGCACACGCTCACGTCGACGACCGCCGAGTTCACCAGCATGGGCACCAACGGGACCGCGCTGCTGTTCCACTCCACCCGGAACATCTTCTTCGCGCTCACCGGCTTCGTGCTCATGTACCAGTACCTCGACCGTCCCGACTTCCGCGCCACGTCGTTCTGGCGGCGCCGGATCAAGCTGGTCATCGTGCCCTACCTGGTGTGGTCGGTGCTGTACTGGACCATCGAGGGAATGTGGGCGAGCGGACGCCTCGGTGACGTCCCGGGCAGCCTGGACGAGTTGTTCGACCGCATCAAATGGGGGACGGCCGCCTACCACCTGTACTTCCTGTTCGTGATGCTGCAGGTGTACCTGTTGTTTCCGCTGATCCGCCGGCTGGTGGCGCGCACCCGCGGCCGGCACTGGTGGCTGCTCGGCGCGAGCGCGGCGCTCCAGATCACCGTCTTCAGTCTCATCTGCTACTGGACTCCGCCGACCGGGATGGCCGAGCTGTGGAGCCATCTGTACGCCACCGTGGTGCCCTACCAGCTGCTCATCATCCTCGGTGCGCTGGCCGCCGACCACCGGGAACGCGTCGGGCAGTGGCTGCGAGGGCGCGGCGAACTGCTCGGCTGGCTCCTGCTGGGCACGGGTCTGCTCGCCGTCGGCGCCTACGTGCACCGGGTGCTGTTCTCCGGTGCGCCGATCAACGATCCGGGCAGTCCGTTCGAGCTGACCTTGCTCCCGTTCATCGTGGTCGCGGCCATCAGCGTGTACGCGACGGGACTGCACTGGGCCACGTTCCACCGTGAGCGGACGCCGATCATGGCGAAAGTGGTCGCCTACGCGTCCAACCGGTCGTTCCCGGTGTTCCTGGTACACGTGATGGTGCTGTTCTTCCTGCTGCGCCCGGTCACCGACGACGGCCAGAAGTGGCTCGTCGCCCACATCCCGCAGCCGCTCGCGACGTTGACGGTGTACGTCAGCACACTGGCGATCTCGCTCGCCGTCGTCGAAGTACTGCGCCGACTCCCGGGGTCGCTGTACCTCACCGGACGCCCGCGGCTTCCGTTCCGGCCGACGATCTGACCCGCCGGACCGACCGTCGTCGGCGCGGCTCGGACTCAGTCGCGCAACCGGCACACCACGGCGGCAGCGTGGCCCGACCCGTTCGCGGTCACCAGCACCACCTCCGAGTGCCCGCCGGCGCGCGCGTCGATGAGCCCCTCGATCGGTGCGGCGGCGTGCGTCGACAGGCTCGTCGCCACGAACCGACGGCCGGCCGCGAGCCGGATGCCTCCGGGCGCCACGGCCACGATCGGCAGATCGTCGCCGACCGCGGTCAGCACCCGCTCGACTGCGGCATGCGTACCGTCCGAGTCGGCGCTCGACCGCAGAGCCGAACCGTTCCGGTCGCCGCGGCGGTGTCCCGGCTGCGGGGTGCCGGTGAGCACCGCGGCCGCTCCCGCGACCACCACCAGCACCGCGCCGTGCGTCTGCGCCAGCATCGACGATCCCACCGCGATCGACGACGGCACCCCGCAGCCGTCGTCGACCACATCGAGTGCGCGCACCGCAGGGGCTCCCCCGAGTCCCAGTTCGTCGCGCACCCGCTCGGCCGACCAGGTGTCGCCGGCCGGCGGCCTCACGTGGATCACCGCGACCACGTCGCGGACCTCGAGCCCCGCGTCGCCGAGCGCGGCGTGCGCCGGTCCGAGACGGCGGTCGTGCGACGCGCCGGTCGCGACCGCCAGACCCGAGACCCGGACCTGGCCGGCCGATGCGGCGGCCGCACTCGCGCCGCTGCGGGCGGGGTTGTCAGGCATGGACTCACGCTACGGCCGGCAACGGCGGCGATACGCCGTCCGAATGACCGCCGCAGCCCGCGGCTCAGCGGCGTGCGCGGACGGTGTCGATCACCGCGCGCGGCCGTGAGCCGAGCGCCTCGCGGAGCTGGTTGCGGACCAGGCTCAGCGGCGAGCAGCGGTCGCACGGCGCCACCACGCCCAGCGCGTCGACATCCCACGCGCGGCACAGCGTCACCGCGCGCGCCACGTGGAAGTTCTGCGTCACGATCATCGCGGAGCGGACGTCGTACATCGTCGCGGCCCGGCGGCATGTGGCGTTGGTGTTCACCCCGAGCGGATCGTCGACGATGCTCGTCGACGGCACTCCGTGGGCCTGGAGGTACGCGCGCATCACCCGTACCTCGTTGCCCGCGGAGTCGGCGTCGTTGCCGGATACGACGATGCGGTCCACGCGGCCGGACCGGTAGGCGTTCACCGCCACGTCGAGCCGCGGCCCGACGTAGTCGCCGACCTGCCCGTCGCGGACCTTGGCTCCGAGCACGATCATGGTGCGGGGCGCGTCGTCCGGGATCTCGGAGGCCTGCACCACTCGTCCCCGCGCGCCCACTGCCATCCACACCGACGCGATCGTGACGACCGCTTCGACAGCGATCACTGACAGCAGAATCACCGGAATCAGACGCCGGATCGCGGGGGAACGCAGGGGCACCGGTCCAACCTAGACGCAGCGCCGGCCACCCGGGCACACTGACCCGGTCCCGGGTCCCCCGGTCATCCCGACCGGAAGGCTGTCACAATCTCTCGCAAGCGGGACGCGCGGTCGCGCAGGGAGGGGAGACGCCGATGCAGTACATGCCGGTGACCGAGTCGATGTTCCTGATCGCCGAGACGCGAGATCAGCCGATGCACGTGGGCGGACTGCAACTGTTCGTACCCCGCGAAGGCCAGTCGGCCGAGGATCTGGCCGACGAGATATCCGAACGCTTCCACGCCGCGACCGACGTCTCGCCGATGTTCCTCAAGCGCCCGGCCACACCCGCCCAGATCGCCGGCTACACCGCGTGGACGCAGGACGACGAGGTCGACTTCGACTATCACATCAGACACATCGTTCTGCCCCGTCCGGGTGAGATCAAAGACCTGCTCCGCTACGTGTCGCTGAATCACGGCGCCCTCCTCGACCGCCGTCGCCCGATGTGGGAGATCCACATCATCGAGGGCTTGGCGGACGGCCGCGTGGCGCTCTACACGAAGGTCCATCATTCGATCGTCGACGGCGTCTCCGCCCTGCGCTTGCTGCAGCGCTCCCTCTCCACCGATCCCGACGACCGTTCCGGTACCGCCTTCTGGGATATGGAGCTGGTGCGTCGACGGCGCCGCCGGCGGCGGGAGCAACGGCCGCCGAAGGGCTCGTCGCGGTTGCTCGGTGCGGTGACGGGCGTGGCCGGAGCGATCGCCGACACCGCGGGCCAGGTGGTCGGCATGGCGCCGGCCGCCGCCCGGATCGCCGCCGCGGGCGTCTTCGACAAGGATTACGTGGCCCCGATGCAGATGGCGCCGTCGACGATCCTGAACCAGTCGATAGGCTCGGCGCGCCGCTTCGCCGCGCAGGACTGGCCGGTCACCAGGCTTCGCGCGGTGGCTCGGGCGCAGCAGATGACGCTCAACGACGTCATCCTCGCCATGTGCTCCGGAGCACTCCGCCGCTACCTGAGCGATCACGACGGCCTGCCCGACGAGTCACTGGTGGCGATGATGCCGGTGTCGCTGCACAGCGACGGAGACTCCGACGGGAACGCGGTCACCGCGATCACCGTGCGGTTGGCCACCGACATCGAGTCGCCCGCCGACCGGGTGGCTGCCATCAAGGCGTCCACCCACGGCGCCAAGAACGTGGTGCGCGGGCTCAAACCGCTGCAGGCTCTCGCCCTGGGCGCCGCGACCATCTGGCCGCTGGCCTTCGCGACGGTCCCCGGGTTCGTCGAGTACACACCGCGCGCGTTCAATCTGATCATCTCGAACGTTCCCGGACCGGAGGAGCCGCTGTACTGGAACGGCGCCCGGCTGGACGGCTCGTACCCGGTCTCCATTCCGATGGAGGGGCAGGCCATGAACATCACCGTCACGACGATCGGCGGCAAGGCCGGGTTCGGCGTCATCGGTGCGCGGGCCCAGCTGCCGAGCCTCCAGCGCATACTTGCCCACCTGGAGACGTCGCTGGCCGAGTTGGAGGCACTGCCTCCGGCACGGTGACCGGCAGCGCGAAGCCCGCCCCGCGGTGGCGGGGCGGGCTGTTGATCGCGCTACCGAGTCAGGTCAGTCCGCTGGTGATCAGTGCGACAGCCGATCCCGTCGCGAAGTACTCGGCGAGGCTCCGGCGGATTCTGCTCCAGCTGTTCATCATCGGACTGCTCCCTCCAACGCGGACGGTTTGCGACACCGTCATGCTAGTTCGCAGTGACGGTGGTCACAGCCAATCGCCCGAATCGGTCACGCCGCGGGCGCCTCGGCGGCCGGCGCGGAATCCGCGGTGTCAGCGACGATCTCGTTCGCGGACGGCTCAGCGGCGGGCTCCGACGACTGATCGTCGGAGGGCTGCTCGGCCGCTGAATCCTGCGACGGCTCGGCGGCGGGCTCGTCGGTGACGGCCGGCGCCTCGGCGGTCGGCGCAGGCTCGGGCGCGGCGTCGACCGCCGGGGCGGGCTCGGTGGCCGAGGACTCCCCGGACGGTGCCGTGGTCTCAGCGGAGGTGTTCTCAGTCGCGTCCGAACCAACGGTCGTCTGCGCCGAGTCCGCTGCCGCGGAGGTGCTCGTCGCCTGCACATCGGCGACCCGTGCCGCGGTCGATGCGGTGGACGGCTCGGTCACGGGCGGGGTCGGAGCCGACTTCTTGGCGAACAGGTCGGTCTCGATCCGCGGCCCATGGTCGGTCATCACGATACGAATGAGGTCTTGCGAGAAGGTCGGGATCACATTGCCGGTGAGGATGCCGGTCACCGAGTCCGGGAAGGGCGCCGGAATGCCGAGCGCACCCACCATGTCGAGCAGGGTCGTCATCGGCGCCAGCGGAGAGCCGAGCGTCAGCGAGAACGGATTCTTGATCGAGTAGACCACCGGCCCGTCGCCCTGCTGCGACTTCTGGAAGATGAACGCCACGCTGGTGCACGACGAGTAGTTCTTTCCGGTCTCCCCGTCGGTGACCTGCGCCTTTCCATACAGCGCGGTGCATACCACCGAACTCTTGGTCGGGTCCGGCGCGTTCGCGATGCCGTCGAGGAAACCAGTCGCCACCGCGACGCCGCCGAGCGCCGTGGCGGTCGCGTTCTCGCCCAGCCCCATCGCGATCGCGACGCCGAGCGGGAGTGCCCGGACCGAGGTCTCCGACACTCCCGCTCCGATCGACAGCCCCAGGCCGCCGGTGGCCCGCGAATCGGAGACCGCGCCGAGGCTGCCGACCGAGATGGCGCCGGACAGGAAGGCGTCGGCCTGCGCGTTGGCGGTGCCGCCGACGGCGAGCGCCGACGCCAGACCGGTGCCCGCGATCGTCGCGGCGCCCGGGTACGAGGTGCCGAACAGCGGCGCCAGGCTGATGGCAGTGGCCGAATTCATATCGGCGAGGTTCAGGCCCAGATCGGGCAGCACCAGGCCGATCAGGCCGTCGCCGATCTTCGCGAGCACCGCGGGGTGGGCAGCCCCGCAGTCGACGGTGTCGCCGACGGGGCTGGGCGCGGTCTGCTGCCCCGGCGCACACTTGTACGAGGGGAAATCCGGAAGGCCGTTCGCGGCGTTCGCCGGCGCGGCGCCGACTCCGCCCGCGAGGAGTGCGGCCGACGCCGCGACCGCGGTGAGGCCCGTCGTCAGACGGGTGCGTCGCTGCCGACGGCTTCGAGATCGGGTATCCATCGAGGTCACCTGGGACTCTTCTCTAATCGAAGGGAATGGCTCACACAGGAGCCCGGCACCCCCGTCGCGCGGGGCTGCCGCCTCCCGCCGCCGGACTCGTACCGAACGGTAACTTTCGAGTGATAAGCACCACTTTCAACCGATCAGGTGACACAGAATCACGGCACGAATTCGGCGTGTCGACTCAGATTCGTGCGCCTCAGCACACTCCCGACACGGACTGGACCCTCTTATTACTCGCGAGTAACATACCGGTGAACGGTAACCGTGACGGCCGATCTGCAGGCGAAGTTAGGCAAACCTTGGCAGACCCGAGCAGGGTCGAACCTTTACGGTAACCAGGGAATAAAGGTTGACGCGGAGTGCTATGACCCGAGCGCTTTGACGTCTTGGTACGACCTGGACAGAAAGGCCGGTACTTCCAGTGACGACGACTACCGCCGTGATCGGAACCATCGCCGTATTACTCAGCCTCGTATGCTGGGCGCTCTTCCTTCGCGGCGTGGGCACGATGGTCCGATCCATCGCCCAGGGCCAGAAGGTGGAGCCCTCGCGGTTCGCCTACCCCGGGAAGCGTTTCGCGACGATGATGAAGGAATTCGTCGCGCACACCCGCATGGTCAAGTTCCGCACCGTCGGCTGGGCCCACTGGCTGGTGATGTTCGGCTTCCTGATCGGCTTCGTCTTCTGGTTCGAGGCGTACGGTCAGATCTTCGATCCCGAGTTCCACTGGCCCGTCATCGGCGCCTGGAACATCTACATCTTCGCCGACGAGGTCCTGGGTCTGGCCACCGTCATCGGCATCGTGGTGTTGATGGTCATCCGTCAGCTGAACCATCCCCGCGTCCCTGCCCGGCTGTCGCGCTTCTCGGGCTCGCGGTTCGGCGCCGCCTACTTCGTCGAGGCAGTGGTCCTGATCGAGGGTCTCGGCATGATCTTCGTGAAGACCTTCAAGATCTCGTCGGGCATCGAGAACCCGCCGGTCTGGACCTCGTTCTTCACGCACTACTTCGCCCAGCTCTTCGAGGGCAGCTCCGTCTACTGGGTCACCGCCGCGGCCGTCGTCAAGCTGATGAGCGGCATGGTCTGGCTCGCCGTCGTCGGCCTCAACATCGACTGGGGTGTGGCCTGGCACCGCTTCGCGGCCTTCTTCAACATCTACTTCAAGCGTGAGAGCGACGGCGGCGTCGCACTGGGTGCGGCCAAGCCGATGATGAGCCAGGGCAAGGTCCTGGACATGGAGACGGCCGACCCGGACGTGGACGCGTTCGGCGCGGGCAAGATCGAGGACTTCAGCTGGAAGGGCTGGCTGGACTTCACCACCTGCACCGAGTGCGGTCGCTGCCAGAGCCAGTGCCCGGCCTGGAACACCGGCAAGCCGCTGTCGCCGAAGCTGATGATCATGTCGCTGCGCGACCACGGCCAGGCCAAGGCGCCGTACCTGTTCGCCGGCGGCCGCAAGGACATGGGCGGCGACGAGGTCGGCATCGTCGACGCCGACGGCAACGTCGACGAGGCCCGCCTGAACAAGGTCCCCGCGGCCGCTCGCGCCGAGGCCGAGCGCAAGCTGGTCGGCGAGTCCGAGGGCACCACCGGTGCCGTCATCGACGCCGAGGCTCTGTGGAGCTGCACCACCTGCGGCGCCTGCGTGGAGCAGTGCCCGGTGGACATCGAGCACGTCGACCACTTCATCGACATGCGCCGGTACCAGGTCCTCATCGAGTCGGACTTCCCGTCCGAGCTCGCGGGCATGTTCAAGAACCTCGAGAACAAGGGCAACCCGTGGGGCCAGAACGCCTCGCAGCGCACTGCCTGGATCGACGAGATGGACATCCACATCCCGGTCTACGGCCAGGACGTCGACTCGTTCGAGGGCTACGAGTACCTCTTCTGGGTCGGTTGCGCAGGCGCCTACGAGGACCGCGCGAAGAAGACCACCAAGGCCGTTGCCGAACTGCTCGACATCGCGGCCGTCGACTTCATGGTGCTGGGCCAGGGCGAGACCTGCACGGGTGACTCCGCTCGTCGTGCGGGCAACGAGTTCCTGTTCCAGATGCTGGCACAGCAGAACATCGACACCTTCGACGAGGTGTTCGCGACCGCGCCCGAGCAGCGCAAGAAGATCGTGGTGACCTGTGCGCATTGCTTCAACGCCATCGGCAACGAGTACCCGCAGGTGGGCGGCAAGTACGAGGTGGTCCACCACACCCAGCTGCTGAACCGGCTGGTCCGTGAGAAGCGTCTGGTGCCGGTCGCCGCACCGGCGGGCGAGCAGGTCACCTACCACGATCCCTGCTACCTGGGCCGCCACAACAAGGTCTACGACGCTCCGCGCGAACTGATGGAGTCCTCGGGCTCCACGCTCACCGAGATGCCTCGCCACGGCGAACGCTCCATGTGCTGTGGCGCCGGCGGCGCCCGGATGTGGATGGAGGAGCAGATCGGCAAGCGCATCAACGTCGACCGCGTCGACGAGGCGCTCAGCACGCTGAACTCCCGGCCGACCGACGCGGACGGCAACAAGCAGGTCCGCAAGATCGCGACCGGCTGCCCGTTCTGCCGCGTGATGCTCACCGACGGCGTGACCGCTCAGACCTCGGGCACCGAAGACGAGGGGCAGGTCGAGGTCGTGGACGTCAGCCAGCTGATCCTGGAGGGCGTCAAGCGCGGCCGTCCGGAGGTCAAGCGCGGAGGCAACTTCCTCGGGCCGATTCAGACCGAGCGCGCCCCCGAGCCCGAGCCGGTCGCCGCTGCGGCGAAGCCCGCAGCTCCGGCCGCCACCGCGGCCCCGGCCGAGGCGAAGCCCGCCGTGGGTCTTGCGCCGAAGAGCGGCGGGCTCAAGAAGCCGGGCGGACTCAAGAAGCCCGGCGGTGCCCCCAAGCCCGGCGGTGCCACGGCCCCGGCCGCACCGGCGGCGCAGACCACCCAGGCAGTTCCCGCCAAGGGGCTGGCCATGGGCGGCGGGCTGAAGAAGCCGGGCGGACTCAAGAAGCCCGGCGGCGCTCCCAAGCCGGGCGCGGCCAAGCCCGCGGCAGCGGCATCGGCGGCACCCGCGACCGACGACACTGCGACCGAGTCAGCGGCAACCGAGTCAGCGACGAGCGGGGCAGCGGCGCCGGTCGAGACCACGGCCACCGAGGGCAAGGCCAAGGGCTTCGGTATGGCCGGCGGGCTCAAGAAGCCCGGAGCCAAGAAGCCGGGCGCGGCCAAGCCCGCAGCCGCAGCACCGGCCGAGCCGACGGCTCCCGCGGCGACCGAGTCGGCTGCGACCGAGCCGGCCGACGAGGCCCCGGCCGATGCAACCGCCGCCGACACCGGCACGGCGGCCTCCGCTGCCGCTGCCACCACGTCGGGCACCGAGGGCAAGGCCAAGGGGTTCGGCATGGCCGCAGGCCTGAAGAAGCCGGGCGCCAGGAAGCCCGGCGCCCCGAAGGCTGCAGCGACGGCGGCGGCGCCCTCGGCCCCCGCGGGGACCGCACCCGTACCGGAGCCTGCTGCGCCGGAAGAGCCCGCCGCGCCGGCGGCCGGCGAGACCGCCGCTCAGACCGACGAGCCCGCCGAGGCTCCGGCTCCGGCGGCCGGCTCGTCCGACAGCCGGACGATCACCGAGACCGGTGCGTCGAAGGCCAAGGGCTTCGGTCTGGCCGCCGGGAAGAAGCGCCCCGGCAAGTAATTCCGGCAGGGAGTCGCCGAGGCGACGACCGCAGAACGATGGCGGCATCGGCCACCCCGAGGGGTGCCGACGCCGCCATCGTCGTCTGTGCGGTCTCGCCGCGGGCCCGTGCGGGCCGTCGGTTCAGCTGGAGGTTCCCGGCGTCGTGGTCGCCGATCCCGACTGGCCCGGCGTCTGCTGCCCGGGAGTCTGGTTCTGATCGGGGGTCTGGTTCTGCTGCCCCGGCGTCTGGCCGTCGCCGTTGGCCGATCCCGGCGGCATCATGCGCCACCGCTGACCACCGAGGCCGTTGCGCTCCTGCCCCATGAATCCGCGCATGGTCGCTCCGCGCTCGTATCGCGCCTCGTTCTGCCTGTGGTGGCCGCCGGTGTGGTCACCCGTGACGTAGCCGGCACCGAAGGCGAGTCCCAGACACGCGATGGCTCCGACAACCGCTCCCCCGACGAGCCACTTGCGCCGCACCTCGACGGTCTGCGGGCCGGTGGATGCCGGAGCCGCGACCAGAGGCGGCCGGTGATGGGCCGCCCCGGGCTGTCCCGGCGCGGCCGCCGGGTCGGCGGGCGGCGTTCCGGCGACCGGTGCGATCGGCTCGGTCGGGGCCGTGGTGCTCGTGGGGTCCGGTCCGGCCTGCGGGTCGGGCTGGTGGTCGGCTTGGGGCTCGGTCTGCCCGCCGGGGGCCTCCGAGTCGTCGTGCTGGGGTCGGTTGGGGTCAGTCATCCTGGTCGATCCTCGTGTCCGGTGGCGACGCAGTCATCGCCGTCGACCATCGAGGGAACCCGCCGAATCTGTGAGGTCGCTGGGACGCCCGTACCGGTTCGCTTCGGGTTCGGCGAGGCGCGGCCCGCACCGATACCGCCCTCACCCGCACGGCGCTCAGCCGGCGAAGCTCACCTGATAGATCACTGTCGAGGCCCCGGCCGATGCCGTCGACGACAGTCCCACGTTGACCCACAGTTGCCTGCCGTCGACGTCCTTGCTCAGCAGCACCGACTTCGACTGGGGGTCGTCGACCCGGGAGGACTCCGCGAAACCGGCATCGGTGAGCTTCGTGACCGCGTTGGTCAACGGGTTGCCGTCGGAGGCGTGCGCTTGCACCGTGACCTGCCACTGGGGCGATTCGCCCGATGCGGTGAGCACCGCTCCGTCGACCATCGGCACGTCTGATTCGGGGAAGTCGGACGGCAGCGCGACACCCGGCCGCGACGGCTCGTCATCGGAACCGCATGCGACGAACAGCGCACCCGCACACACCATGATCAGCGCTGCTGCCAGCAGTCTGCGAAAATCCTTCATATCGAAAACGGTAAGGTAGACCTCAAGTTCTCGTCACCACGACACCCCGCCCGCCCGTCCTCGACACAAGTCGGAGTGCCATTTTGATCCTGGTATTGATCGCCCTGGCCGTCAGTGCGCTCATTTCACCACCGATCATCAAGACTCTCGGCTCCCGCGGTTTCTACGTCCTGGCGCTCGCTCCGGCGGCCGGGCTGGCATGGGTGGTCGCCAACTGGCCGGCCCCGGGCGCACCGCCCCGCGTGGAGACGATCGAGTGGATCCCCAGCCTGCAGATGGACATCGTGCTGCGGTTCGACACTCTGTCGGCCGTCATGTCGGTGCTGATCCTGGGCGTCGGCGCACTGGTGCTGATCTACTGCGCCAACTACTTCCAGCAGATGCGCCGGAGAGTCGCGGTCTTCGGCGGCGAACTCGTGGCCTTCGCAGGCGCGATGTTCGGCCTCGTCGTCAGCGACAACACGCTGGTCATGTACGTGTTCTGGGAGGCGACGACGGTCCTGTCGTTCATGCTCGTCGGATTCAACACGGTTCGCGCCACCTCGCGCCGCGCCGCGACCCAGGCCCTGCTGGTCACCACCTTCGGCGGGCTGGCGATGCTCGTCGGCATCATCATGCTGGGCGAGCGGACCGGAAGCTACCTGCTGTCGGACCTCGTCGCCCATCCGCCGGCCGGCAGCGTCTACATCGACGTCGCGGTGATCCTGGTGCTGATCGGCGCCCTCTCGAAGTCGGCCATCGTCCCGTTCCACTTCTGGCTTCCCGGCGCGATGGCCGCTCCCACCCCGGTCAGCGCATACCTGCACGCCGCGGCCATGGTGAAGGCGGGCGTGTACCTCGTGGCGCGGCTCGCACCGGCCTTCGCACCCCTTCTGAGCTGGCAGATACCGGTCATCGGACTCGGTCTGCTCACGATGGTGCTCGGCGGATGGCGATCGTTGCGCGAACTGGACCTCAAACTCGTCCTCGCCTTCGGCACGGTGTCGCAGCTCGGTTTCATCACCGTGCTGGTGGGTGTGGGCGACGCCAACGTCGCAATGGCCGGCCTGGCCATGGTGATGGCGCACGCGATGTTCAAAGCGTGCCTGTTCATGGTGGTCGGCATCATCGACAAGTCCACCGGAACCCGCGACATCCGCAAGCTCGCACGCCTCGGCGCACGACTGCCCGGGCTCGCCGCGGTCGCCGCGGTGGCCGGCGCCAGCATGGCCGGCCTGCCGTTCACCTTCGGCTTCGTCGGCAAGGAGACCGCCTTCGGCAGCGTCTGGGACACCGGCGCGCTCTCCCCGATGCAGCGGCACGCAGTCGACGTGGTGCTGCTGGTGGGTTCGGTCATCACGTTCGCGTACACCACGCGCTTCCTGTGGGGCGCGTTCGGACGCAAGGTCCGCCGCCTGCCGACCAGGGCCGTCGCACAGCTCGACCAGCCCGCCGTCATGTTCCTCGTCCCTCCGGCACTGCTGTCGGCGGCCGGCGTGGTCGCGGCGTTCGCGTCGGGATGGATCGGCTCGCTGTTCGAGCCCTATGCGCAGTCGCTGCCCGCCTACGGCGAGGAGATCGAGCATCTCGCGCAGTGGCACGGCTTCGGTCTCCCGGTCGTCTTCTCGATCATCGTGGTCGCCGGCGGCGCCGGCCTGTTCCTGTTCCTGCGTGCGCGCCGCGCGCACGTCTTCGTTCATCCGCCGCGGCTCAACGCCGACCGGATCTACGACGGCGCGCTGCGCACCGCCGACACCGTCTCCCTCTGGGTCACCCGCAACACCCAACGCGGTTCACTGCCCATCACCCAGGGCGTGATCCTCTCGACCGCGGTGATCCTGCCCGTCAGCGTGTTGTTCCTGGGACGCAGGCAGTCGCTGCACCTGGCGGGATTCGACACCGTCGAAGAGATCGTCATCGGCTTCGTGATGGTCGCCGCGGCGATCGCGACGGCCGTGCTGCGCAACCGCCTCGCCGGCCTGCTGACCCTCGGCATCACCGGATACGGCTGCGGCGCCCTGTTCGCCATGTACGGCGCCCCGGATCTCGCCCTGACCCAGTTTCTGGTGGAGAGCCTGACACTGGTCGTGTTCGTGCTGGTCCTGCGCAAACTTCCGTCGGAGGCGACCCCGAAGCTGCGCACCGGTCATCGCCCCATCCGCATCGCGATCTCCGTCGCCTTCGGTGCGATGCTGGTGGTGATCGGGCTGTTCGCCGCAGCGGCACGGTCCACCGAGCCACTGCACGTCTACCTCGGCGACGCCGCGTACGAGTTCGGTCACGGAGCCAACGCGGTCAACGTCCTGCTCGTCGACATCCGCGCCTGGGACACCCTCGGCGAGATCTCCGTCCTGATCGTCGCGGCGACCGGAGTGGCCTCGATGGTGTTCCGGAGCCGCCGGTTCGGCGCCGTCCCCCGGGTCACCGACTCGGCACTCGCTCAGCGCCGCAACGGGGACGACGCCGCACACGGACGCACCACGTGGCTGCGCGGCAGCGAGATGCGTGATCCGGCGCAGCGGTCGCTGATCCTCGAGGCCACCACGCGGCTCGTCTTCCCGACCCTGGTGGTGCTCTCGGTCTACTTCTTCTTCGCCGGACACAACGCACCGGGAGGCGGGTTCGCCGGCGGTCTGGTGATGGGCCTGGCGCTGGTGCTCCGCTACCTCGCGGGCGGCCGCTACGAACTCGGCGAGGCGATGAGAGTGGAGGCAGGCACCATCCTCGGCGCCGGGCTCGCGATCTCGGCGACCACCGCGGCGGTGTCCCTGGCGCTCGGTGCTCCGGCGCTCTCGTCCGCCGTCATCGATCTGAGCCTGCCGGTCTTCGGCGAGTTCCACATCGTCACCGCCCTGTTCTTCGACCTCGGCATCTACCTGATCGTGGTGGGGCTGGTCCTGGACATCCTCCGGAGCCTCGGCGCCCGGCTCGACGTGGCCGACGCCCCGCCGGAGCCCGCCGAACCGGCCGCTCCCGAGCCCGAGGAGGTGAGGTGATGTCGGTGAACCTGGGCCTGTTGATCGTGGCCGGAGCCATGGCCGCCGCGGGCGTCTACCTGCTGACCGAGCGCAGCCTCATCCGCATGCTGTTCGGCCTGCTGCTGGCGGGCAACGCGTTGAATCTGATGATCCTCGTCCTCGCCGGGCCGCCCGGCCATCCGCCGATCCGCGGGCGCGAATCCGACGGGGCGAGCTTCGACACCGACCCGCTGGCGCAGGGAATGATCCTGACCGCGATCGTCATCACCTTGGGCATCGCGGCCTTCGTCCTGGCCGTCACCTACCGGCTCTTCAAGATCAATCAGGCCGCCGAGGAGGAGAAGCTGCCGCCGGGTGCGGAGGCAGCGACCGACGACGAACTCGGCGACGACGAGGAAGACATCAAGATCCTCACGGGAACACCCGAGTCCCAGCCCGATCGCGATCTCAGCGACGATCCGGCCACCGGCGCCGACACCGTCGCGGGCGACCTGTTCGACAAGTACGGCAACCCGCTGACGCCGGAGGAGTTCATCGCGGCGCACCTCAACGTCCACGAGCCGGACCTGATGCCCGAGGACGCCGAGGTCCTGGAGTACCTGCCTTACGACGGCGACGAGATGCCGCGGGACGCGGACGAACCGAACGACGACGAGCACGCGAAGGGGGCACGATGACGCCGCAGACGTCCTGGATCCCGGTCCTCATCGTGCTGCCGACGATGGTTCCGTTGCTGGCGGCCGCCGTGACGCTGCTGGCCGGCCGGAGCCCCACCATCCAGCGCGCGGTCTCGGTGTCCGCCATCGGCGTCGCGCTGATCGCGTCCGGCCTGATGCTCTACCTCACCAGCGCTCACGGGACCTTCGCGGTCAACGTCGGCGGCTGGGACGGCCGCGGCATCGCGGGTACGCCGCTCGGCATCACCTTGGTGGTCGACCGCCTCGCGGCACTGATGCTGGTCATCTCGCTGACCGTGCTGCTGTGCGTCGTGGTCTACGCGATCGGGCAGGGCATCAGGGACGGAACCACCGAGCAGCCGGTGTCGATCTTCCTGCCGACCTATCTCATCCTGACCGCGGGCGTCTGCAATTCGTTCCTCGCGGGCGACCTGTTCAACCTGTACGTCTCGTTCGAGGTGCTCCTCGCGGCGAGCTTCGTCCTGCTCACCCTGGGCGCCAGCGCCGAGCGCGTGCGAGCCGGCGCGTCGTACATCATGGTGTCGATGGTGTCGTCGCTGATCTTCCTGGCCGGCATCGCCTTCGCCTATGCGACCACCGGAACCCTCAATCTCGCCGAGATGGCCGTCCGGCTCGACGACGTGCCCGACGGCACCCGCAACGCGCTGTACGCGGTCCTGCTGGTGGCCTTCGGCATCAAAGCGGCCGTGTTCCCCCTCTCGACGTGGCTTCCCGACTCCTATCCGACCGCTCCGGCCCCGGTGACCGCGGTGTTCGCGGGTCTGCTGACGAAGGTCGGCGTGTACGCGCTGATCCGCACGCACACCCTGCTGTTCCCCGGCGGATCGATGGACAACGTGCTCATGATCGCGGGACTGCTGACCATGCTCGTCGGCATCTTCGGCGCCATAGCGCAGTCGGACATCAAGCGACTGCTGTCGTTCACACTGGTGAGCCACATCGGCTACATGGTGTTCGGCATCGCCGTCGGTTCCGAGCTGTCCACCTCGGCGGCGATCTTCTACGTCGCCCACCACATCCTCGTGCAGACCACGCTGTTCCTGGTGGTGGGACTGATCGAACGGCAGGCGGGGTCGGCGTCGCTGCGGCGCCTCGGCGGACTCATCGCGAGTCCGCTGCTGGCCGGGCTGTTCCTGATCCCGGCGCTGAATCTCGGCGGTATTCCGCCGTTCTCGGGATTCATCGGCAAGGTCGCGCTGCTGGAGGCCGGTGCCCAGGACGGATCGGTGCTGGCGTGGGTGCTGGTCGCCGGGTCGGTCGTCACCAGCCTGCTCACCCTGTACGTGATGGCCCGTATCTGGACCAAGGCGTTCTGGCGGGCCCGCGCCGACGCGCCCGACGGCGCCATGGCGTCGAGCACCGCGTCCGCGCTCATCGAAGAGGGCACCGACGTCCTGCTCGAGGAACGCGAGGACGTGGGCCGGATGCCGGTGGCCATGGTGCTGCCCACGATGGCGATGGTGGCCGCCGGTCTGGCGCTGACGCTGTGGGGCGGGCCCATCTTCCACTTCACCGACGACGCCGCACACGGCGTCCTCGACCGCAGCGAGTACATCTCGACGGTTCTGCACGGGCCCGACCCCGCGCACGCCACCGACGGAGGCCGGCCATGAGCAGCACGCCGTTCCCAGACAAGCCGCACGCGAAACCCGTCGGAAAGCGCCCGGTGGCCGCATTCTTCGGCAACCTGTGGCGGGTCACCCTGGTGCACCTGGCCTGGCCCGCGGTCCGGACCTACGTCTGGCTGAACGAGAACCTGCACGCACCGGCCTGGGCCGGCGGCTCGCTGCGCGAGTTCGGCCTGCGACTGTGGGGCTTCGCCTGGCTCACCTTCGTCTGGGTGCTTCTCTGGGGCGACGTCACCTGGGCCAACATCGTGGTCGGCGCGTTGATCGCCCTGCTGGTGATGGTCCTGCTGCCGCTGCCGCGGGTGCCGGTGGAGGGTCGGTTTCACCCGCTCTCGGCGCTCAAGCTCGTCGGCACGATGATCTACAACTTCTTCCTCTCCAGCGCTCAGGTGGCGTGGGCCGCGGTGAAGCCGGGCGATCCGCCGCTCGGTGCGGTGGTCCGCGTGCACATGGCCATCAAATCCGACCTCACGCTCACGCTGGCCGTCGACTACATCAACCTGGTGCCCGGCACCATGGTGGTCGAGATCGATCAAGACCAGCGGATGCTGTACATCCACGTCTTCGACGTGCGCAAACAGAAGTACATCGACGAGTTCCTGAAGCAGATGGCCTACGTGGAGCGACAGTTCATCAAGACCTTCGAGCGCGACGACGAGTGGCATCCGAGTCCGTTCCACGGAATCGACGACGATTACCATCACGTCCCGTTCGCCGACCGCCGTCGGGTGGTCGAGCAGGAGCGCTCACGGAAGGAGAAGGCATGACCGTCGTCTGGATCATCAGTGCCGCGATGCTGCTCACCGCCGTGCTCCTGACCGTCTATCGCACGCTTCGCGGGCCCTCGACCCTCGATCGGCTCGTCGGCGTGGACGCGCTGGTCGCCATCGCGATCTCCGGTCTGTCGGTGTGGGTGGCCTACACCACCGACACCACCGTGGTCCCGGGCATCGTGGCGCTGAGCCTGGTGGGTTTCATCGGGTCGATCGCCGTGGCCCGTTTCCGAGTGAGGGACGACCAGTGATCCTCGACGTCGTGGCCGCGGCGCTGATCCTGCTCGGCTCGCTGCTGGCCCTCACCGCCGCCATCGGGATCGTCCGATTCCCCGACACGCTGAGCCGGATGCACGCCGCGACCAAGCCTCAGACGTTCGGCATGATCCTGGTGCTCGCGGGCACCTTCATCAGGCTCGACAGCCACCCGGACGGCGGAATGCTGGTCCTGACCGGCTTGTTCGCACTCATCACCGCGCCGGTGGTCGCCCAGCGCGTCGGCCGCCTCGTGTATCGCGAGCAGGCCCTGGGGGAGGACGTGCTGGACGAGGACGAACTGTCCTCGCGAAACGGCGGGTAGCGCCACCGCGGTCGCGGACGCGTCCGCTAACCGAGTTCGGCGACCACCGAGTCGACCACCTTGCGCATGTCGCCGGTCTCGGAGAGGACCCGGCGCTGCCGCTGGTAGCTGGCGCCGCCGGCGATGATGTCGGCGACCGTACCCAGTTCCTCGAGGCAGCCCAGCGACGCCGCCACCGGTTCCAGACGCACCAGCAGTTCGGCGAGGTCCTCGGTCACGAGGCGCTCCGAGCATTCGGCGTCTTGGATGATGATCGCATCGAGCCCGTAGCGGGCGGCGCGCCACTTGTTCTCCTGCACCAGCCACGGAGCCATCTGCGGCAGCGTCTGTCCCGCCGACAGGCGCCGGTCGAGGTCGACGATCAAGCAATGGGTCAGGGCGACGATCGCCGCGAGTTCACGCCGGTTCGACACTCCGTCGCAGACCCGCACCTCGATGGTTCCCAGATGGGGCGACGGCCGGATGTCCCAGCGGATCTCGTTGAGGTGGTCGATGATCCCGGTGGTCTTCTGGTCCTGCGCGAAGCCCTCGAACTCCGACCACGACTCGAATTGGAACGGCAGCCCCGCCGTCGGCAACTGCTGGAACATCATCGCGCGGTTGCTCGCATACCCCGTTGAGCGTCCGGCCCACATCGGCGACGACGCGGACAGCGCGAGCAGATGCGGATAGAACTTCAGCAGCGACGACAGGATCGGCAGCACCTTGTCGCGGCTGTCGATGCCCACGTGCACGTGCACGCCCCAGATCAGCATCTGCCTGCCCCACCACTGCGTCCGCTCGATCAACTCGGCGTATCGGTGGCCTTCGGTGAGTTGCTGGGCGGACCACTCCGCGAAGGGGTGGGTGCCCGCGCCGTACAGATCGATGCCGATCTCGTCGCACAGCCCGCGCACCACGTCGAGCGACCCGCCGAGATCGTCCATGGCCTCGCCGACGGTGGTGCAGATGCCGGTGACCAATTCCACCGTGTTGCGCAGCAGTTCGCGATGGATCTTGTCGCGTTGATCGCCGGCACGCGCGTCGACGAGCTCGAAGAGCCGGTCTGCGGCGTTCGACAGGTCGCGACTCGACTTGTCGACCAGGGCGAGTTCCCACTCGACCCCGAGCGTCGGCTTCGGCGACCCGTGGAACGGGATCGCCGCCGGAGTGGTCACCGCGGCTCCTTGCCTCGGGTCGGCGCTAGCTGGTCTGCGAGATCACGCCGCAGGCCAGGCGCGGGGCCTCGGAGCCGCCGTCGGCGAGATCGTGAAGGATGACGGCCTTGCCGCGGATGTCCTGGACGGTGAACGCGTCGGTGGTGGTGCTGGCGCTGGCGGTGCCGTCCTTGAGGACGTTCAGCGTGGCCAGATCGCCCGACTCCGGCTTGCCGGTGTGACCGTCGGCCTGGAAGTGACCGCCGGCGGTGGAGAACCCGGTCGCGGGCTCGCACTTGCCGACCGTGTGGATGTGGATGCCGTGCTCGCCCGGCTTCACACCGGCCACCCGCATCGACACCTTCACGGCCTCGCCCTCCTGCGAGAAGCTGACGAAGCCCACGCGGTTGCCGTCCTTGTTGACCAGGGTGGTCGACGCGGACTGCGCGCTCGCCGGGATGCCGTCGGCGTTCACGACGTCGCCGGGAGCCACCTGGTCGCCGGTAACGACCGCGGGGGTGGTGCCGGGCACGTCACTCGGCTGCTCGTTCGGGGTGCAGGCCGAGAGTGCCAGGGCCGCGCCGCCCGCGGCGGCCACGGCCGCCATGACCCGGACGGTCGAAGCGCGATTGGTGCTACGGACGGTCATGTGTGCTCCTTAGTCGTCGGCGCTGTGGTCGGCTGGGCGGATCTCCATCCGCTTCGCGTGCACGTTGGGGCTGTTGCCGTGTTCGCTGATGTTTACTGTTCGCCAATGATTATGACGGGTGCGTCCGGTCCGCGTGCTACCGGCTCACCACCACGACCGGCAGGCCCTCCGGGCAACGCGTGAAAGCCGTCGGCCGGGGGTTCAGGGCGGCACCGCCCGGCACGGCCGCGGCCACCTTCTTGGCGGCCTCCTCCTGCTCGGGGGAGTAGAAGATGGTGTTCTCGCTGACGCTGGACGTACTCAGGTTCGCCGTCTCACCGACCTTGAATCCGGCGGCCGTGAGCTCCTTGCTGACCGAACCGGCCAGACCGGTCACGTTGCCGGCATTGAGGACGCACAGTTCGGGCACGCCTTCGGTGTCCGCGGCGGGCGCGGTGCTGCTGGACGGAGACTTGCTCGACGTCGCCTGCTCCTGCTGCTTCTCCGACTCGGCGGCGGCCTGTGCGCTCTGCCCGGCGGCCTTGAGGCCGGCGTCGGGATCTTCACCGCTGGTCGTCAACTGATGGATGCCGAGGCCGAGGCAGACGACCGCGATCGCCAACAGCAGCATGGCACCCGCACGCAGCGGAAGTCGGTTGTTCTCTCGCTCAGCATTCATCACGGCAACTCTAACCCACCGGCCACCCGCGCAGCCCGTGCGCAGGCCGTGCCCGCGTCAGGTGATCTCGAACCCGAGCCGTCGTGCCGCGCGGGCCTTCTGGCGCGAGGCGCGGAGCCGACGCAGACGCTTCACCAGCATCGGATCGGCGGCGAGCGCCTCCGGGCGGTCCACCAGTGCCCCCAGCACCTGGTAGTAGCGGGTCGCGGACAGGTTGAACAGTTCCTTGATCGCGTCTTCCTTGGATCCCGCGTACTTCCACCACTGCCGCTCGAAGTTCAGGATCTCCCGCTCACGCCGGGTCAGTCCGTCGGGACCCACCTCGTGGGGGTCGAGGTTCGCAGCCTGGTCGCGGGCTCCGTCGATCGCCGAGGGGTCGTCGCCCTGCGGGCTACTCGCCGTTGCGCCGTTCATCTCGCTCCTCAAACAGCTGGACCGTGCATTCACACCGGCTCGCACGCCGCCTCGGCGCACGAATGACATCAGTGTGGTTCCGTCGAACATCTAACCACGATCGCGGCCGCCGTCCGTGCCGACGCACCGCAGCGAAACCGGACCTCTCGCGCAGTAGACTGCTCTGTCATGGCAATTCTCCCGATCTGCATCATCGGCGAACCCGTGCTGCACCAGCCGACCACCCCGGTCGAGCTCGACGCCGACTCGAAGCCCTCGGCCGAGATCGTCGCTCTGCTCGACGACATGTACGAGACCATGGACGCCGCCAACGGCGTCGGACTCGCGGCGAATCAAGTGGGCCGGCCGCTCCGGATGTTCGTCTACGACTGCCCCGATGCCGGCGCGCGCCGGCGCGGCGAGGTGATCAATCCGATCCTGGAGACCTCCGAGATCCCCGAGACGATGCCCGATCCCGACGACAACGACGAAGGCTGTCTCTCGGTGCCCGGTGAGGGCTTTCCGACGGGGCGGGCCGACTGGGCCAAGGTGGTCGGCACCGACCGCAACGGCGACCGCGTCGAGATCGAGGGCACCGGATTCTTCGCCCGGATGCTGCAGCACGAGACCGGACACCTCGACGGATTCCTGTACGTCGACGTGCTGATCGGGCGCAACGCGCGGGCGGCCAAGAAGGCGATCAAGCGCAACGGCTGGGGCGTGCCCGGCCTCACCTGGCTGCCGGGCACCGTCACCGATCCGTTCGGCCACGACGACTGACCCGCCCGCCGTGCCGTCGCCGGACCCGTCGCCCGTCTCTCGCGGACCGCAGCCCGCGGTCGGCGATCGAGTGGTGGTCCGGTACCGGCTCGGCGCCGACGCGCCCGCCGATTGGCGGGCCTCACCCAATCCCCCGACCGATCGCTCCCCCAGCCTGTCGGACATCACCGGGCTGCTCCGGGAGCGGACCGGCGAGGCGATCGTCGTCGAGCGCGACGGCGTCCGCCACCGCATCCGCACCGATGCGATCACGTCGGTGCGACTGCTCTCGCGACGGGTGGTGCGCAACTCCGAGATCCGCGGCGTGGAGCGAGCGCTGATGCGCGCCGCACCGGCCGCCGAGCGAACCGAGACCGACGGTTGGCTCGTCAACGGCGCCGGCGACTCTCTGCGGTCGGGAGCCGCGGCACCGGTCGACTTCGGCTCCACCGCGGCCGGTCTGCCCGCGGCGCTGCGCTGGCTCGACGGCCGGGGGCTGCCGCGCCGCGTGATCGTCGCCGACCGGCTGATGCGCGTCGCCTCGCTGGGTGCGGCGATCGCGAGTTCGGCCGATTACGAGGTGCTGATCGGCCCCGAGCCGACGGGCCCCACCCCGCCCGGCGACTGGGCGCCGATCGCCGACGGGGTGGTCGCGGTGACGGTGGCGGCGTCCGACGACTCGGCCCGCGCGGCGTGGCGAGCACTGGACTTCGAACTGCACCACACGTGCCGCCTGCTGGCTCTGTAGCGGCGGCGCGATGAATTACGGTGGACGGCGATGCCGAACTCCACCGACCCCGACCTGACCAGGCGACGAATCATCGCTTCGGCGCTCGCCGTCATCGCGCTGCTCGCCATCGCGGCGTTCACGTGGTGGATCGACGGCCGCGACGGCCCCGACGACGCGTCGTCCGCACCGACGTCCACGGCCGCCGGCCCGCTCCTCGGCACGTCCACGGCGGCGCCCGGCCCGGCGACGGTCGAGGCGAGGGGCGGCGACGCTCCCACCCGGGTCACCAAGACGCTGAACGAGATCGATTCGGGCCGGTGGCCGGAGGCGGCGAACGCCCCGGGCACCCACGGCGGCGACACCTTCCGGAACAACGAGCGCAAGCTGCCGGTCAAGTCCGCAGACGGGCGGCGCATCGTCTACAAGGAATGGGACGTCAACCCCAAGAAGCCGGGACGCGGACGTGACGCCGAACGCATCGTGACCGGCAGCGACGGGTCCGCCTGGTACACCCTCGACCACTATCGGACCTTCGTCCAGATCCGGGGGCCGTCGGCGTGACCACCGCTTCCCTGACCGAATTCCTCGCCGGCGAGGGCCCGGCGACAGCGCTCGCGATCGGCGACGTCACCACTTACCGCACCGGCGCAGCGGTCCGGCGGTTGCCGGGCGACCGGATGCGCACGTTGGACGGACTGTACGACCTCTTCGCCGCCGCATGGGACTTCCCCGGCCACTTCGGGCACAACAAAGACGCGTTCGACGACTGCATGGGCGACCTCCCCACCGGTCTGCGGACCCCCACCGGCGCTCGGGCGACGGCATTGCTGACCGTCGTCTCCGATGCCGGCCGACTCCTGGCCGACGCTCCGGAAGGCGACTTCGAGTGGTTCGCCACCTCCCCCGCGCACTGGCGGGAGCGGCTGCGCCGATCGGGCCGCCGCTTCGGACTCGTCCTGCTCACGTCCGCCGACGACGCGGCCGCCGTCGCAGGCCGATGGGAGGGTGCCGGTGCGCCCCTGATGCGGTTGCGGCAGGATTGACGCCATGCGCCTGGCGACGTGGAACGTGAACTCGATCCGCGCCCGATCCGAGCAGGTCGTGGCATGGATGAATCGGCATGCGATCGATGTGCTCGCGATGCAGGAGACCAAGTGCACCGACGATCAGTTCCCGGTGATGAGTTTTCTGGCCCACGGCTACGACGTCGCGTTCCACGGGTCGAGCGGATACAACGGCGTCGCGATCGCGTCCCGGATCGGGGTGCACGACATCCACATCGGATTCGACGGGCAGCCGCTCTACGCCGGTGAACGGGAGGCGCGAGCCATCTCGGCGACCTGCGGTGGCGTGCGCGTCTGGAGCCTGTACGCCCCCAACGGGCGCGAGCCGGGACACGATCACTTCCAGTACAAACTCGACTGGCTCAGCGCCCTCGCCGATGTCACATCGCTGGAACTGTCGCACGATCCCGCCGCCCAGGTCGCTCTCGCCGGAGACTGGAATGTGGCGCCGACCGACGAGGACGTGTGGGACCCCGAGTACTTCGCGTCCCGCACGCACACCTCCGACGAGGAGCGCGCCGCCTTCCGCCGCTTCGTCGAAGGCGGATTCGTCGACAGCGCGGCCCCCTTCACCCCCGGTCCGGGGACCTACACCTTCTGGGACTACCAGGCCGGGCGCTTCGCCCGCAACGAGGGCATGCGCATCGACTTCGCGCTCTGCTCCCCCGCCTTGGACGACCGTATCCACGACGCCTTCATCGACCGCGACGCCCGCGCCGCGGAGGGCGCCAGCGATCACGCCCCCCTCGTGTTCGACCTGAGCTGATCCCGGCGGGTGCGCCGGTCGGTCCGCCTCAGGCGGAGGCCATCGCCACCATGCCGGGATGGGCGTCGAGGAAGTGCTTGGTGAAGGTGCACAGCGGCCGCACCTTGAGCTGGTTGTCGCGCATGTACTGCATGGCGCCGCCGGTGAGCCGAGTGGCCAGCCCGTGGCCGCTGTACTCGTCGTAGAGGACCGTGTGGAGGATCGTCACCACCTCGCCGTCGGGACCGTCGTCGATGCGATAGCCGAGCACGCCGACCAGGTCGCCGCCCACCCGCAACTCGAAGCGCTCCCGCTCCGGATTGTGGGAGACCTCGGAGATCTGGTGCAGCAGCGAGCGCGCCGACTGCGGCGGATGCGAGTGACGGACTTTGCGATGCATTCGTTGACCTCCTGTGACCAGCGTCACAAGATTACGTTCGTTCGACGGGGAGACGCAAGTCACATCTGTCACATCTGCATCACGATGCGACGCGACCGGACGACGTGAGTATGGTGGGCACCGCACAACTTCACACGCGGGGGCTCCCACGGAACCGGGGGCTGAGATGGCGACAGGCGGTCGTCGACCGCCTGAACCTGTCCGGATAATGCCGGCGTAGGGAGGATCATCATGGGCACATCCATGCCTGGAACCACACGTGACGACGCCACCGCCGAGGTGACCTGCGGCCCCATCGAGGGCAGCAGCAAGGTCTACCTCGACGTCGACGGCATGGCCGTTCCCCAGCGTCGAGTGCATCTGACGAACGGCGAGCACCTCGACCTCTACGACACCTCCGGTCCGTACACCGACTCGTCGGCGACCATCGACCTCGAGAAGGGGCTGGCGAAGACGCGCGACTCCTGGGAACGGCCGGCACCGGTGCCCGTGGGCGGGCACGACGCGGCCACCCAGCTGGCCTGGGCACGCGCCGGGATCGTGACGCCGGAGATGAGATACATCGCCGCGCGCGAGGGCGTCGACGCCGAGCTGGTCCGCAGCGAAGTGGCCGCCGGACGCGCGGTGATTCCGGTCAATCACCGCCACCCCGAGTCGGAGCCGATGATCATCGGCAAGGCCTTCGCGGTGAAGGTGAACGCGAACATCGGCAACTCTGCCGTCACCTCGTCCATCGCCGAAGAGGTGGAGAAGATGGTCTGGGCCACCCGGTGGGGCGCCGACACCATCATGGATCTCTCGACCGGCAAGGACATCCACCTCACTCGCGAATGGATCCTGCGCAACTCCCCCGTCCCGGTCGGAACCGTGCCGATCTACCAGGCGCTCGAGAAGGTGAACGGCGATCCCACGCGCCTGACCTGGGAGATCTACCGCGACACCGTCATCGAACAGGCCGAACAGGGCGTCGACTACATGACCGTGCACGCCGGCGTGCTCCTGCGTTACGTCCCGCTGACCGCCAAGCGGGTGACCGGCATCGTCTCGCGCGGCGGCTCCATCATGGCCGCATGGTGTCTGGCCCACCACACTGAGTCGTTCCTGTACACGCACTTCGACGAGCTGTGCGAGATCTTCGCGCGGTACGACATCACCTTCTCGCTCGGCGACGGCCTGCGCCCCGGGTCCATCGCCGATGCGAACGACGAGGCGCAGTTCGCCGAACTGCGGACCCTGGGCGAGCTGACGAAGATCGCCAAGAGCCACGGCGTACAGGTGATGATCGAGGGCCCCGGGCACGTCCCGATGCACAAGATCGCCGAGAACGTCCGGCTCGAGGAAGAGCTGTGTGAGGAGGCCCCGTTCTACACGCTCGGCCCGCTCGCCACCGACATCGCGCCGGCCTACGACCACATCACCTCCGCGATCGGCGCCGCGATGATCGCGCAGGCCGGCACGGCGATGCTCTGCTACGTGACGCCGAAGGAGCACCTGGGGCTGCCGAACCGGGACGACGTGAAGGTCGGCGTCATCACCTACAAGATCGCGGCACACTCGGCCGACCTCGCCAAGGGTCATCCGCGCGCCCAGGAACGCGACGACGCCCTCAGCAAGGCGCGCTTCGAGTTCCGCTGGACCGATCAGTTCAACCTCGCGCTCGATCCCGACACGGCACGCGAGTACCACGATGAGACGATGCCCGCCGAGCCGGCGAAGACCGCGCACTTCTGCTCCATGTGCGGCCCCAAGTTCTGCTCCATGCGGATCTCGGCCGACGTCCGCACCTATGCACAGGAGAACGGGCTCGTCACGCAGGAGGACATCGACGCGCGGCTGGCACAGGACATGGCGGCCAAATCGGCCGAGTTCGCGGCGGCGGGAAACCAGGTGTACCTGCCGATCTCCGAGGCCGCCGCGCCGTGACCCTGCGGCTTCCGCAGGCCGGCCCCGGCGTCACCCCGGTCCGGGTGATGACCGTGGCCGGCTCCGATTCCGGCGGCGGCGCGGGCATTCAGGCCGATATGCGCACCTTCGCGATGCTCGGCCTGCACGCCTGCGTCGCGGTCACCGCGGTGACCGTGCAGAACTCCACCGGGGTCACCGGAATCCAGGAGATCGATCCGGCGGTGGTCGCGGCGCAGATGCACTCGGTGGTTCCCGACATCGGCGTCTGTGCGGTCAAGACGGGGATGCTGGCCTCCGATCCGATCATCACGGCGATCGCCGAGGCCGCGACGCAGCTCGGCATCGGCGGTGACACGGGAGTGCCGCTGGTGGTCGATCCCGTCTGCGCGTCGATGCACGGCGATCCCCTGCTGGCGTCCGACGCCCTCGGTGCGCTCACCGAGCGGTTGATGCCGCTCGCCACGGTCGTCACGCCGAACCTGGACGAGGTGCGCCTACTGACCGGGATCGACGTCGTGGACGGTGCGAGCCAACGGGCGGCCGCCGCGGCACTGCGCGAGACGGGCGCCCGGTGGGCCCTGGTGAAGGGCGGCCACCTGCGGGGCAGCGAACACAGCCCCGACATCCTGTACGACGGCCGAGAGTTCCTGGAGTTCCCGGGCAGACGCATCGACACCCCGCACGACCACGGTGCGGGCGACACCCTGGCCGCGGCGATCACCGGCGCGCTGGGCCACGGCTACCGCGTGCCCGACGCCGTGGCCTTCGCGAAGCGGTGGGTCACCCGCGGCCTGGCCGCCGCCTATCCGCTCGGCGCCGGCCACGGCCCGGTGAACCCGCTGTGGCGGCTCGATCCGGCGGCCGACTCCCCGCCGTGACCGGTGCCGGCCCCGCCGCTATCCGCGCACGCGGTGGCGATACTCCACCGGTCCGACGCCGTAGCGCTGCTTGAACCGGTTCCGGAAGGTCGCGACCGTCGGGAAGCCCGATGAGAGCGCGATGGTGCTGATCGAGGCGCCCGCGTTCTGCATGAGCATCTCGTGGGCGGTCTGCAGCCGGCGATCGGCGATCCGGCTCGCGAGCGAGGTGTCGCAGTTCTCGAAGTAGCGGTACAGCTGGCGGCGCGAGAGGTGCAGCCGCTCGGCGATCGCGTCCGGGGAGAAGCTGGGATCGCGGTGGTGGCGGTCGATGAGGTCGCGAGCGGCCTCCTGGACGAACAGGGCGTTGTCCTCGGTGCCGGTCGGAGAACCGTCGAGTTCCGACAGCGCGGCGACGATCAGATCGACGGCGGCCTGCTCCGAGACGGTGCCCGTCGCCTGCCCCGCATTGAGCGCCGAGGTCTCGGCGGCGAATCGGCGGACGAAGACCGCGGCCGCGCGGGCCAGCGGGGTGTTGGCCGCGATGGGACGCTGCAGCCGCTCGGCGATGTGGCGGTGCTTGCCGAGCCGATTGAACGGGATGAGCAGTCCGGACGGGTCGGCCACGGCGTTGGTCACCAGGCTGTACGGGGTCGCGTTGCTGACGAACACCAGGTCGCCGGGGCCGTAGACGAACTCCCGGCCGTTCTGCCGGATGAGTGACTGTCCGCGCATACCGCTGACACTGACCACCAGAGAGTCCGACGGCTCGTTCCGCACCCGCTCCGCCGTGCGCTCCATCGTCATCGCGGGCTGCAGTGCGCAGTAGGTCACGATCGACGACAGACTCTGTGCGAAGCGCATCGCATGAAAGGTCTCCGGTTCCGCGATGCGGACGTCGACCGTCGGGCTGTAGGCGGTGGTGCCGGAATGGCCGGTGAACCGGTCCGGACGCGGGCGCGTCGGGACACTGCCGACGCCGAGCCGCGCTTCCCATTCGGCGACGGTGCGCGGAGTGAGCCGGGTCGCCAGTCCGGGACGTGCCGCCTGAGGGAACGAAGCGCGCGTATTGGACAGACTTGTCTTGGGCAGGGTTGCACTATGGGGCATGAGGAGACCTTCTACGCATGGGGGACATGGCGAGATGGGCCTGGCTTTGGGAGGGAGCCTTGCTTTCTCATCTGACATACTTGCACACCCAATTATCAGTGTCGAGCGAATCACCAAAAGCGCCAAGGTGATATTCGGGTCACATCGGGCGGGTCCGATCGGCAAACTTGCGTCGCAACTGTCACTACCTGGGGGTAACTGCTAGCAGGCCGGCATCGCGGCATACCCGGCGCGGTACTGTTCTGGGAGACCGCGGCGCGACGACCCGCCGCGGCCCGCATCGTCTCGTCCTAGGAGCGCCCGTGACCCAGCCGCCGAACGACGGCCCCACGACACCCCCGTCGAGCGAGCCGCAGTACCCGGCGTCCGCGGGACAGACCGCCTACAGCAACCAGCCCGCGGGGTACGGCCCGCCGACCGGCCCTCCGGAACCCGTGACGGCCGCCGCCGCGGAGACCGCGGCCGTCCGGCGTTGGCGGATCATCACCGCGGTCGCGTGCCTCGCCGCCGCTCTCGTCATCGTCAGCTTCTTCCTCGTCGGCCAGAGCCGATCGTCCGACAGCCAGGCTCCGGTCACCGAGACCGTCGTCGACACCACCACGGTGATCTCGACGACCACCGGCAGCGCCGCCACGCGCACCGCGACCGACACCGTGACCGAGACCGCGACCGAGACAGCGACGTCGAACGCCACGGCCACGCGCACCGTGACCGACACGGTCACCAGGACCCGGACCGAGACCGACACCAAGACGGTGACCGAAACCGTCGCCCCGCCTGCGAAGTCGGGTTAGCCCACCGGACGCGAGGTCTCCGCGGACGCGGGCGCCCCTCCCGCCCTCGACTGCGCCAGCCGATCACGGAACTCATTGGGGCCCAGACCGTAGGCGCGGCGGAACCGGAAGCGGAAGGCGCCCAGCGACGCGAACCCGCACGCTCGTGCCACCGAGGCGATCGACGCCGCCGGGTTCGATATCAGCAGCACCCGCGCGGCCTGCAGTCGCCGGTCGGCGATCATCTCGGCGACGCTCCGGTCGCAGTCCTCGAAGTGGCGGTAGAACTGGCGCCGGGACAGGTGAAGGCGCCCGGCCAACACCGCCGGTGACAGCGACGGATCGCGGAAGTGCCGCTCGATGAGTTCGTGAGTCTGCTCCCGGACGTAGGCGGTGGTGCCGGACACGTCACCGGTCCGGCAGCCCGTCTCGGCGACCACAGCGGAGAGCATGTCGATCATCGCGATCTCGGCGGCCAGGGTCGGCGTCCGCACATCGCGCGCGATGACCGATGAGACGAACCCGCGGACACTGCGCGCCGCGACCGCCGCCAACAGGGTGTCGGGAATGAGTACACCGGCCGTGGCGAGCGTCCTCGCCCCGACTCCCAGTTCGTCGGCCGGGATCCGCAGCGCGGCCACGTCCGCCAGGTCACCGGACGACGGCGGTTCCGGCGAGCCGCCGGTCACGACCACGACGTGGTCGCCGGACGATCCCGCGGCGTCGGGCATCGCGATCAACAGGAAGTCGCCGTCCGGTGGGGGTTCGGAAACCTCCGCGTGCCACGTCAGCGGTGTGCGCAGCGCCCGTGTGGCCGTCACCACCGACAGCCTGCGCTGGTGGATCGCTGCGCCGAAAGTCTCCGGGTCAGCGCTCGCGAGCCGGTCGGCGCCCACCATGTCCCGGTAGGCCGCCAGTCCCTGCCGCCCGCCGAGAACGAGCGGCGGATCGTCGTCGCACACGCCGACCGACCGGCTCCAGTCCCTGATCTCGTCCGGGGCGGGCCGGGCAGTCATCGTGCCGCCGATGCCCGTGGGAGGACGACGGCCGAGGCCAGGAAGAAGCAGATCGCGCCGACGAAGGTGCCCACGTTGGCGGCCACGGCATCGACGGTGATGCCGCCGACCGTGATGTAGGAGGCGACGGCGGAGACGCCGAATGCCACGCACCCGATGAAGTTGATCTGGCCCGACCACCAGTTCCGGTCACCGGGCGCCCACATCCGTCCCGTGGCGTGGGAGAAGGCGACGAGGACGAAGAACCCGCTCACCAGGAACGCCACCGAGCCGGCCGCGTCCGGAGTCCAGACGAGATGCTTCTCGCCGCGGATGGTGTGCGTCATGAGCGCCCCGCCGGTGCTGACGTTGAACAGCAGTGTGCCGAAGAACTGCGTCGCCGCCGCGAACCACTCGGCGCGAACCATCACCCCCGGCGCATACGAGACGGGGACGGTGGGACTGCCGCTGAGCACCAGTTGGATGAACGCCGCACCGGTGAAGAACCAGGAGCCGGCGAAATAGCAGATGTTCACGACGGACGCGCCGGCCCAGTTCCCGAAACCGGGAGCCGAGCCGATCGCGAACAGCGCAGAGCCGATCATGAAGCCGATGCACTGATGAACCACCGAGGGTGTCAGGATCCGGCTCGTCAGCGCCGTGGTGGCGTTGCGATTGGTCATGGACGGTACGTGTCTCCTGAGCGACTCCCCGCCGCTCGCCTCCCACATTGAGGAGACGAGCAGCGGACCACGGACGTCTAGTGGTGGAAGTGCGAGTTGTTGCCCTCACGCGGCATCGGCGCGTCGAGCTTCTCGAGGAAGTCGACCTCCGCGCGCAGATCGTCGAGCAACTTGTCGGCGAGATCGTGACTGAGCCCGGCCCGCACCACGATCCGTTGCACCGTCATGTCGGCGAGATCGTCGGCCAGCGGGTAGGCGGGCACCTGCCAGCCCTTCATCCGAAGCCGGTCCTGAAGGTCGTACAGGTTCCAGTTCGGGTTCGCGTCCTTCGTGAGCCGCCACGCGAACACCGGGATGGTGTCGCCCTTGCTGATCAACTCGAACGGGCCCATCTCCGCGATCGCCGACGACAGGTACTGCGCCACGTCGAGCGAACCCTGCTGGACGGCGGCATAGCCCGCCCGCCCCAGCCGCAGGAACTGGTAGTACTGCAGCAGCACCTGGGCGCCCGGCCGCGAGAAGTTCAGCGCGAGCGTCGGCATGTCTCCCCCCAGGTAACTGCAGTGGAAGATCATGCTCTCCGGGAGCGCCTCGGCGTCGCGCCAGACGATCCAGCCCACGCCCGGATACACCAGACCGAACTTGTGGCCGGAGGTGCTGACCGATGCGACACGGTCGACGCGGAAGTCCCACTCCAGATCCGGCTGGCAGAACGGCGCGATCATCGCACCCGAGGCACCGTCGACGTGGATGTGCACGTCGAGGCCGGTGTCCTTCTGGATCTGGTCGAGCTTGGCGGAGATCTCCTTCACCGGCTCGTACGCGCCCGTGTACGTCTGGCCCATGATCGCCACCACGCCGATCGTGTTCTCGTCGACGTACTTCTCGAGTTCATAGCCGTCGAGGAACAGATGCTCCTCGGTGATCGGCACCCAGCGAGGCTCCACCTCGAAGTAATTGCAGAACTTCTCCCAGCACACCTGCACCGCTGTCGACATCACCAGGTTCGGCTTCTCGATCGACTCACCCGCGGCCTTGCGCTTGGCCTGCCACCGGCGTTTGAGCGCCAGGCCGCCGAGCATGCAGGCCTCCGACGACCCGATGGTCGAGGTGCCGATCGCCTGGTCGACGTCGGGGTTGTGCCAGAGGTTGCCGAGGATCCGCCAGCAGCGGTCCTCGATCGCCGCCGTCGCCGGGTACTCGTCCTTGTCGATCATGTTCTTGTCGACCGTCTGCATGTACAGGAGTTGCGCCTCCTTGTCCATGTAGGTCGAGACGAAGGTCGCCAGGTTGAGCCGGGCGTTTCCGTCGAGCATCGCCTCGTCGTGCACGATCTGATACGCCGTCTCCGGCAGCATCATCTCGTCGGGCATCTCGAACCGAGGCAGTTCGGTCGCCTCTCCCCCGCGGGTGAACACGGGACTGACGATCATCGAGTCGGTCGAACGCGAGTTGGGCATCTCTTCTCCTTCAACAGCGGTGGGTACAGCGCGGGAACTCGGCGCCGGTCAGACCTCGACTGGCGGATACAAGCGGTCCATCGTGTATTGGCGGTTGCGGTGTGCCGCCCATGTGGACCCTGCCATGAACAGCGCGGTCAGGCCCGCCACCACGGCGATCGCGATCCACAGTCGATGGTCGATTCCGCCGAGCGTCAGCTGGCGCAGACCGTTGACCGTGTAGGTCATCGGGTCCACCCAGTGGATGTACTGGAACGGGAGGGTCGTCGTCGGCACCGGATAGATGCCGCCCGCGGACGTCAGCTGGATCATCAGGAACGCGAGCGTGACCACCCGCCCGACGGCCGGCCCGAACAGCGCGTTGAACATCTGGATCATCGCCAGGAACATCGCGACGATCAGCAGCATGAAGCCGAATGTGGCCACCGGATACGCCGGGCGCATCCCGATCGCGAAGACGACCACCGCGTACAGGATCGCCGCCTGGAGGAAACCGACGGCGAAGGTCGGCGCATAAGATGCGAGCACCACCCGCAGCGAGTCGAGTCCCTGCGCCACCGGCCGAGCCTGGATCGGGGTGAACAGCATCCAGGCGATGATGCAGCCGACGAACAGCGCGAGCGAGAAGAAGAACGGTGCGAAACCGGTACCGAAGGTCGCGGCCTCGTGCTCGGTGTTCTCGGTGAGCTTGACCGGCTGCCCGAGGGTGTCGGCCAGTTCCTTCTTCTGCGCGGCGGACCAGTGCGGTATCGCTTCGACGCCCTGGTTCAGGCCCGACGCCAGTTCCTTGGAGCCGGAGGACAGTTCGACGAGACCGGCGGTGAGCTGGTCGGCGCCGGAACTGAGTTCGGCCGATCCGGCGCGGACCTTCACGAGATCGTCGTGCATGACGCCCGGCTCGAGAAGAGTCATCGCCATGCGCACCGGACTCGACGGATCGGCGAGCTCGCGGCTGACCGCGGCGGTGTCGGTGCTCAACTGCGCCAGCTCAGCCGAGCTCGGCAGATCGGGTCGCTGCGGAGTCGCCAGCTGGCGGCGCACGCCCTCGAGCGCCTGACCTGCGGCGCGGACCGCGGGGTCGGGATGTCCCTTCAGTTGCGCGGTGACGCGGGCGAGAGCCTGCGAGGCGTCGCTCTCCGCGGTGGCCGCGCCGCCGCTGATCGTGCTCAGTCCGGCCGCCGTCCGACTCATCCGGTCGGCCGCCGCGCTCAACTCGGCCGCGCTCATTCCGCGGCCCGGCGATTCCGAGAGCGCCATCAGCGGATCGGTCGCCTCGACGATCGCGTCGTTGAGTTCGTTCAACGCCGACGACAGCTTCGCCGAGCCGTCGTGCGCGGTGACCAGTCCGGCGCTCAGCTCGTTGGCCCCGTCGGCCGCCTGGGTCAGTTTCCCGACCATCGACCCCGCGTCGTTCAGAACGATCTCGAAGGTCTGGGAACCGACCTGCGCCGACACTTTGTTGACCACCTGCTGCGCGGCGTCCTGGCCCATGATGGTCGCGAGGTAGTTGTTCGCGTCGTTGTAGGTGAAGATCAGCTCGGCCGAGCCGGGCTCGCTCGACGTCGGCGAGGCCACCTTGGCGCTGAAGTCCTCGGGCAGGGTGATCGAGAAGTAGTACTTGCCGTCGGCGACACCCTGGGCGCCCTCCTCCTCGGACACCACGTGCAGGTCGAGCTGCTTCGAGTCGATGAGCCCCTGCACCACTTGGTCGCCGGCGTCGAGCTTGTTCCCCATCACTTCGGCGCCCTTGTCCAGGTTCACCAGAGCCACCGGGATCTTGTCGACGGCGTTGAACGGGTTCCAGAACGCCCACAGGTAGAGCGCACCGTAGAGCAGCGGCATCAGGATGATGACGGCCAGCGCGAGCCGTGGCATCCGCCCGCGGTAGTAACGCTTGAAATCGCTTCCCGGCGAAAAGGCGGCGAGCATGTCAGATGTTCCGATCTGCCGGCTCGAGCCGGACGAATTCGCGGTCCGTCAGATTGTCGACTCGCTCCACTCGGACGAGTCCCCGGTGCGCCGGCGCGCCGTTCACGTCGGCCGTCACCACCGTCTGTTCGCGCCCGAGCGCGACGAGCCGGTCGAGCAACAGGTTCGAGTTCTCCACCCGCGTCAGGTTGTCGACCCCGCCCACCACGAGCAGCTCCGACCTCCCGATGTTCGCGACCGCGATCCGGAAGAGCGCCGCGGTCAGCTCGGGCAGTTCCTCGACGTACGACATCAGCGGCGGCAGTTGCAGATCGTCCCCGAACACCGGACGGCAGATCCGTTCCAGGTCGTCTTCACGCGCCTGTTTCACCCAGCGGTACCAGGGCGCGTGCCAGCGCAGCTGTTCGGTGAGCACGTCCCGGACGCGAATCGTCTGCTCGATGCCGTCGACCTCGTCGATGAAC
The DNA here is from genome assembly GCF_039531975.1 of Gordonia cholesterolivorans. Classification (NCBI taxonomy): domain Bacteria; kingdom Bacillati; phylum Actinomycetota; class Actinomycetes; order Mycobacteriales; family Gordoniaceae; genus Gordonia; species Gordonia cholesterolivorans. Next base: position 57,956 of record NZ_BAAARB010000015.1, on the reverse strand, counting down.
GCCATCGCGGAGTGATTGAACAGATGGTGGGCGTCGTCGGTGCGGCCGAAGGCCGTCAGCGTTCCCTTCGTCGGGCGCATCCGCCCGCACAGCGTCAGCAGCAACGCCGTCCGGCCGCGGCCGCCCGACCCCTGCAGAACGGTGACGCCGCCGCGTGGCACCGTCACTTCGACGGGACCGTAGATGTGTCCCCACGACGCGTCGACCCCCAGGTCGATGCCGTGCAGCAGCGGATCGGTGTCGAACGCCGCGGTCTCGTACTGGATCGTCACGTCCGTCCTCACACCGCGTTCTTGACGACGACGCCGTCTTTGACGATCAGGACGAACTTCTCGTCGGGCTGTGCGATCACCGAGAGGTCGGCGATCGGATCGCCGTCGATCAACAGCAGGTCGGCCCACGCGCCCTCGGCGATCACGCCGAGCCGGGCCGACGCGTACGGATTGCGCGGACCGGCCATCTCGAACAGGGCGGCGTTGCCGGAGGTGAGCATCTTCAGCGCCTCGACATTCGAGTAGTAGTCGCCCAGCCGCGCGGCCATCACGCTCTGCCGGGGCGCCGCTTCGGGCTCCAGCAGCAGATCGGTGCCGAAGGCCACCTGCACACCGTGCTTGCGCGCCCAGCCGTACACCGCTTCGGTGCCCGCGCAGATCTGTGTGTTCTTCGCTGCTCTCGCGGGGTCCGGATAGTGGTGATCGGCCTCGGCGAAGGGCTGCATCGACAGCCACAAACCCTTTTCCCCGATGAGCGCGACGGTCGCCTCATCCGCCAGGTGACCGTGCTCGATGGACCGCACACCGGCCTCGATCGCCCGGCGCACTCCGTCGACGGTGTAGACGTGGGTCGCCACATAGGTGCCGTAATCGGCGGCCGCGGCGACGGCGGCGCGGATCTCGTCCGGCGTGAACTGCAGGGTGTACAGCGGGTCGTACATCGACGCGGCGCCACCTCCGACGGTGAGCTTGATCTGGCTCGCGCCTTTGCGGAGTTGCTCGCGCACCGCGGCCAGCACCCGGTCGACGCCGTCGGCCACCCGCGTGAAGCCGATCTCATCGGTCCGCGAGGGGCCGCCCCCGAACTCCTGCGGAGTCTGATAGACGAACGCGAAGTCGGCGTGACCGGAGGTCTGCGAGATCATCGCCTGGCTGGGGAAGATCCGCGGGCCCTCGAAGTCGCCGCGGTCGATGGAGGTCTTGATCGGCGCCACGTCGCCGCCCATGTCGCGGACGGTGGTGAACCCTCGGTGCAGCATGCGCCTCGCCTCGGCGAGGGTGTTCGTGTACAGGCTGCCGGTGGGCCCGGCCACGAAGTCCAGGTAGCCGTTCGCATTGCCCATCAGATGCACGTGCGCGTCGGACAGACCGGGCATCAGGAACTTGCCGCCCGCGTCGATCACCGTGGCGTCGGCCGACTGCGCATCGATCGGATCGGTGGACACCGCGGCGATCGTGCGTCCGTCGATCAGGACGTCGACTCCGTCCGCGGCTCGGTCGGCGAGACCGTCGAACACCCGTGCATTCTTGATAAGAGTTCTACGAGAATCCTTCGCATTGCCCATATTTCGGAACGCTATCCGAGAGCCTTGCCCCGCGGGAGGCAATGCACTTTCTCAAATCGGGCCTCCAACGAGAACCGTCGGCCCCGGAAAAATCCTCCTACCTGCAAACATTCATCGTCGCCACAGGTCCGACCAAGCGGGAGTATCGGACCAGTGGCACGAAACGGGACACAGACGGCACGGTTCGGCGTCTGTGCCCCGGAACGCCTCGGCCGGTCAGGCCAGCGCGCGCAGCTTCGGCACCACGTCGGCGGTGAACGACTCGAGGAACCGGCGCTGGTCGTGCCCGGGGTTGTGGAAGACCAGATGGTTGAGCCCGGCGTCGAGATAGGGCTTGATCTGCGCGATCGCGTCGTCCGGATCCGACGCGACGATCCACCGCTTGGCGACCTGTTCGATCGGGAGTTCGCCGGCGAGCCGCTCCATCTCCACCGAGCTGTTCACGCTGTGCTTCTGCTCCGGGGTCAGTGACAGCGGCGCCCAGAAGCGGGTGTTCTCGAGGGCCGTCTCCGGGTCGCGGTCGTAGGAGATCTTGATCTCGATCATCCGGTCGATGTCGGTGAACTCCCGCTCGGCCTTGGCGGCGCCCTCCTTCACCGCCGGGATGAGCTTCTCGGTGTACAGCTCCATACCCTTGCCGGAGGTGCAGATGAAACCGTCGCCGGCCCGTCCGGCGTACCGGGCCACCACCGGACCGCCCGCCGCGATGTACACCGGCACCGGCTCGGCGGGGATGTCGTACATGTAGGCGCCCTGGGTGCGGTAGTAATCGCCGTCGAAGTCGACCTTCTCGCCGGTCCACAGCTCGCGCATCAGGCGGACCGACTCCCTCAGGCGCGCGAAGCGCTCCTTGAACTCCGGCCAGTCGCCCTGGAACCCGGTGGCGTACTCGTTCAGCGCCTCACCGGTGCCGACGCCGAGCATCACCCGGCCGGGGTACAGGCACGCCATCGTCGCGAACGCCTGGGCGATCACAGCGGGGTTGTAGCGGAAGGTCGGGGTGAGCACCGAGGTGCCCATCTGCAGTCGCTGCGTCCGTTCGCCGACCGCGGCCATCCACGCGAGGGAGAACGGGGCGTGTCCGCCGTTGTGCCGCCACGGCTGGAAGTGGTCGCTGACCGTCACCGAGTCCAGACCGAACTCCTCCGCCATCACGCCGACCTCGACCAGTTCGCGCGGGTCGAACTGCTCCGCCGACGCCTTCAGTCCGAGTTTGAGCGGTGCCGCCATGTTTCATCTCCTGAGCGCTGGTGATACAAGCATCGATACGTGCCGGTGATCGAGCGTCGCCGGCCCGACGTGATCCAGCTTACGGTCCGCTCCGGTGAGCTCGTCGAGCAGGCGAAACCGGCTCGGACCCGCAGTGTGCCGCCCAGCGCGACCGTTCGCCCTGTTGCACAATTACCTCGACGTGCCGTGGTGGCCCGTTGCTCGTTCGCGTCGCCTCCCGGAGGTCCATCACCCGTGCCGATCCCGCCCGAGTACCTGCTCTCGTCCCAGGCACCGGCTCCGCGCACCCTGTGCGAGATCCTCGCCGCCACCGCCGAGCGGTACCCGGACGCGCCGGCCGTCGACGACGGCGACCGCATGGTCTCGTACTCCGAACTCGCCGTCCTGGTGCGTCGAGTGGCCCGCAGGCTCGCGTCGATCGGCATCGGACGCGGGCACCGGGTGGGTATCCGGATGCCCTCGGGCGATCGCCATCTGTACATCGCGATTCTCGCGACCCTGTACGCGGGCGCGGCCTACGTGCCGGTGGACGCCGACGACCCCGACGAACGCGCGCGACTGGTCTTCGGCGAGGCCGACGTCGACGCGATCATCGACGCCGACGGCGTCCATCGGCGCACCGACCGCGAGACCCGCACCGATCACGACCCCGCACTCCTGTCGTCCCCGGCGACCACCGCCGACGACGCGTGGATCATCTTCACCTCCGGCTCCACCGGGAAGCCGAAGGGCGTGGCGGTGACCCACCGCAACGCCGCCGCGTTCGTCGACGCGGAGGCCCAGCTGTTCCTGCAGGACGAACCGCTCGGACCCGGCGACCGCGTGCTCGCCGGCCTCTCGGTCGCCTTCGACGCGTCCTGCGAGGAGATGTGGCTGGCGTGGCGCAACGGCGCCTGCCTCGTACCCGCGCCGCGGGCGCTCGTCCGTTCCGGAATGGACCTCGGTCCGTGGCTGGTGAAGCGCGACATCAACGTCGTCTCGACCGTCCCCACCCTGGCGGCGATGTGGCCGGCCGAGGCCCTCGAAGCCGTCCGTCTGCTGATCTTCGGGGGTGAGGCGTGCCCTCCCGAACTGGCCGACCGTCTCGCGACGGACGACCGGGAACTGTGGAACACCTACGGGCCCACCGAGGCCACCGTGGTGGCCTGCGCCGCGCAGATGCACCGGGGACGGCCGGTGCGGATCGGTCTGCCGCTGCGCGGCTGGGACCTCGCGGTGGTGGGAGCCGACCAACAGCCGGTGGAGCCGGGGCAGACTGGCGAACTCGTGATCGGCGGCGTGGGGCTGGCCCGCTACCTCGACCCGGTCAAGGACGCGGAGAAGTATTCGCCGATGCCCTCGCTCGGCTGGGATCGCGCCTATCGCAGCGGCGACCTGGTGCGGATGTGCGACGACGGTCTCGACTTCGTCGGCCGGGCGGACGATCAGGTCAAGATCGGCGGTCGGCGCATCGAACTCGGCGAAGTCGACAACGCGCTCCAGAATCTCCCCGGGGTCAGCGGTGCGGCGGCCGCCGTCCGCAAGACAGCCACCGGGAACGCCCTGCTGGTGGGCTATCTCGCGTCGGCCGACCCGAGTTTCGACGTCGCGGCCGCGCAAGCGCTGCTGCGCGAGGACCTGCCCGCCGCGCTGGTGCCCCGGCTGGTCCTCATGGACGAGCTGCCCACCCGCACCTCGGGCAAGGTCGACCGCGACGCGCTGCCCTGGCCGGTGCCGGGCACGGACTCCTCGGACGGCGGCGGCGATCTCACACCCACCGAGGCGTGGCTCGCCGAACAGTGGACGGCGGTGCTGGGCGTCGGTGTCGACTCGGCCGAAGCCGACTTCTTCGCCGAGGGCGGCGGATCGCTCTCCGCGGCTCAACTGGTGACGGCACTGCGCGCCCGTTACCCCGAGATCACCGTCGCCGACCTCTACGACCACCCCCGGCTCGGCTCGCTGGCCGAGCTCCTCGACTCCCTGGCACCCGGGGCCACCGTCGCACCGCGGTCGGTGACGCCGGTGCCGCGGTCCACCGGATTCGCGCAGGCGGCCGCATCCATCCCACTCGCCACGCTCACCGGCATCCAGTGGATCACCTGGCTGGGCGTCGCGAACAACGTCGGTCGCGCCGCCGCCGACGCCCTCGGCTACTCCGCGCCGTGGCTGGCGTCGGTGAACTGGTGGCTGCTGATCGTCGCGTTCCTGGTGTTCGTGACTCCCTTCGGCCGGTTGGTGATCGCCGCCGCCGGAGCTCGCGCCCTGCTCGCGGGGGTCGGTCCCGGCACGTATCCGCGCGGCGGATCCGTCCACGTGCGCCTGTGGGCCGCCGAACGCTTGATGCAGGCCAGCGGTGCCCACAATCTCTCGGGAGCCCCGTGGCTCCCGACGCTGGCCCGGGCGCTCGGTGCGAGCATCGGCCGCGGCGTCGACCTGCACTCGCTGCCGCCGGTCACCGGGCTGCTGGAGATCGGCGACGGCGCCGCCGTGGAGCCGGAGGTCGACCTCGCGGGCTGGTGGATCGACGGAGACGAGCTCGTGATCGGCGAGATCGCGATCAAGCCCGGCGCCACCGTGGGATCGCGCTCGACGCTGTTCCCGGGCGCCACCGTGGGACGCGACGCGATCGTCGACCCGGGATCGGCGGTGCGCGGGAAGGTGAAGTCGCGACAGCGATGGGCGGGCTCGCCGGCCGCCAAAGTCGGCAAAGCGAAAGCCGACTGGCCCGAGCACCGGCCCCCGCGGCGTCGCCGGTGGGTGCCGGTATATGCGTGCAGCGCCTTCCTCATCTCCGGGATACCGCTGGTGTCGCTGGCCGTCGGGCTCACCGTGATCGGCTCCTGGGCGCTGCCCGCGGACTCGATGGGCGCCGCCGCGGCACGCGGCCTGGCGGTGGCGCCGGTCGCCGCCGTGGCCGCGATGGCCGCGTTCGCGCTGCTCATCCTGGTGGCGGTGCGGCTGCTGTCGATCGGAATGCGCGCCGGGGTGTACCCCGTCCGGTCGCGCATCGGGTGGCAGGTGTGGGCCACCGAACGGCTCATGGACTCGGCGCGAACCTACCTGTTCCCGCTGTACGCGAGCCTGCTCACCCCCTGGTGGTTCCGCGCCCTGGGCGCCCGGATCGGCCGGGGGACGGAGATCTCCACCGCGCTGGTGATCCCGAAGTTCACCAGTGTCGGCGACGACTCGTTCCTCGCCGACGACACGCTGATGGCGTCGTACGAACTCGGGGGCGGCTGGATGCGCGTCGGCGAGGCCAAGGTCGGCAAGCGAGCCTTCCTCGGCAACTCCGGCATGGTGGCGCCCTCGCGCAAGCTGCCGAAGAATTCGCTGGTGGCGGTGCTGTCGTCCGCGCCGACGAAGTCCAAGAGCGGGTCGAGTTGGCTCGGCAGCCCGCCGGTGCGGTTGCGGCGGACGGCGTCGGAGTCCGACACGTCACGGACCTTCGCCCCGCCCACCCGGCTCCGCGTGGCGCGCGGGGTGGTCGAGACTCTGCGGATCATCGCGGTGATGGTCTCGTTCGGTATCGGGGTCGGGGTGCTGTTCGCGCTGCAGTCGCTGGCCGTGACGACGAACGTGCTGGTGGCCGCCGCATGCAGCGGGCTGATCCTGCTGGCGGCGGGAGCGGTCGCGGGCGTGATCGCGGCGATCGCCAAATGGACGGTCGTGGGGCGCATTCGCGCATCGGAGCATCCGCTGTGGAGTTCGTTCGTCTGGCGCAACGAACTCTCCGACGCCTTCGTCGAGACGGTCGCCGCCCCCTGGTTCGCCAACGCCGCGGCCGGCACCCCGGTGCTCAACCTGTGGCTGCGGGCGCTGGGCGCGCGCATCGGCCGCGGCGTGTGGTGCGAGTCGTACTGGCTGCCCGAAGCCGACCTGGTGACGCTCGGCGACGGCGCGACCGTCCAGCGCGGCTGCGTGGTGCAGACGCATCTGTTCCACGACCGCGTGATGGCGATCGACTCGGTGACCCTCGCGGCGGGTGCCACACTCGGCCCGCACTGCGTGGCGCTGCCGGCCTCCGGCATCGAGACGTCGGCGACGGTCGGGCCCGCGTCGCTCGTGATGCGCGGCGACGTGGTTCCGGCGCACACGCGCTGGCAGGGCAATCCGATCACGCCGTGGCCGCGCTGACCGTCGTCACGCGGCGTCGCAGGTTCAGCGGTAGGCTCCAACTGCCGCGCCAATCGACCAACGGGAAGGCTGTCTGTGCCAGGCAAGATCGAGAAGTCCGCGTGGCACACCCCCAAACTCAGTGCGGCTTCCCATGAGTTGGATCCGTACCTTCCCCGCAACGGCAACCTCGGGTACCGCGTCTCCCGCTACGATCTGCACCTCGAGTACCGAGTCAGCAGCAACAGGCTGTCCGGGACCGCGGTCATCACCGCGTCGTCGTACCAGCAACTGAGCCGGTTCAGCCTCGACCTCGCGACGGGCATGCGCGTGGACCGCGTGACGGTCAACGACCGGCGCGCACGCTTCTCCCACCGGCTCGGCAAGCTGTCGATCACGCCGCCGGCGCCGGTGCCACCGGGCGGTGCGCTGACGGTGGAGGTGCGCTACCGCGGCAGTCCCCGGCCGATACGGGGTCCCTTCGGCGACGTCGGATGGGAGGAACTCGACAACGGCTCGCTGTGCGCCAATCAGCCGAACGGCGCGCCGTCATGGTTCCCCTGCGACGACCATCCCGAGGCCAAGGCGCCGTTCCGCATCGAGATCACCACCGACAGCCCGTACTTTGCGCTCGCGAACGGCCGGCTCGCGTCCAAACGCCGCCGCGCCGCGCAGACCACCTGGGTGTACGAACAGGTGGAGCCGATGGCGACCTACCTGGCCGCTATTCAGATCGGACAGTACGAACACCGGACGATGGCGGAGGAACCGGTGCCGGTGCATGCGCTGGTCCCGCCCGCGCTCCGCGCTCGGTTCGACGTGAGCTTCGCCAGGCAGCCGCAGATGATGCGCGCCTTCATCGAGATGTTCGGCCCGTATCCGTTCCGCGAATACACTGCCGTCGTCACCGAGGACGACCTCGACATCCCCCTCGAATCTCAGGGCTTCTCCACCTTCGGCGCCAACCACTGCGACGGCACTCGGGAACACGAGCGCCTCGTCGCGCACGAGCTCGCGCATCAGTGGTTCGGCAACTCGGTGACGGTCGCGCGCTGGCGCGACATCTGGCTGCACGAGGGCTTCGCCTGCTACGCCGAGTGGCTGTGGAGCCAGCACTCCGGCGGCAGGTCGGCCGACGAGTGGGCGCGGCACTACTACGCCAAGCTCGCCGCCGCGCCGGTCCGCGTCCCGCTCGCCGACCCCGGCGCCGAGGAGATGTTCGAGGACTGGGTCTACAAGCGCGGCGCGATGACCTTGCACGCGCTGCGTCTGCGGATCGGCGACGGCGAGTTCTTCGCTCTCCTCCGCCGGTGGACGGAGAAGTACGCCTACGGCTGCGTGACCACCGAGGACTTCATCGCGCTCGCCTCCACCTTCTCCACATCGTCGCTGAACGACATCTGGCAGGACTGGCTCTTCACCCCCGCGCTCCCGCCGTTCCCGTCCCTGGGCTGAGCGCGCCGCAGATCTCGCCACCGCCGAGTCGGATCCGGCGAGTCCGACTTGCGTGCAATGATCCAGTCATGCTTTCGAACTCGACCGAACGTCGCCGCACCGGGTTCACCCGTGCGATCGTCTTCGCAGCGACGCCTGTCCTGCTGGTCACAGCACTGACGGCGTGCGGCTCACCGTCCTCGTCGACCGCGACGACGACTGTCACCGAGTACATCGACCGGACGTACACGGTGGTCCCGAGCACCACGAAGCGCGCGACGGCCTCGACACCGACGTTGAAGGTCGGAGACTCGGTCGACGTCCCCTGCGACAGCAACGATTCCGTCGTCTGCATGACACTGAAGCTGACCGATCTCAACCTGAACGCGGAGTGCTCCGACTCCTATCGGCCCGCGGACAGATACGTTGCGCTGACATTTGCCGCCGAGATGCCCGCAGACGCTTCGCCGGAGTTCACCTCGCCATTCCGCTCGTTTCCGTGGAGTGGTGTCGCCGGCAACCGGGCGGTTGAAGTCGAACCGTCCGTCACTTGTCCCGGCAGTTCGCAGTTGAACCTGATGAAGGAGTTTCCAGGGCTGACCGCTGACGGCACGGTGGTGCTCGGAGTCCCCCAAGGAACCACCGAAGTGCGATTCGCAGCTCACCACCGACCGCTGTTCCGCGTCGCTGTCGGGGGTTGACGTCGCTTCTTCGCCTCCGCCGAAAATTTTGGCTCCCGGAACGGTCTCTCAGACCCTTCCGGGAGCCAAAATTTCCTGACTCGAGCTCAGTCCGTCAGGAACTCGCGCACGTCATCGAGACTCGGCAGCAATCCCGACTCCCGAGCCTGCGACAGGCCCGGCGCGGCGGAGTCCTTCTTCGACAGCACGTACTCCAGCGGAGAGCCGTCGCGCGCGATCTTCGGCCATTCGATGCCGAGTTCGGGGTCCATCGGGTCGATGCCGTGCTCGCTGCCCGGCCGATATCCGGTGGAGCACAGATACGTGACGACCGATCCGTCCTGCAGGGAGCAGAAGGCGTGGCCCAATCCCTCCGACAGGTAGACGGCGCGGCGGTCGTTGTCGTCGAGCAGCACCGCGTCCCAGCGGCCGAAGGTCGGCGAGCCGACGCGGATGTCGACGACCACGTCGAGCACCGCCCCCGCAGAGCAGGTCACGTACTTGGCCTGACTCGGCGGCACATCGGAGAAGTGGATGCCCCGGACCACGCCCGCCGCCGACACCGAGGTGTTGACCTGGGCGAGCTGGAACGGTCGGCCGATGGTCTCGGCGACCACGTCGGCTTTGAAGGCTTCCAGGAACACTCCGCGATCGTCGCCGTGAAGCACGGGGGTGAAGGCCCACGCGCCGTCGATGCTCAGCGGTCGTACATCCACGCTCACAACTCCCGTCCGCGCTCGAGCAGGTCGAGCAGATAACTTCCGTAACCGGATTTCACAAGGGGTACGGCGGTCGCGCGGAGCCGCTCGTCGTCGAGGTATCCCAGCCGCCAAGCGATCTCTTCGGGCACCGCGATCTTGAGCCCCTGCCGCTGCTCCACCGTCCGGACGAAGTTCCCCGCGTCGAGCAGACCGTCGAAGGTGCCGGTGTCGAGCCAGGCCGTGCCGCGCGGCAGCACCGTGACCCGGAGCTTTCCGCGCCGCAGGTACTCCGCGTTGACGTCGGTGATCTCGTATTCGCCGCGCGCGGAGGGCCGTAGGCCGGCGGCGATGTCGACCACGTCGTTGTCGTAGAAGTACAGCCCCGGCACCGCGTAGCGCGACTTCGGCCTCGCGGGCTTCTCCTCCAACGACACCGCGTTCCCCGCCGAGTCGAACTCGACGACACCGTACGCGCTGGGATCGGCGACCCGGTAGGCGAAGATCGCACCGCCCTCGAGCCCATCGAACCCCTTGAGCTGCGAACCCAGCCCCGGACCGTAGAAGATGTTGTCGCCGAGGACCAGCGCGACGGAATCGTCGCCGATGTGATCGGCACCGAGCAGGAAGGCCTGCGCGAGGCCCTCCGGTTCGGGCTGAACGGTGTAGCTGATCGAGACGCCGAACCGCTCGCCGTCGCCGAGGAGATGTTCGAAGGCGGCGCGGTCGCCGGGCGTGGTGATGACCAGGATGTCCCGGATCCCGGCGAGCATCAGCGTCGAGAGCGGGTAGTAGATCATCGGCTTGTCGTACACCGGGACCAGCTGTTTGCTCACACCCAGCGTGATCGGGTGAAGCCTGCTCCCGGTGCCGCCGGCGAGGATGATTCCGCGCATGCGATCAGCCTATCGGTACAGTTGGCCGCGACAGATTTCGAAGCCACGGGGCAGCGATGCCCGGATCCGGGGGAACCCGTATGCGAGTGCTGGTGACCGGCGGAGCCGGTTTCATCGGAGCCAACTTCGTGCTGCGGACACTGGCCACCCGGCCCGACGCCCAGCTGACCGTTCTCGACAAGTTCACCTACGCCGCGAACCCGTCGACGCTGCAACCGGTGGCCGACCGGATCCGCGTGGTCCGCGGCGACATCGCCGACGCCGCGACCGTCGATCCGCTCGTCGCCGAATCGGATCTCGTGGTGAACTTCGCGGCCGAATCGCACAACGACAATTCGCTCGCCGACCCGTCGGCATTCGTCCAGACCAACCTCGTCGGCACGTACACGCTGCTCGAAGCAGTCCGTAGGCATGACGTGCGCCTCCACCACATCAGCACCGACGAGGTCTACGGCGACCTCGATCTCGACGATCCGACGCGTTTCACCGAGGAGACGGCCTACAACCCGTCGAGCCCGTACAGCTCCACGAAGGCCGGCAGCGACATGCTGGTCCGCGCGTGGGTCCGGTCGTTCGGCATCGCCGCCACCATCTCGAACTGCTCGAACAACTACGGGCCGTATCAGCACATCGAGAAGTTCATTCCGCGCCAGATCACGAACGTGCTGACCGGGGTGCGGCCCAAGCTCTACGGCGACGGGCGCAACGTCCGCGACTGGATCCACGTCGACGACCACAACGACGCCGTCTGGGCCGTCGTCGACCGCGGTCGGATCGGTGAGACCTATCTGATCGGCGCCGACGGCGAGGTCGACAACCGCACGGTGGTCGAGGCGATTCTGACCGCGCTCGGACAGCCCGCCGACGCCTTCGACTTCGTCACCGACCGCGCCGGCCACGACCGCCGGTACGCGATCGACTCCCACCGCCTCCGCACCGAACTCGGGTGGCGGCCGGCGTACACCGATTTCGCCGCCGGCCTCGCCGCGACGATCGCGTGGTACCGCGAGAACCGCGACTGGTGGGCGCCGCACAAGGAGGGCGTGGAAGCCGCCTACGCCCGGACTCAGCAGATCCTCGATTGATCGGAGACCCGACACTCATGCGCGTACTCGTCACCGGCGGCGCCGGCTACATCGGTTCGCACACCGTCCTGCAACTACTGGCGGCGGGGCACGACGTCCTGATCGCCGATGATTTCAGCAACGCCAAGCCCGCGGTGATCGACCGGCTCGAGGAACTGAGCGGACAGTCGATCAAGGTGCACCGCGTGGACCTGACCGACGAGGCGGCCACCGCCGCGATCTTCGCCGCCGAGGACATCGACGCCGTCATCCATTTCGCGGGATTCAAGGCGGTCGGGGAATCGGTCTCCGAGCCGCTGAAGTACTACCGGAACAACCTCGACACCGCGTTCAGCGTGCTCCGCGCGATGGACGCCCGCGGCGTGCGGAAGTTCGTCTTCTCCTCCTCCGCCACGGTGTACGGCGAGAACCCGGTGCTCCAGCGCACCGAGGACATGCCGACGTCGGCGAACAATCCGTACGGCTGGACCAAGGTGATGATCGAGCAGGTGCTGCGCGATCTCGCCGTCGCCGACGACTCCTGGCGGATCGCCCTGTTGCGCTACTTCAATCCGGTCGGCGCGCACGCCAGCGGCCGCATCGGTGAGGACCCGAACGGGCTGCCGAACAATCTGATGCCCTTCGTCGCACAGGTGGCTGTCGGACGCAGGGAGAAGCTGTCGGTGTTCGGCGACGACTACGACACCGTCGACGGCACCGGCGTCCGCGACTACATCCACGTCGAGGACCTGGCCGCCGGCCACATCGCCGCGCTCGACCGGCTCGGTGAGACCGCCGACGCGCTGTCGGTGTGGAACCTGGGCAGCGGTGAGCCGGTGTCGGTGCTGCAGTTGGTCGCGGCCTTCGAGCGCGCCAGCGGCCGGACGATTCCGTACGAGGTGGTCGCACGCCGGCCGGGCGATCTGGCGGCGAACTGGGCCGATCCGTCGAAAGCGAATCGGGAACTCGGCTGGCACGCCGGCCGCGGCATCGACGACATGTGCGCCGACGTCTGGCGCTGGCAGTCGCAGAATCCGAACGGTTATCCGGACGCGTAGTCGGAGCGCAGCTCCACCGGTTCCTCGACCAAGGCGTCGTCCGCGTCGTTCGGCGTGCGGATCACCTGTGCCAGAACTGTCGCGACGACGACGATCGCGGTGAACACGAACAGCCAGCCGATGGCCGCGAAGACCATGCCCAGCGATCCGAACGAGGTGCGCGCGGAGTGGAAGACCTGCGCGTAGCCGATCTGCGTGATCGCCATGAAGACCGTCAGTCCGGCGCCGGCCAGGGCGCCGATGCTCCACAGGTCGGGTGCGGCCAGCTGTCGCACCGTCAGAATCCGCGGGACCGCGGTCCACGCCAGCATCCAGATGACGAAGGTCCAGATCAGCGCGAACACCATGCGTCCGCCGTCCTCGTTGTAGTCGAGGACGACGACCGCCTGCGCCGTGGTCGCGAGGGCGAGTACCGCGACCACGGTGAGCCACCGCCACCAGCCGCGCAGCCCGGTGGACCGCACACCCCAGACGCCGACGTACATGCGGTCGAGGGCGCGGGCGAGCGAAGTCGCGGACACGATGGTCATGAAGGCGCCCGCGATGCCGAACGACGCGTACGACCCCGGCGAATCCGGGTGTCCCAGGACGAGTCCGTCGAGGCTGAACATCATGATCGTTCGGTCCAGGACGCCGTCTCCGGGAATCGTGGTCAGCAGCAACAGCACCGGGAGGATGGAGGTGAACGCCTGCGCCGCGAGGGTCATCGCACGGTCGCTGACATTGCTGACCGCTATCGCGCGGACCATCCGGTACCCGAGGACGAGGTGATCTGCGGCGCTCTCCGGCAGACGCGCGAGCACCGCGTTCAGCGGTCCGGTGATCTTGGTCGGAACCATGCGCGAAATCATGTCACCCCTCTCCCGGGGGCGGGTACGGGAGCCGGCTCAGACGCGTTCGAGGTCCACGGTCTGCTCGGCCGGCTCCACGGTCTGCGGACCGGCCGCTCGCGTGCGGTTCGCGAGGGAGACCACCGCGGCCCCGAGTGCGGTCATCGCGATTCCCGCTCCGAACATCTCGGGGTAGCTGATCGACGGGAAACGCTCGACGACCCAAGCCATCACAGCCGGCGAGGCGAATCCCAGATAGGTCAGGGTGTAGAAGACGGCGGTGAGCCCGGCGAGATCGTCGGGTCCGGCGAAACGCTGGACCTCCATGAGGCACGAGATGAGCGCCATGCCGTAGCCGCAGCCCAGGACGATGGCGGTCACCACCGCCAGCGCGATCGACGGGTGCAGCACGACGACGATCGCCAGCGCCATCCCCACCGCCACCAGACCCAGTGCCACGAGCAGGGTGCGCACCGACCCCGGGCGGTCGATCCGCTTGCCGAGGGTCTGGATGAAGAAGCCCGCCGTGAGTCCCGCGACGCAGCAGAGACCGGCGAACGCGATCGCGGTGCCGGGCGTGTGTTCGGTCATCATCGCGGGAATCACCGCATAAGCCATCGCGCAGGCGCCGAAGACCCACGGCGCCACCGGCGCCACGAGCAGCCAGAACCGCGGCTTCATCGCCGAGGGAATGCGCATCGCGTCCCGCAGCCGACCGTCCGAGGCACGCGGCCGGGTCTCCGGCGTCCGCAGGATCAGACCGAGCGAGGCCACCGCGAGTGCGACGTTGACCAGGTACGACAATTGTCCCGGCAGCGGAGCCCACTGCGCGAGCACGGCCGCCAGGCCCGCACCGCCCCCGAAGCCCGCGGTCAGGCTCAACGCGGCGCGTCGGGCACCGGCCGACGGCGGATCGCCCGCCCGGTCCGACAGTTCCTTGATCCACGTTCCGCCGACCGCCATCGCCAGACCCAGCGCCACACCGCTCAGGACGCGGCCGGCGGCCAACAGCGGAACCGAGTGCTCGCCGAGCGCCAGGAGGATGGACCCGGCCGCCGCGATCACCGGCGACGGCAGCATCAGCGCGCGGCGGCCGAGCCGATCCGACAGTGGTCCGCCGACCAGCAGTGCCGGGACGATGCCCAACACGTACAGGAACAGCAGGGCGTCCACCACCACCGCCGACATCTGCGATGCGGTCCGGTACATGACCAGCAGCGGTGTGAACTCATTGCCGCCCCATGCCGCGGTGAAGACCGCCAGCGAGACCGCGGGCCACCCGGCGACCGCGCCGCGTGCGCGTTCGGCCGCGCTCATGCCGCGCTTCCGTCCGTGCCGTGGACACCGGTGAGGTGTGCGGTCAGCAGCGACGCGAAACGGGCGGCGTCGGCCGCTCCGACCACCTGCGCGAGGTCGGCGTGATCGGCCACGATGCGTTCGGTGATTCCGGGATCGTGACGCAGTCGCTCGGCCGTCATCCGACGATGCCGTTCGCCCAGCGAGACGTAGAAGTCGGCCAACAGCCCGTTGCGCCCGGCGGCGACGATCAGCTGGTGGAACTCGGCGTCGAGCCGCGCGAACTCCGACGCGTCGGCCGGATCCACCAGCCGGTGCTGCGAGAGGTTGTCCTCCAGTCGGCCGACCAGTGCGGCGATGGCCACGGTGTCGCCCGACACTGACTCCATCGCGTGGGTCTCGAGCAGCACACGGGCGTCGAGGACGTCCCGGGCCTCGCCTTCGCCGATCGGGACGATGAGCGCGCCGCGCTTCGGGTACAGACGCATCCAGCCCTCGGCGGCCAGCCGTAGGAAGGCCTCGCGGACCGGTGTGCGACTCACGTCGAACCGAGTGGCGATCTCGCCCTCGCTGATCATCTCCCCGCCGGGAAGGTCGCAGGTCAGGATCAATTCCTTGACCTCGTCGTACACGCGGTCCGCGGATGAATACGTCATAGACACAAGTTGTATGTTAGCGCTCGGCGGCCTCGACGGCCGCATCGGGGAGGCGACCCCGCAGGCGCGTGCACCGGTCGTGCGCGCCGATGGCACAATCTCATCCGTGCCGCGTCGGCTCCATCCTCTTCGACGCGGGCGTCACCGCCACCGTCGACGGCCGAGCGACCCTCCCCGCGATGTGACTTGCGCGACGACGCGACCGTTCGGCGCCACCGTGCCGCCGAGACGAATACGCTGCACACACTCCGCGGCGCCCTTCACCTCTGCGCGTGTCGGCAGCATCCGCGGAGCAGATCTGACAACGGACAACGGCGTCCGCATCGAGGAGACACAGTGACCAGTACGGCAGACGAGACGATCGCTGCACCGAGCGAGCCGGAGACCACCGACATGCCCATCACCGACGACGAGATCTTCGACGCGCACCGCGGCGGCAAACTGTCCGTCGAACTGAGCGCCCCCATCGCCACCCAGCGCGATCTCTCGATCGCCTACACACCCGGCGTGGCGCAGGTATCGCGCGCGATCCACCGGGAACCCGAACTCGTCAACGACTACACCTGGACCGACCGGTTGGTGGCGGTGGTGTCGGACGGCACCGCCGTCCTGGGTCTGGGCGACATCGGCCCGCGCGCCTCGCTGCCGGTCATGGAGGGCAAGGCCGCCCTGTTCCGCACCTTCGCGGGCCTGAACTCCATCCCCCTGGTTCTCGACACCACCGACCCCGACGAGATCGTCCAGACGCTCGTCCGGCTGCGGCCCAGCTTCGGCGCGGTGAACCTCGAGGACGTCTCGGCGCCGCGCTGCTTCGAGATCGAGCGCCGCGTCATCGAGGCGCTCGACTGCCCGGTGATGCACGACGACCAGCACGGCACGGCGATCGTCGTCCTCGCCGCCCTCAAGGGCGCGGTCCGGTTCCTGGGCCGTGAGCTCGCCGGACTCAAGGTGGTCGTCTCGGGCGCCGGCGCGGCCGGGGTGGCGTGCGCCAAGATCCTCAAGGCCGCGGGCGTGGACGACATCGTGGTGCTCGACTCCAAGGGCATCGTCGGCACCGACCGCACCGACATGGTCGAGTACAAGAACGAGGTCGCCGCATGGAGCAATCCGCGCGGGCTCACCGGCGGTGTCGCCGAAGCCCTCGACGGCGCCGACGTCTTCCTCGGCGTCTCCGCGGGGACCGTCGACGAGAAGCTCATCGCCTCGATGGCCGACGACGCGATCGTCTTCGCGATGTCGAATCCCGACCCGGAGATCCATCCGGACGTGGCCGCCAAGTATGCGGCGATCGTCGCGACCGGACGCAGCGACTTCCCGAATCAGATCAACAACGTCCTCGCCTTCCCCGGCGTCTTCGCCGGAGCGCTGGACGCCGGCGCCCGCCGTATCACCGAGGGCATGAAGATCGCCGCCGCCGAGGCGATCCTCTCGGTGGTAGGCGACGATCTGGCCGCTGACCGCATCGTGCCCAGCCCACTCGACGAGCGGGTGGCTCCCGCTGTGGCCGCGGCCGTCGCCGCCGCGGCCCGCGCCGAGGGCGTCGCCGGATAGCGAAATCCACTGGCCGAGGCCGTCGCCGCACCGGCAGACTGGGGCGCATGTCCCTCTGGTGCAGCGACGGCCTCGACTTCACGGCGTATCTGGACAGGATCGGTGCGGCCGCACCGCCCGTACCGACGCTCGACGCGCTGCGCGAGCTCCATCGCGCCCACGTCACGTCCATCCCGTTCGAGAACCTCGAGATCATCGTCGGCCGACCGATTCCGCTCGACATCGCTGCCGTCCAGCGCAAGCTGGTCGAGCAAGCGCGCGGCGGTTACTGCTTCGAGCACGTCGCGCTGTTCGCCGCCGCACTCGAACGCCTCGGGTTTCGCTTCACAGCTCTGTCCGGGCGGGTGATTCTCGGCGGCGACCCCGAGACGCGGCCTGCGACGCATGCGCTCCTCGCCGTCGAGTTCGACGACGGCAGTCGATACCTGTGTGACGTCGGCTTCGGCCGCGGCCCCCTCGAGCCGATCCCGTTGGCGAACGGCGCGGAGGTGGAGCAGGACGGCTGGGGTTTCCGCCTCACCTCTTCACCGGTCGGCGACCTGTTCGGTACCGCACGCTGGGTCCTCGCCCAGCGGGCCGAAGAGTGGATCCCTCGCAACGCGTTCACGTTCGATCCGCAGTTCCCGATCGACTACGCGGTCGGCAATCACTTCGTCTCCACTTCACCCCGGTCACCGTTCGTCACCCGATCCTTCGTTCAGCGCTTCGACGAACGCACACACGAGACCCTCGACGGGGTCACCTGGACCACGGAGAAACCGGACGGCCTCTCACAGGTCCGCGACGTCGAACCCGCGGAGCTCCCGGTCCTGCTCGCGGACGTCTTCGGCGTGGTCCTGGACCCGGACTATTGTCGCGCGGTGATCGCAGCGGAGACCCGACGCATCGCGGAATCGGCCTCCTAGCACCCGTTTTGCCTGCGAGGCTGACGACTCGGTACCATCATGAGCGCTGTCGTCAGACGGCACGCCGCCTTAGCTCAGTCGGCAGAGCGATTCACTCGTAATGAATAGGTCGGGGGTTCGATTCCCCCAGGCGGCTCCGTTTGTGATGAGTCGCGACATCGTTTACACACGATGTCGCGACTCATTGCTTTTCCGGGGGTTCGCGGATTGTCGGTGCCACCCGATGGTCACTGGTCCGGCGTCTTCGCCTTCGGCGGTCAGTTGTCGGCGCAGTGCGATGATTCGGTCGGTGAACCCTGCCGGGGTCGTTCCGGGGCCGATGACGGGGAGCTCGTGAGCCCGGCGCGCCAGCCCTGCGGGTCCTTCGCGAGTCGTTTGTCTTCGGTTGTCATGCCCGATCGTGGCATCGGCTCACCGCGTCGAGGTCACTGTCAACGATGTCGGCAGTCTCACACGCCAGGCGGCTCCGCGAAACTCTCCGGCCATGTACAGATCCGTGCCACGAACCGTCGTCGATGACGCCGAATGCGCCTTCGGTGGCTATATTTCAGGCGAACTCCCCGTTCCGGACCCGACAGGACGTGCCCGAATGCTCCGAAATCTCCGAACTCTCGTACTCACCGCCGCGGTCGCGCTGACGGCCGTCGCCGGTGTGACCGTCGCGACTCCCGGCGAGGCCGCCGCCGCCGACCGCTACCAGGGTCCGACCCTGAAATCGGAGCAGGGCTCGTTCGATGGCAAGAACGTGCGGCTGACACTGACCAATCCGAACCCCGCCACCGGGTTGGGGAGCAGCTGTACCTCCCTGCTGCTAGACGGCACTCAGGCGCTGCAGGCTTTCGTCGCGTTCAACGCCGGCGACTACCTGACGATCATCAAGATCATGGCCACCTCCGGCTCCCGACTCGGCCCCGCCGCGAGCAACAACCTGATCAGTCCCGGACCCAACAGCAACTCCACGGACGTCAAGGTCGGCGACGGCGTCTACCTGTTCCTCGGAACGTGCGGCGGTTTGGGCACCCTGCTCGACCCGACTGATGTCGGCGTCACCGTGCGTCCGGTGATCGTCCCGAGCGGCATCGGCAGCATCGGCTCGGTCCTGGACTTCGGCAGCCTGGCGATGCAGTCCGGCGTCGGCAGCTCCGATTTCGCGAGCATCCTCAGCCTGCTCTCGGCCAGCTGACGCGGGCGGAATACCCGGCGGCCGGCCGACGTTCCATTCGCAGTCACACCGCAGATGAGAATGTGAAGCCATGAACGCTCCGACCGCCGACCGCATGCCCGCGCTGTTCCTCAGCCACGGCGCTCCTCCCCTGGTGGACGACGAACGGTGGGTCGGCCAGTTGGAACGACTCGCCGCCGACCTTCCGCGACCGCGGCAGATCCTGGTGGTCTCCGCTCATTGGGAGGCCGCACCGCTGACCATCGGAGCCACGGACTCGAGAGTCCCCCTCACCTACGACTTCTGGGGATTCCCGGACCGCTACTACCGAACGACGTACCCATCGCCCGGCGCACCCGATCTCGCTGATCGGGTCGCCGGGCTGATGCCGTTGGGCGAGCAGGTGCATCGCGACGCCGAGCGGCGGCTCGATCACGGCGCATACGTGCCGCTCACGATCATGTACCCGGACGCCGACATCCCGGTGCTGCAGATGTCGATGCCGACCCTCGATCCCGCGCGCCTCATGCGTCTCGGCGAGCGGCTCACCGAACTGCGCGACGAGGGCGTGCTCATCATCGGATCCGGTTTCACCACTCATGGCCTGCCCTTCCTCGACGATCCGTCGCCCGGCGCGACGCCCCCGCAGTGGTCGGTCGACTTCGATGAATGGACACGCGAACGCTTCGCCGCCGCCGACGTCGACGGTCTCCTCGACTTCGCGCACCGCGCACCCGGTATGCCGTACGCGCACCCGCGAACCGAGCACTTCGCGCCGCTGTTCGTCACCCTCGGCGCCGCCACCCGGGCCGACGCCGTACCCGAGCAGCCGATCGACGGCTTCTGGATGGGACTGGCCAAGCGCAGCATCGTCACCGCGTGACCCGCGCCCTCTGCCTGCCGGCACCGGACGTTGAGCGGGCAGTCGCCCAGGCTTGTTCGGCGTCCAGCCCCCAGGCTCGTTAAGCGAGCAGCCACCACCCAGGCTTGTTGAGCGAGCGGAGCGAGTCGAAACTCCCGCTGGCTGTGTTTCGACTCGCTCCGCTCGCTCAACTGGCCTGAGAACGAAAGCGGCCTAAGAACCACACGCTCACCCAACCGGCCTGAGAACTAAAGCGGCTTAAGAACCAGACGCTCGCTCAACAGCGACAGCCGGCGTGCCGCTCGCATCCCCGACAGTGCGAGCGGCACACCGGCCGTCACGCCGACGGTCGTGTGCCGACCGTCAGTCTCTCCGACGCCTCCTCGACGTCACGCCCCGACGCGCTAACCCCTCTCATAGCGCGCCGTGGGCGTAAGCCCCGACAGGCCGGCCGCTGCTCCCCGGCGGCTGACCCTCGTCCATCTCCCCTGCGCACCTATAGTTGAGGCAGGTTCCGCACCGTCCGAGGAGACTCACATGCCCGACTTCATCGACAAGATCAAAGAGAAGGCCGAAGCTGTCTCCGCAGCGATCGACAATGAGCTGACGGTGCTGGAGGGTGCCGGCGGCGACGATCCTCTCGCCGAGCACGACGAGTCGGAAGCCGCCTACGGCGACGACTGATCGCTAGGCGTCCCCCGCCGTAGCGAACCGTCGCGACACGTACCACCCGGCCGCGGCCGGGATGCACATGATGCCCGCGAAGATCGCAGTCCCCGTCAGCGGACGAGTGAACACCTCGCCGCCGGCGTAGCCGACCGTCCCGTGGTACAGGACGGAGACCGCGTAATAGAGGACTGTGGCCAGCACGAGCCTGGACACGATGGCCCAGTTCCGGCCGATCCGGTCCTCCAAGTTCTCCCAAGTGAGCATGCAACCATTTCACGCGCCCGCGCGTGACGGATGAAATCGCCGGATCCGAGAATCGGGATAACCTGCTGGTCAAAGGACTGAAGAATTTCTCCGGTCCGGAGAAACCGGCTCCGGTGGAGCCCGCCTTCGGGCGTTCAGCGGCGTGCCAGCTGCCTGCCGATCCGCACCACCATGGCGTCGACGGCGAACTTGGGCTTCACATTCGTCTCGAGTGCCTCACGGCACTCCAGCACCGCCTCAAGGCACCGCAGAAGCTGTTCGGGAGACGCGTGCCGCGCCATCGGGACGGTCAGGTCCTGAGCCTTGTCCGGGTGCATCAGTGTCACCTGTGCTCCCATCGACAGCGAGAGCCCGTCGCGGAACAGAGCCGCGAGGTCGACGAGCGCGCGGTCGAGCACGTCTCGCATCGTCCGGGTGCGGCGCGATTTCTGCCGCTTCTCGAGTTCTTTCACCGCACCGGCCGTTCCGCGAGGCGGCCGTGCGGTGCCCTTGCCGGTTCCGCCGGCACCGAGGGCGGTCATCAGTTCCTCGGTCTCGGCGGCGTCGCGCTCGGCACTGATCTGGTTCGCGGCCTCGGTCGCCGTCTTGACGAGCGTCTCGGCCGCCGCGAACGCGGTGGAATCGCGGGTGGCTGCCCGAGCCAGGCCGAGCGCTTGGTCGCGCTGTGCGCGTGCCGACCCATCGACGGCGAGGCGGCGGGCCCGGCCGACGTGCCCGCCCGACACCGATGCCGCCCAGGACGCGCGGTCGGCGTCGATCCCGTCACGGTCCACCAGGACGCGGGCGATGTCGGCGGCCGCGGGCGCGGTCAGTCCCACATGCCGGCACCGCGACCGGAGCGTGATCGCGATGTCCTCCGGCGCCACCGAGGGCGCGCAGAGCAGGAAGATGGTGCGGTCCGGCGGCTCCTCGACGGCCTTCAGCAGCGCGTTGGCGCCCTGTTCGGTGAGCCGATCGGCGTCCTCGACCACCACGATCTGCCATCGACCGGTGGTCGGGCGGCGGGCCGCGAGTTGGACGATGTCGCGGATCTGCGCCACCGAGATGGTGAGCCCCTCGGGAACGATGTGCCGGACGTCGCCGTGAGTCCCGGCCAGCACGGTGGTGCACGCACGGCATTCACCGCAGCCCACCTCGTCGGCCGCCTGACACTGCAGCGCGGCCGCGAAGCAGGTCGCGGCCACCGACCTGCCGCTGCCGGGAGGACCGGTGAACAGCCAGGCGTGGGTCATCGACTCGCGCGGACCCGCCTCGGACTCGGATCCCGGGCCCTCGTCGAACATCGACACCGCCCCGGCGTCCGCTTCGTCGAGTCGAGCGGCCACCGACCGCGCCGACGTCGCTGCCGCCAGAAGCTCTTCGATCAGCGCTTGCTGCCCGATCATCCGGTCAAAGACATTTGTCACATCAGCCAGCCTAAAGCCCAGTTCAGACAACACGCATCCCGCACGCTGTTTAACAATTGCAAGCATGCCGCTACCTTGGATGACATGGTAAGACGACGGTCGTGGTTGTCCAGAGCAGCGCACACCCTGCGCTGGCTGGCACACACACCGTGGCCGGTCCTCGCACTCGACATGCTTCGCGCGAACCTGATCGGTGCCCTGTTCACATTCGCCTTCCTGCGTTTCGGCATGCCGCGCGTCGACTCGATCTCGATCAGCGAGTTCAACGCCCAGAATCAGGTGGCCTTCGGGCTGTACCTGTTCATCGCCATCATCGTCGGTGCGTATCTCTCCATCCAGCTGAGCATGCCGGTGCTGATCTGGCACCGTCGGCGGACCAGACTCGACGACGCCGCCGCACGCAAACGGGCGCTGAACCTCCCGACTCTGCTGACCGCGGTGAACCTCGGCCTGTGGGGCATCGGCGGAGTGATCCTCGCGGTCATCAACCTGCGCACGTCGATGAAGGACTTCGTCGTCGTGATCATCGCCAGCCTGATCGGCGCCCTCGTCACGGGCGTGCTGAGCTTCATGCAGGCGGAGAAGGTG
This sequence comes from Gordonia cholesterolivorans, assembly GCF_039531975.1. Classification (NCBI taxonomy): domain Bacteria; kingdom Bacillati; phylum Actinomycetota; class Actinomycetes; order Mycobacteriales; family Gordoniaceae; genus Gordonia; species Gordonia cholesterolivorans. The sequence goes on along the minus strand of NZ_BAAARB010000015.1, from coordinate 35,057 downwards.
CTGCGGCCGATCACCGTGGCCGCGATGGCCAACGACCCGGACAACTCCAACGCACCCGGCATCGCCACTCGGATCACCGTGTTCTGGGTGGTGTCGGTAGCCGTGCCGATGACCATCATCGCCGCGCTCATCATCCTGCAGCGCACGGCGGTCATCGACACCGACGCCGTCGGCCTGCAGCGGCCCATCCTGTGGATGGCCGCGGCCGCCCTGGTGTTCGGGCTGCTCGCGATCACCCGCCTCGTCCGGTCCATCACCGATCCGGTGAAACAGCTGCGCGTGGCGCTGAATCAGGTCCGCGCCGGCAACCTCAACGTCGCGGTGAAGATCTACGACGGCAACGACCTCGGTCTGCTGCAGGCGGGCTTCAACGAGATGGTCTCCGACCTCCGCGAACGCCAGCAGCTGCGCAACCTGTTCGGACGCTATGTCGGCGAGGACGTCGCCCGTCGGGCGATCGAGACGGGCACCGAACTCGGCGGCGAGGAGCGTTACGTCGGCGTGCTGTTCGTCGACATCGTCGGGTCGACGCGTTTGGCGGTGAACCGGCCGCCGCGCGAGGTGGTGGAACTGCTCAACGAATTCTTCAAGGTGGTCGTCGACGTGGTCGGCAGGCACGGCGGATTCGTCAACAAGTTCCAGGGCGACGCCGCGCTGGCGATCTTCGGCGCGCCCCTCGAGCAGGACGATTTCGCCGGTTCGGCGCTGGCCGCCGCACGCGACCTGCGCGTCGAACTCGCGCGACGGCTCGGCGACGTGGACATGGGTATCGGCGTCTCCGCGGGCAAGGCGGTGGCAGGCCACATCGGCGCGGAGCAGCGGCTCGAGTACACGGTGATCGGCGATCCGGTCAACGAGGCGGCACGCCTCACCGAACTGGCGAAGGACGAGCCGACCCGCGTGCTCGGCTCCGCCCGCGCCGTCTTCCTCGCCGGCGAGGGCGAGGCCGAGCACTGGCGGATCGGCGAGGGCGTCGAATTGCGCGGCCGCGGCATCGAGACTCTCCTCGCCCGCCCCGACATCGACGTCGCCGAGCCGACGTCCACGCTGGAGTAGCGCCGGGGCGGGCCCGAGGTCGCCCGGCCGGCAGTCCTTGGTCACTGGTCTCCGGTCCCGTTCGGCACTGTCGGCGATGGGACTCGACGCGCGAGGATGGGTCGATGAGCTACACCCTCGACCGACCCGTGATCGTCGGAGTGGACGGGTCCCGGCGCGCGCTCGGAGCCGCCCGATGGGCTGCGGAGTGGTGTGCCCGCACGCGGTCTCCGATCCGGCTCGTGTACGCCGTTCCGGACGATGTGTGGTTCGCCGCCCACGATCCGTTCGCGATGTGCGTCGACCCAGCGCTCCGCCGAGAGGCGAACACAGCCGGGACCAAGGTGCTCACCGAAGCCCTCGCCGCTGCCCGCGAGGTCGCACCGGACCTGGACATCGCCACCCAGGTCTACAGCGGCACCCTCGCCGACCACGTCGCCGAGTACTCTTCCGGGGCGTCGATGGTGGTCATCGGGTCGACGCGGTCCGGTCCCATTCGCGACGTCCTGCTCGGCAGCCAGGTGATGGGGGTCATCCGGTCGTCGTCGTGTCCGGTTCTCGCATGGCGCGAGGACGATCACGCCGACAGTGATCGCGACGGACTGGTGGTCGGATACGACAGTTCACCTCACGCCGACCGCGCGCTGACCGTGGCTCTGCATCAGGCGCGGGCTCTCGGCGAAGAGCTCACCGTCGCCTATTACTTCCCGGCCGCCGCCATGATCGGCGCCGGATACGCGCTCAACCTCGTCAATTGGAACCTGGTGGAGCAGGACGGGATCGCACGGCTGCAGCGTCGGATCGCTCCCGCGTGCGAGCAGTTCCCGGAGGTGGACGTCGACATCGTGTACGGCGACTCGTCCGCGGCACGAGGGTTGGTCGGCGCATCGTCGTCCGCCCGGCTCCTGATCGTCGGCTCACGCGGGATGGGGTCGGTGGCGGGCACGTTCATGGGATCGGTGAGCCAGAACCTGGTGCATCACGCGCGGTGCCCGGTGCTCGTCGTCCCGTAGGCGTCACGGCTCCGGTTCGACGGCCGGATGCAGCACCGCAGCCCCCGCGAACCGGCCGGCCTTCAGGTCACGCAACGCGTGCAGCGCCTCGTCGAGCCGGTACGGCCTCGTCGTCACCTGCAGGCGGTGGTCGTCGGCGAACTGGAGGAAGGCGACGGCGTCGTCGCGAGTGTTGGCCTCCACACTCCGGATCTCCTTCTCGTGAAAGAGATGCCTGCGGTAGTCCAGCGGCGGGGTCGCACTCATATGGATCCCGGCGAGGCACAGGATTCCGCCGCGGTCGAGCGCCTCGAGTGCCGTGGGGATCAGTTCGCCGACCGGCGCGAAGATGATGGCCGCATCGAGCGGTTCGGTCGGGCTGTCGTAGGCGCCGCCGACGGAGACGGCTCCCAGATCGGCGGCCAGTCGACGCGCGTGGGGAGCCTGAGTGAGAACGTGAACGCGGGCACCCTGATGAATCGCGACTTGCGCGACGAGATGTGCGCTGCCGCCGAACCCGTACAGACCGAGTCGCCCGCCGGGCGGGAGTTCGGCGCGGCGCAGGGCACGGAAGCCGATGATCCCGGCGCACAGCAGGGGCGCCAGCTCGTCGACGCTGTAGCCCGTCGGCAGGCGCAGCGCGTAGGCGGCGGGCACCACCGCGAACTCGGCGTATCCGCCGTCGGCGTCCCATCCGGTGTAGGTGGAGTCGGGGCACAGGTTCTCTGCTCCGCGCCGGCAGTACACGCACCGACCGCAAGTGCTGTGCAGCCACGGGACCCCGACTCGATCGTTCACCCGGAACTCGGTGGTCGTGCCCGGCGCGATCTCCACCACGGTGCCGACGACCTCGTGACCGGGCACGACATGCGGTCGGTGCACCGGTAGATCGCCCTCCACCGCGTGGAGGTCGGTGCGGCACACGCCGCACGCGTCGACGCGGATCAGCAGCTCGCCCGGTGAGGGCGTCGGGACCGGTTCCCGCGTCCATTCGATCGGCGACGTCGTCGACACCGGGCCGGTGTCGGTCACGCGCCAGACCCGCATCGTCGCAGGTCGGGCAGCGCGGTCGGGGGCACTGTGATCCGGAGGCGTCGATCGGGAGTCCACCAGTCCAGTGTCCCCCGGCCGACCGGTCCCGGCCAAGGGTCGCAATGCCTCGATCGGCTGGCCCCGGCAGCCTCGGGTCCCGCTCAGTCCTCGGTCTTCGGCGCCGTCTTCTTGGCGGCCGTCTTCTTCGTAGCCGTCTTCTTCGCTGTGGTCTTCTTCGCCGCAGCCGTCTTCTTCGCAGCGGCCTTCTTCGCTGTGGTCTTCTTGGCCGTGGTCTTCTTGGCGGTCTTCTTCGCCGTCTTCTTGGCCGGACCGCGGGCACGGCGGTCGGCGAGCAGTTCCATCGCCCGCTCGGGTGTGATGGTCGCCACCTCGTCGCCCTTGCGGAGGCTGGCGTTGGTCTCGCCGTCGGTGACGTACGGACCGAATCGGCCGTCCTTGATCACCATCGGCTTCTCGCTGACCGAGTCGTTGCCGAGTTCGCGCAACGGCGGCGCTGCGGCCGCACGACCACGGCGCTTCGGCTCGGAGTAGATCTTCAGCGCCTCGTCGAGCGTGACCGTGAACAGCTGCTCCTCGCTGGTCAACGACCGCGAGTCGGTGCCCTTCTTGAGGTACGGACCGTACCGGCCGTTCTGGGCGGTGATCTCCTCTTTGCTCTCCGGGTCCACTCCCACCACGCGCGGCAACGACAGAAGCTTCAGGGCGTCGTCGAGCGTGATCGTCGAGATGTCCATGCCCTTGAACAACGAGCCGGTGCGCGGCTTCGGTCCGGCCTTCTTGGCAGCCTTCTTCGCCGTCTTCTTCGCGGTCTTCTTGGCCGTCGTCGCGGTCGCGACACCGCCCGATCCGCCGCTCGGCACGTCGTCGAGCGAGACCACCTCGTCCGCGCCGCCGCGCGGTGTCGGCCCGGCCGGAATGGTCGGGACGGGCGCCGACGTCCCAGGGTCCTCGTCCTCGTCGTCCTCGGACGGAAGGATCTCGGTGACGTAAGGGCCGAATCGGCCCTCCTTCGCGACGATCCGGTGTCCGGTGGCCGGGTCCACGCCCAGCACGCGGCCCTCCTGCGGCGTCTCGAACAGCTTCTCCGCGACATCGAGCGTCAGTTCGTCGGGCGTCATGTCCGACGGCAGGTTGGCGCGCTGCAGATCGGGCTCGGCGTCCGGTCCCGCGACGTTGCGTTCCAGATACGGGCCGTACCTGCCCACCCGCACGAACACCGGACGGCCCAGCGAATCGTCGAACAGCTTGATCGAGTTCACCTCGCGGGCATCGATGCCTTCGAGGTTCACTCCGACCAGTTTCTTGAGTCCGCCGACGCGGGCCATCGCGCCCGCCGCGTCTCCGTCGTCGTCGTGCTGAGCCTCGTCCGCGCCGAAATAGAACTCGCTGAGCCAGCGGGTGCGGTCGGCGTTGCCCGACGCGATCTGGTCCAGGTCGTCCTCCAGCGACGCGGTGAAGTCGTAGTCGACGAGGCTGTTGAAGTAACCCTCCAGCAGCCCCACCACAGCGAACGCGATCCATGACGGAACCAGCGCGCTGCCCTTCTTCACCACGTAGCCGCGGTCCTGGATGGTGCCGATGATCGACGCGTAGGTCGACGGCCGGCCGATGCCCAGCTCTTCGAGCACCTTGACCAGCGAGGCCTCGGTGTAGCGGGCCGGCGGGTTGGTGGAGTGTCCGTCGGCGGTGAGCGATGCGGCGGTGAGCGTCTGCCCTTCGCGGAGGTTCGGCAGCCGGTTCTCGGCGTCGTCGGCCTGGCCGCCGGCCAGCGCGTCCACGGTCTCGACGTAGGCCGACAGGAAGCCGGGGAACGTGATGGTGCGGCCGGACGAGGCGAAGGTGACCTGTTCACCGCTGGTGCTGGGACCGGCGGTCGCGTGCCCGGTCAGCCGCAGGCTCATGGTGGTACCGCGTGCGTCGGCCATCTGCGAGGCGACGGTGCGCTGCCAGATCAGCTCGTAGAGCCGGAACTCATCGGTGTCGAGCGCCGACGCCACCTGGCCGGGGGTGCGGAACGAGTCGCCCGCCGGGCGGATCGCCTCGTGCGCCTCCTGCGCGTTCTTGACCTTGCGCGTGTACTGACGCGGCGTCGGGTGGACGTAATCGTCGCCGTAGAGCTGACGGGCCTGCGACCTGGCGGCGTTGATGGCCGACTCCGACAGCGTGGTCGAGTCGGTACGCATGTAGGTGATGTAACCGTTCTCGTACAACCGCTGCGCGATCCTCATCGTGCGGTCGGACGAGAACCGCAGCTTGCGGCCCGCCTCCTGCTGCAGCGTCGAGGTCATGAACGGCGCGTAGGGACGGCGGGTGTACGGCTTCTCCTCCACCGACGTCACCGTGAGCGACGCGCCCTCCAGTGCGGTCGCGAGGGCCCTCGCGCGCGCCTGATCGAGCACCGTGACCCCGGTGGCCTTCTTGAGCTGGCCGTCGGCACCGAAGTCGCGCCCGGTGGCGACGCGGTCGTCGCCGATGTTCACCAGGCGGGAGGCGAAGGTCCGCGGCGACGAGGACTCGCCGGCGTCCACGGTGGCGGCGATGTCCCAGTAGTCGGCGGAGACGAACGCCATGCGCTCACGCTCGCGCTCGACGATGATCCGGGTGGCGACCGACTGCACTCGGCCCGCCGACAGCTTCGGCATGACCTTCTTCCACAGCACCGGCGACACCTCGTAGCCGTAGAGCCGGTCGAGGATGCGGCGGGTCTCCTGCGCGTCGACCATGTCGATGTCGAGCTCACGCGGATTCTCGGCGGCGGCGCGGATCGCCGACTCGGTGATCTCGTGGAACACCATGCGCTTCACCGGGATCTTCGGCTTGAGCGTCTCGAGCAGATGCCAGGCGATCGCCTCCCCCTCGCGGTCACCGTCCGTCGCGAGGTAGAGCTCGTCGACGTCCTTCATCAGCGACTTGAGTTCGGAGACAGTCGACTTCTTGTCGGCGGACACCACGTACAGCGGCTCGAAGTTGTCGTCGACGTTCACGCCGAGGCGAGCCCAGGGCTGGCCCTTGTACTTGGCGGGGACGTCGGCTGCACCGCGCGGCAGATCGCGGATGTGGCCGCGAGACGATTCGACGACGTAGTTCCCGCCCAAGTAGCCCGCGATCTTGCGGGCTTTGGTCGGCGACTCGACGATGACGAGACGCCGGACGGCTGAGGATGCGTTGTCGGAGGCGGCCACGGGTGCCCTTCAGTCAGAGAATTGCTGCTCGATGCCGTTGTACCTTATATAACGCGTCTTCTGCACGTCACCTCGGATTGTGGGGTCGGGACGTTGGTCCCGAATGACACACGCCGGGTAGTCCGAACGGACGACATCCGGTGGGGTCGCCGCACCTCACGGCCTATGGGGAAGGCCACACACCTTCCGGAGCCCCGTCCGGTGCGATGCCGACGGTCTCGAGCAGCCGGGTGACCCGCTTGCGACTGGAGATCCGCAGCGCCGGGTGCGGCCCGCGCGTTCCGACGAGGGTCGGTGCGATGCCGACCCGCATGAGCGCGGTCGACAGCGGCGCGTGAGTGTCGGGGGCACTCGGGTCGAGGCCGAGCAGGTAATGAGCGCCGTCCGGGCGGCCGGACGCGAGAGTCCACAGGCGCAGCGCGTGCGGGGTCGGCGTCCACCCCTCAGGAACCGCCTTCACTGCACCGGCAGACCATGCACGGTGCAGCGCGGTGATCCGCGGATTGGCCTCGGTCCGTGCGATCGGGCGGCCCTCCTCGGAGGTCACGATCTCCGCTTCGAGACCGGCGCCGCGGATCTCCGCGCAGATCTCCTCCGCGCGCCATTGCTCCCCGACCACCACGGAGACGCGTGCACCCCAACTCGTGTGCACCGACTGACCCTGTGCCGCAAGTAATCCGGCGAGGTCCGCGATGGCCGGGTCCTCGATCTCCGCAGAGAACAGCGACATCTGACTCACACGACCATGGTACGGCCCGAATGTGACAGTGAGGTCTCCGGCCGACGCGGGACGAAAAGACCGGACTCCCGGCCGCCGAAGCGGTCCGGGAGTCCGGTGAAGTCTTGTGTCGAACCCTGGCGGGCTCAGAGAAGACTAGAGGGCGTGAACGCCGGTGGCCTGCGGGCCCTTGGTGCCCTGACCGACCTCGAACTCCACGCGCTGGTCCTCTTCCAGGGTACGGAAGCCGTTGCCCTGAATCTCGGAGTAGTGCACGAAAACATCGGCGTTGCCGTCGTCAGGCGCGATGAAGCCGAAGCCCTTCTCCGCGTTGAACCACTTCACAGTTCCCTGTGCCATTTACTGCATTCCTTTACATTGCATTGCATCACCCATCGCAACGGAGCCGCGACGGGGGCCTGTTCCGACCGCCATACTTCAACAAGCCTCGCCGTAGGGCGATGAAACCAACTGCAGTACACCGGCCGCAACGAACTTCGATCAGATCGGAGCATGCGACCGCCTTAAGCTAATCACGTTCCTCACGCCAATGACACCCTCATTCGGCAGGTCGTTCGGCGACACGCCGGAGAAGGCGCCAAAGTCCCTGCGTACCATGGGTGCTTCGGGCAAGACGAATTGAGGGCAGTGAGGCGAGAACACGGCATGTCGCAGCGTGGTTACGGCAGCGAACTTCTCGGCCGCACCCTCGAGGGAACGCCGGAGGGCACCGCGGGACTCACGCACATGTCGGTGATCGATCCCCGCGGCGCGGAGTTCACCGATTGGCCCGACTGGGTGCACCCGGCGGTGCGCGAGGCGTTCGTCGAACGCGGAGTGCAGCGTCCCTGGCGTCACCAGTCCGAGGCCGCGAGCCTCGCCGCCGGCGGTCGTCACGTCTGTGTCTGCACCGGCACCGCATCGGGAAAGTCCCTCGCCTACCAGCTCCCGGTGCTCACCACCTTCGCCGACGACCCCGACTCGACGGCGCTCTACCTGTCCCCGACCAAGGCTCTCGGGACCGACCAGCTCCGGTCGGTGGCGCAGTTGATCGCCGGCCGGCCGGAGTTCGCGCACCTGCAGCCGTGCGCTTACGACGGCGACACCGATTCGGAGCTGCGTCAGTGGGCGCGGCAGCATTCCCGGTGGATCTTCACCAATCCCGACATGCTGCAGATCGGCATCACCTCCACCCATCCCCGATGGCGGCCGTTCTTCGCGAAGCTCCGCTACATCGTCGTCGACGAATGCCACCACTACCGGGGCGTCTTCGGCTCGCACACCGCGCTGGTGCTGCAGCGGGCACTGCGGATCGCGCGGAAGTACGGCGCCGACCCCGTCGTGATCGGGGCCAGCGCGACCGTGTCGAACCCGGCGCAGGCCCTGTCTCGGCTGATCGGCGAGGACGTCGTCGCCGTCACCGAGGACGCCTCGCCCCACGGTGAACGGACCGTCGCCATGTGGGAGCCGGGTTTCCTCGAAGAGGTCACCGGGGAGAACGAGGCTCCGGTACGCCGCTCCGCAGGATCGGAGGCGGCACGACTGCTCGCCGACTTCGTCATCGAAGGCGCACGCACCCTGTGCTTCGTACGCAGCCGGCGAGGCGTCGAGGTGACCGCGGTGCGGGCCCGGCAGATCCTGGCCGAGACGGCACCGGAGTTGGTCGACCGCGTCGCCGCGTACCGCGCCGGATACCTCGCCGACGATCGGCGCCGGCTCGAACGGGCCATCTCCGAAGGCGAATTGCTCGGTGTCGCGACCACCAACGCCCTCGAACTCGGCGTCGACATCTCCGGGCTCGACGCCGTGGTGGTGGCAGGCTACCCCGGAACGGTCGCCTCCTTCTGGCAGCAGGCCGGACGCGCCGGTCGGCGGGGCGAGGGGTCGATCGTCGTGATGGTGGCCCGCGACGATCCGCTCGACACCTATCTGGTGCACCACCCCGAGGCGCTCCTGGAGCGCGCGGTGGAGGCCACCGTCACCGACCCCACCAACCCGTTCGTCCTCGGTCCGCACATGCTGTGCGCGGCGACCGAGTTCCCGCTCACCGAGGCCGAAGTCGCGGCCTTCTCCGCCGAGCAGGTGGTGGCCGACCTCGCCGCCGAGGGCAAGCTCAAACGACGCAAGGCCGGCTGGTACGCGGCACCCGGGCTCGACCCGCACGGCGACATCGACCTGCGCGGCGGCATCGGCGGACAGGTGCTGATCGTCGATGTCACGTCCTCCCGTCTGCTCGGCACCGTCGACACCGCCCGCGCCATGACTTCGGTGTACCCGGGAGCGGTGTACCTGCACCAGGGCGAGAGCTTCGTGGTCGACGAACTCGATCTCGACGACGGCCTCGCACTGAGTCACCCCGAGGAACCCGATTGGACGACGTCGGCTCGCGAGGTCAGCGACGTGTCGATCCTCGAGACCGTGGACCGCCGCGAGTTCGGTCCCCTCACCGTCGCTCTCGCATCGGTCGTCGTCACCAGTCAGGTGGTCGGTTTCCTTCGCAAGTCGCTCAGCGGCGAGATCCTCGACTCGGTTCCGCTCGACCTGCCGGAGCACCGACTCGAGACCCGCGCCGTGATGTACACCCTCACGCCCGAGGCGATGATCGACGCCGGCATCGCACTCGACAAGTTCCCCGGCGCACTGCATGCCGCCGAGCACGCGGCCATCGGAATGCTGGGGCTCGTCGCAACGTGCGACCGCTGGGACATCGGCGGACTCTCCACCGCGCTGCATCCGGGAACCGGCTTGCCGACCGTGTTCGTCTACGACGGTTTCCCCGGCGGGGCGGGCTTCGCCGATCGCGGGTACGAGGCGTTCACCGAGTGGGTCGCAGCCACCGAGGCCGCCGTCTCCTCATGCGGCTGCGACACCGGCTGCCCGTCGTGCGTGCAGTCCCCGAAGTGCGGCAACGGCAACGAACCGCTGGACAAGGAGCACGCGATCAAACTGCTCCGCCTGATCGGCCGTCTGCACACGTAGCTCCGGGCCGACCCGCGGCCCTACGGCGACTCGACCGGCCCCGCCCGCGCGACCGCACGCGCCTCACGAATACCGAAGCGACCCAACCGAACCCTGACCGCGACGGACAGCTGCACGTCGTCGCCGTCGACCACGCAACCGGTCATCCTCGGATCCCCCTCCTGCCTCGACATCAGCTGCCGCGCGGTCGCACACGCCTCCCCGTCTCCACTGACCCGCACCGCAGCGGCCGCCAGTGCGGACAGGTCCGCCGCCGACTGCGCCCGATGCCTCGCGACCACCGCCGCACCGGAATACAGCATCGCCACCAGCAGGAACCCCAACCCCGCGATCACCGCGGCTCCGGCGACGGTCGAGAATCCCTCATCACCCTCCGTCCCCCGAACGCTCATCGCCGTCCCCCGGTCCGCCCGCCTCATCGCCGGTCGGCTCGCGAGCGGCCACCGCCTTCGCCGAGACTCTGACGAAAGGAAGCAGCGGGACGTCCGCCGACACCTCGACCACCACCCGGTCGTTCTCACCGGACACCGCGATTCCCGCACCGGCGGGCGCCACCTCCGCGCCCACGCTGCGGGCCGAGTCGTCCCCCGCGGCCGTCAGCCGCGCCACCTCGCGTGCCGCATCGGTGCACCGGATCTGCGCCGACACCGCGGCCACCGCTCCGAGGCCGATGAGCAGAAACGCCGCTATCGCCGCGAGTGCATACGCAGCCTCCACGGTCACCATCCCGGACTCGTCGCGGGCGCACCGCCGGATCAGCGCGACCGTCCGGCCACGCACGGCTCACCCCGCCGACGTGCTCAGCGCCTTGCCGATGATTCCGGTCAGCGCCGAGAGCACCGAATCGCCGGTGACCACCGTGTACAGAAGCGCCCCGAACGCCGCCGCCGCGATCGTGCCGATCGCGTACTCCGCCGTCGACATGCCCTCCTCTTCGACCGCGAGCCGGATCGTTAACTCCCGAATCTCCGTCCAGCGTTGCCGCGCGGTCCCCGGAATCGTCATGACGTCCCCCTTTCGTCGATGAAACCCTGCATCACTTAGACGCGCGAAAGTCCGGACCGGTTCCGACGGCGGCGGTAGGGCGTGTCGGCTAAAGAACTGCGCGCAGGCCGACGTCGGCCGGTCACGCCCCGCACACCACCGACCGGCCGAATCTCGTCGAGCACCAGTCGGCGAACCCGGGCATGTGGAGCACCGTGACACCGTCCTCCGCCGATGGCGCCAGGACCGCGGTCCACGACGTGCCGGGCTGGTTTCCGAGCGGTTCGCCCGTGTGCCAGGTCATGGTGTCCAGCGTGACGACGATGCCGTTGCCGTGCGCTCCCCACGTGGCGGTCCACTTCTCCACGTTCGCGGCGCCGGAGGCCAGGGTGACCAATGCGGTCCCATCCGGCTGAAGCGTCATCTGCCGTCCGTGCCCGGTCCACTCCCCGTAATAGCTCGACAGATCCGACCTGGGAGAGGTCTCCGTGGCCGCCTCGGTCGTCTCCGTCGACTCAGTCGGCATGACCGTCACCGTGGGCGACCCACTGTCAGTCACGGGCGCTACCGACTTCGTGACCGTGACGACCGTCGACGGGGCGCTCTGCCGCACGGCGCGGTCGCCGTTGTCGCAAGACGCGACTCCGACCGCCAGCAGCGCCGCTCCGGCCGCCACGGCCATCCATCGGGTGACTGCACGTGTATCCATGTACGAAGCGTGCGCGTCCGGGCGAGAAGAGGAAAGAGCGGCAGAACCGAATTCTGTCGTCTGAATGACCCGGGACGCCCGGCGCCGGCGCACGCCTCCGTCACACGCCCGCGAGGAGTCCCGACGCCAGGCCGATCACCACCGGCGCGATGCCCAGACATACGAACGCGGGAAGGAAGCACAGCCCCAGCGGTCCGCTGACCTTGACTCCCGCACGTTCGGCCGCTTCGAGAGCGGCGTTCTCCGCACGCCGCCGTGTGCCGTCGGCGAATCCCGAAACCACGTCGGCCACCGCCGAACCCGCTCGCGATGCCCTCCTGATCAGCGCCGCGAGTTCCGCGAACTCCGGGCTGTCGGACTCTGCGGCTGCCCAGGCCTGGTCCGGATCGGAGCCGAGCGCCAGGAGTTCCGCGGCTCTGGTGAGCGACCTGCCCAGCACCGGCGGCGACGTCCGGGCCGCGACCGCCGCCGCGGTCGCCAGCGGCAGTCCGGACCGGAGGCACACCGCCAGCGTGTCGTAGCCCGCTGCGATGTCGAAGGGATCCGGCGATCCTCCGGCCTCGTCCCCCGCACCGGTCTGCTCGGACTCCCGGACCCGGGCGAGCACCCACCCGGGCGGTGGCCACGCGAGCAATGCCGCCGCCAGAAGCACCAGCGCCGCACTCACGGCGCCACCGCCCTATTCGTGATCCGCCCGGCCCATGCGAGTCCGGCGACCGCCAGCAGCGTGCCGATCACCAGCAGAACACCGCCCGTCCCCGTGCCCAGCAGCACTCGAGCCGGATCGGCTCCCATCGCCTGTCCGAGTACCAGTCCGAGCATCGGCAGACCTGCGAGAACCGCCGCGGTGGCTCGTGGCCCCGCGAGCCCGGCTCTGGTCCGCGCGGCGAAGTCCTGCCTCGACAGGAGATCCGACCGCAGCGCGGCGAGCACCTCACCGATGGGCAGCCCGAACTCGAGCGACATGGCCCATGCCTGCGCCAGACGCCGGACCGGGTTCGACGCGGTTGACGGGGGTGGTCCCGGATCGCCGCCGAGTTCGGCCCGGGCCGCCATCCGGGCCAGTTCGTCCGCGACCGGTCCGGACGAGCCGGACTGCAGCAGGTCGGACGCTGCGGCGCGACACGCCTGGACCACAGGGGCACCGACCGACAGTTCGGCTCCCATCACTCCGAGCGCGGCGATCAGCTCGCCCATGTCGCGATCTCGCGCAGCGTCCCGTCGCGTCTGCCTCCGCTGCCGGGTAATCGCACCGGCCACCAGTGCCCCGGCGACACCGGGTGCGACGCCGAACACGATCAGCGCGCCCGCGGGCAGCGCCCAGACCGTCAGCCAGGGGTCGGTCCGCCGGCGCGAGCCCCGATCGGCACGACCGCAGAGTTCCTCGAGTCTGCGGTGAGCCTGCGGCGCCGGCCACAGCAAGACGGCGGCCGCTGCCGCGAGGAGCAGCGGAATCACGGTCACGACCGACTCCCGATGAGCCGCACGAGAGTCTCCCGACGGTCGGTGAAACCGGTTCCGGCCCGCCACGCGGGCACCACCCGGACCAGCCCGGCTCGATCCCGTTCCACCACTCCGATCTCGGTCATCGACCGTCGACCGCCCGCGGTCCTGGCCATTCCGAAGATCACCTGCACCAATTATCTGTAGTAGCAAGACAAGATGAGTTATAAATATGCCCTTGACCTTTGCATTTATTGTTATCTACATGTATACTATTAGGTATCAACCGAGTATTCAGATGCGAAAACTTTCATCGGTGAACCTATTGATATGTAGGAACGGATATGAAATTCTTCATGCATGAACCTCAGCCAACTCCAGGCCAAGTGCGACCAGCTGGTCGAGCAGTTCAACGGCGAGTTCGTGGTGTTGCGGCGCGACCTGGCCGACGCCGTTCAGGCGGTTGCCGACCTCTGGGAACCTGTGGTGACCGAGCACGGCGGGACCGTGTCGGACCTACACGGAATGATCCACTGCACGGACGTGCGCGGGATGCTGTTGCTTCGCACTGTGGGTTTCAGGAATCCAGATTCTCCGCCGAAGCCTGGCGTGTTCGCGATGCGTTACGGGCAGGGGATGTCAGCACTGCTCGAGGACCAGCGAGGGACCAGCATCCGGGTCCGGAAGATGCCGGCGTCGGTCATCCCGGAGCAGGGCGAGCGTCTAATCGTGCGCACCGGCCCGGTTCCGGTGACTCCCGACGAGCGGGACTCCGGCCCGGCGGAGGCCGACTGGGTGCTTCCGTTCCCTGTTCCCGATCCGGAGCAGCAGATTCCCTCGGGCCCAGTGGAATGGTTCGTGCTCTACTCGTTCACGCCGGACTCGGTGCAGGTGGCCGAGGTTTTTCTGGCGGCGGTGGTCGGGATCGATTCATCGTCGACGGTGGCGATTTTGGCGTCGACTCCACTCCCGCGGCAAGTGCAGCCTCGTCAGGTCGTCGCCGAGAACGACGACGACTTCGGCGACCTGCTGGGCAAGGCTCAGGAGGGCGACGGTCCTTCGCCGGCCTAGCGGAATTGTCAGACCCGGTCGCTACCGTCAGTCGGCGAGTGTTTGAATCGGGGACGTTATGACCACATGTGAGGTGTACGGACTCAGGGTCCGGCAAGCGAGACTGCTCCGACGGATGACCGCCAAAGAAGTACTCGCGAAGATGGGCTGGTCTGGTGCGCGGTTGACGCGGATGGAGCGCGCGGAGACCGTCGAGTTGGCCGTCCAGGACGTCGATCATTTGAGTGAGGTTCTGCGGTTTCCTGCGGAGTTCTTCACCACCGCACCGGTGTCGCGGGTCGAGCCGTCGGATCTGTCGTTCCGGGCGCCGAAGGCGATGACCGCTGCCGAGAAAAATCGGATGGCGCAGGTGATGGCGTTGTCAGGTGACTTCCTGCTCCAGTTGCATGCTGCGCAGAAGTTGCCGCCCTTACTGATTGAGCCCAGACCGACGTTGGATCCTGTCGCTGCGGCCGCGGCGGCCAGGGAGATGCTCAATGTCGGACCGGATGCGCCGATTGCGGACCTGACTCATCTGATGGAACGAAGTGGGATCCCGGTGATGATGCGGAGTGAACGATTCGGATCCCAAGGCCTGGAAGGCAATTCACGCGGACGTCTGGAGAAGCATCTCGGGTGCTCGGTGTGGATCGGAGAATTCCGGGAACGGCCTCTGGTCGCGTCGCGGGAGTTGGACTCGTGGGAACGGACGCGGTGGACGCTCGCACACGAGCTCGGGCACCTGATGCTCCATCGCAATGCCGGTGAGATGACCGACGAACGCGAGCAAGAGGCCTCGCGATTCGCTTCGGAGTTCCTGGCGCCGTACGCGCATGCGTCGGCATCGTTGCGTAGTGCACCGTCGTTGGTGAATCTCCTTCCGGTGAAGATGAAGTGGGGCATCTCGCTCGGCGCATTGCTGCGCCACTTCTACGAGTCCGGCGCCATGGACGAGCATCGTTACGAGACGCTGCGCAAGCAGTTGTATACGCGGGTGAATCCTGATACCGGGTTCACCTGGGGCCGCACCGAACCGGGCTGGGACGATCGGCTTCCCGAGCGTCCTCGCCTGATGAGCAGGTGGGTCGAAGCGGTGTACGGCACCAAATCTGTGCAGGCTCTGGCCGCACGCCGATTGATCCTGCCGGTCGATGTGATCGGCGAGTTGATGGTCGGCCAGCGAGGGCCGGCTCAGAAGGCTGTAGCAACGCCGGCGTCAGCGGCCGCGCCGTCGGTCACCGGCCGCCGCGGCGCGGTTGTCGAGGTCGACTTCGCCGGCGCTCACCGTTCGCGGCAAGCGTGATCGTCGGCGGAGGTGGCGGTGATGGCCCGAGCACAGCGAATGAGATTCCCTGACCGGCCCGACTCCTACACCGTCGTCGACGACACCGGTCTACCCGTTCTGCCTGCGCACGAGTTCCTGCGGTTTCTGCGCGATCAGGACCGCTCACCTAATACCGTCCGCGGCTACGCCCGTGGCCTGGGATACTGGTGGACTTTGCTTGAGCATGTCGGCGACGAGTGGGACCAGTTTCCGGTGTCCCGGTTCGGCGACTTCCTGACCTACCTGCGGTACGGGGACCTGCCCGGCGTGACGCGACTGTCCGAGCGGGAGAGGTGGCTCGCCGAATCCTCGGTCGCCACCTACAGTGCTGCTGTGCTGGCGCTGTACACCTTCCACGCCGATGCTCATCACCTGATCGAACCGTATGAGCGGCTCTACAGTGCCCGCCGGACCCAACGCTGGGCGAGCCCCTACAAGGGCTTCCTCGACGGTGTCGGCCCGCACCGCGATCACCGGCGGCCGTTGTACCGGACTCGGCTGCCGAACCAGTCTGCGACGCCGGTCCTGGATCCAGCGCAGGTGGTCGCGATCCTCGACGACTGTGCGGTCCAGACCGACACCGGCTGGACCGGCGGCCCTGTCGGACTCCGCGACCGACTCATGATGGCGGTCCTGGCCGAGACCGGCATGCGCCTGGGTGAAACGTTATCGTTGCGGCACAGTGACTTCCACATCACTGGCGGCGTCACCCCATCCATCGACATCGTCGGCCGCGATGATCATCCTCACGGCCTGCGCGCCAAAACCGGGGCTCGCCGCATCTACATCGGTGACGACTTGGCCGCGCTCTACACCGAGTACGTGTGGATGCTCGTGCAGATGTGCGCTGACGTGCTCGTGGAGAACCTGGATTCACATTTCGTGTTCGTCAATCTCGTTCGCGGGCAGCAGTTCGCGCCGATGCGGGTGGAGACCGTGTACGCCCGGGTCGACCAGGTGCGGCGCCACCATCCCGACACAGTGCCGGCCGACTGGTCGCCGCACTGGCTGCGTCATACGCATGCGACCGCGTTGCTCCTCAACGGGACTCCGCCGCACGTGGTGATGCGGCGCCTGGGCCACCAGGATGTGCAGACCACTCTCTCGACCTACGGATGGGTGACCGAAGACGCGCAGATGCGGTCCCTGTCGCAGTGGAAGAACTACGTCGCGGGCTGGAGGGGAATCCATGACACCTGACCACACCCCGCGGCTGATACCTGCCGACGCCGCAGATCCCTCCGGGGACTCTTTGTGGGAGGCGCAGTGGGCGCGGGTCCCCGATCAATGGCGGCAGCTGCGGTACCGCATCGACCAGGCGCCCGCCGATCGCGTGTTTCTGCTCAATCGGCGGTACCTGCGGAACCCGGACGGGCACGACTTCACCCCGCAGTCGGTTCCGCTGCGCTTGCAGCAAGAGCTGGCGTGGTGGGTGTGGCTGTGCGGTGCCGACGGACTCCGCAAGATCGAACCGTCCCTGCTGCGCTGGTTCTCCCTGACGTTGACCGCGGCCGTCGCCGACTATCAACGAGTCCACGGTGATCCACCGACGTCGGTGACCGACCTGGGTGTCGCGGACCTGACCCGGTCGGCGCTGGTGGGGTTCGAGCAGCGCAATGCCCGCCTGGCGTCGGCGAACTCGCGCCGCAACATCACCAACTTCATCGAGCAGATGCACCTGCACGTCAGTGTCCGCTGCGGCACCAAGCCGTGGTGGGAGCACGACATCTGGGATCTGCGAGCCGATCGGCGGATCCCGCAACGCGAGCACGAACCGGCCCACGACAAAGCGCTACGCTTGGACACCCTCGAACCGCGCTGGCTCCGCGACGGTGTCCGCTTCTGGTTGCGGACCGCGCTGAGCACCGAACTGCTGCGGTGGTCGTCGGCGGTGGAGCGGGCCCGCACCCTGTCCCGCCTTCTCGGGCCGTTCCTGCAGGCTCAGGGCATCGACGATCCAGTGATCAGCACCGACCCCGCAGTATTGCGTCAGGTGTTCACCGACTTCTCCGGCTACCTGCACTCACCGCAGGCCTGTGCCCGGCCTGGGCGATTGTTGTCGGCGTCGGCCGTCGACGAGGCCCGCAGCCAGACGCAGGTGTTCTACACGTTCATGGCCGACCACGCCCCCGAAGCCGCGGCGGCGACCGGCGATCGTCGCTGGCTGGCGGTCTCGGCCGCGCACACCCGGCTGTGGGGGCCGGCGTTCCGGACTCGGCACTCCTCCCGCGTTCGGGAGTTGACCTGGTACAGCACCAGCGAACTGCAGCAGATGCTGTGCTACCTCGACGTCCTGTCCGCCGACCGCGGATTCCCGGTGTCGATCACCCACCCCGACCGAACCCTATCGGTCGTTGCCGGCCTCGGTGACCCGCAGACCGCCCGCATCTGGCTGCTTCAAGCCCTGACCGGCCGCCGAGCCTCGGAGATCCTGATGCTCGACCACGAACCCCTGGAGGCGATCCCTGGCATCGAACGTCCCGTAGACAGTAACGACCCCGATGCGTTCGTCGCCAAACTCCGGTACCAGCAGACCAAGGTCGACGGCGTCATCCCGACGATCCTGGTTGAGCAGGCCGTGGTGAACATCATCGCCGAACAACAACAGTACAACCGAGACCACTACCCGGACCTGACCCCGAAGTACCTGTTTCTCGGGGTCCGGCACCAATTTCAGGGGCAACGCCCCCGCCCGTATGCCTCCTACCGATCCGCACTGGCCAAACTCGACCGAGTCCACGGACTCACCGACAGCGCCGGAAACCCTCTGAGGTTCACCCAAACCCACCGGCTCCGGCACACCCGGGCGACCGAGCTCCTCAATGACGGCGTCCCCATCCACGTCGTGCAGCGCTACCTCGGACACGCCTCACCCGAGATGACCCTGCGATACGCGGCCACCCTCGCAGCCACTGCGGAAGCGGAGTTCCTCAAGCACAAGAAGATCGGCGCCCACGGCGCCGACCTGGGCATCAGCCCCACCGACGTCTACGACATGACCCAACTGTCCCAACGCACCGACCGCGTCCTCCCGAACGGCGTCTGTCTGCTGCCGCCCTTGCAGACCTGCGACAAAGGCAACGCCTGCCTGACCTGCGGTCACTTCGCCACCGACCGCACACACCTCGACGAACTCGCCGACCAGCGCACCCGTACCGAGTCGCTTCTCCAGGTGCGGCGCCGCCAATACCACGAGCGCACGGGTCGGCAACTTTCCGACGAGAATGTCTGGGTCCACGAACGTCTCCGCGAGATCGCCTCGCTCGATGCCATCATCGCCCGACTCGCTGCCGAAGAGGACCAGGCATCGGCCGATCGCGATTCTGCGGTGGCCGGGGCCGGCACCTCCGATCGGCGACCGCTGCTGCAGATCCAGACTCGAGGGCTGCACGAGATCGCACTAGGGAAAGCTGAGAACCGAGGTAATGGGGTATGACGCCACCGACTGATCAGGCGATCGCCGCGCTCAACGCCCACGCACAGCAGCGCTCCGCCGACGTCCGGACTCGGATTGAGAAGGCCCTCACCGCCATGCGGAGATCGGGGGCCACAATCAACATCAACGCCGTCGCTGTACGTGCCGGCGTCACCCGCAAGACGATTTACAACCATCCGGACCTGCGGGAGAAGATCCGCGCCCACACCACCATCGCCCCGCCACCCGAGGCTGCAGCCACCGACAGCTCCATCGTGTCGGCGCTTCGCGCTCAGTTAACGGCCAACGATGCCGAACTCCGTCGCCTCCGCGCAGAACTTCGCGCCAAGGACGTGCTGATCGCCAAACTCTACGGCCGGCTAGACACGGCGGACGAGTGACGACAGACCGCCGACGATTCTCGGGTAACCGGCGCACGTCCCGTCCCACGGTTCGAGAACGTCATTGCGCACATCGCGCCCAACCGTAGGGCCATCGGCTGATTCGTCTGTTCGCCAGCCTAGTCAGCAGGATCGAGGAGGTCGTCAATGACGGCATCCAGTCGTCGCCGAATGTGCTGTGGCGGTCCCACCACGGAGTCGACGAGGATCTCGGCCTGAGCAACGGCATTGATTCGACTGCCGATCCGCCAGGAGGCCGCAAACGCGGCGTCAGTGTCCACCTAGCCACCCACCAGAGTTACGGCGGCCGCGATGAGCGTGCCTCGGAAGCGGCCGGGATCGTCGGCGATGACCTGTGCCGGTGCTCGATCATCCAGGCGCGGATTGCGTCCTTGGAACCAGGCTTGGATCAACGATGGGGTAGCGCCGAGCTGGTGTTGCAGGGCCGCCACGCTGTAGGCCACCTTCAAACGGGCTCGGACGTGGTCCGGGACTGCGGCCGCGTGTGTGATGTAGTCGCTGACCGCAGCGGTGCTGGGCGCGCCGGCCAGATACGCAACCAAACGCGCACCGAGCAGCGTGCGCAGTTGGTCGACCAGTGTCGCGTCGTCGAGGGCGTCCAGATGCACTGTCACACGATCGTGGACGGCGGCAACCGAGGGCCGGACCGATTCCATGGATGTCATCGTCGCACACACAAGCCGCCTGATTCGCCGCCGTTTTTCGGAGGCTCCGCTGATCAGTGCCCAATCATTCGTGGCCACGCAGAACGCCGGAGCAGTCGCAGACCATTGAGCCCGACGATGATGGTGGACCCTTCGTGGCCGGCGACACCGAGTGGCAGAGGCAGCGTGCCGAGCAGGTCCCAGAGCACCAGTACCGCAATGAACGTCGCCGCGATGATGAGGTTGGCGACGACGACACGGTGCGCCCGCCGAGCAAAAGCGAGGACCGAGGGCACTGCGGTCAGATCATCACGGACGACGACGACATCGGCAGCCTGCAACGCCAGATCAGAACCGGCGCCGCCCATCGCGATCCCAACCTCGGCCGCAGCGAGCGCGGGCGCGTCGTTGACCCCGTCGCCGACCATAGCGACAGTGCGACCGCCAGCGTGCAGGGCGGCAATGGCGTCCGTTTTGCCCTCCGGGAGCAATTCAGCATGGATGTCAACGATGCCCACGTCGGCCGCGACGCGTTCCGCGGCTTTTGCGTTGTCACCGGTCAACAGGACGGTACTCACTCCATCGCCAGTCAGAGCGACCACGCTGGCGGCCGCGTCGACGCGTTGCGAGTCGCCCAGAGCCAACACTGCGATAGCCGCCCCGTTGTCGACGACGATGACCGCGGTGTCGCCTCGCGTTTCGGCGGCAGCAACGAGTTCGGCGACCTCGACCGCCGCGGGGGTGTCCGAGGTGTGTGGAGACACGACCGCGATCTGGTGCCCGCCAACAACGCCGGTCACACCGCTCCCCGGCTGCGCGGCAAAGCCTTCCACCGGCGGGACCGATAGCCCTCGCTCATGGGCAGCTGAGACGATGGCCGCCGCCAGTGGGTGTTCACTGAGTGACTCGACGGCTGCGGCGACGCTGAGGACCGTGTCGATGCCGTGGCCGAGGTCGAGGCCCTGCCCGGTGAGGTCGACGGTGGCCAGGACAGGACGGCCGGAGGTGATTGTGCCCGTCTTGTCGAATGCGACAGTGTCGATCGTCGACAGATTTTCCATGACCACCGCTGATTTGATAAGGACGCCGCGGCGACCTGCGTTGGCGATGGCGGCCAGCAACGGCGGCATGGTCGCCAAGACCACCGCGCACGGCGACGCAACGATCATGAACGTCATCGCTCGCAGCAAAGACGGCTGCAGTTCGGCACCGAACGCGAGCGGAATCGCGAACACCAGGAGCGTGCAGGCCACCATGCCGATCGAATACCGCTGTTCGACCTTGTCGATGAACAGCTGTGCTCGCGCCTTCGTCTGCGACGCTTCGGCGACCATCGCCGCAATACGCGCGACGACCGAGTCGGCGGCAGGCCGGTCAGCGCGGATTGTCAGTGCGCCGGTGCCGTTGACCGTACCGGCGAAGACCTCGTCGTCGACCCGCTTGATCACCGGTAGCGGCTCCCCAGTAATGGTGGCCTGATCGACTTCACTGGCACCGTCGATGACGGTGCCGTCGGCGGCGATACGCTCACCGGGGCGGACCCGGATCACGTCGCCAACGACCAACCCCGCGGCGTCAACGATCTGCTCGTGCCCGCCGGCGCCAAGGACCGTGGCCCGACTCGGCGCAAGGTCGAGCAGTCCGCGCACCGAATCCTCGGTGCGAGCCGTCGCCCAGGCCTCCAAGGCGCCGGAAGTCGCGAAGATGACGATCAACAGGGCACCGTCGGTGACCTGCCCGATCGCGGCAGCACCGATCGCGGCCACAACCATCAGCAGGTCGACGTCGAGAGTCTTCTCGCGCAACGCCTGCAGACCGGACAGCGCCGACTCCCACCCACCGACGACATAGCAGGCCAGATATAGCGTCCACCACACTGCCGGCGCCGTGCCGCCGAGCTGCGCGGCCAGCCCGGCCACGAACAACACCAATGCGGCCACTGCCCATCGGACCTCGGCAAGGTCCCATGGACGGGTCCGCGCCCCGGCATAGCCACGCCTCGCGGCACCCCTGCTTTGGTCGACCTGTGTCGTCGCCATGTCCATCCCGGGTCACTCTCTCTGGTTCGAATCAATCACCAAATCAGAATATATGAACACCTCTTCATGTGAGTAGTGCGAAGTATGATGTTGATCATGGGACACCGGATCGGCAGTGGCGGCGAGACAACGACCTCACTCGACGCGGCGACCGCCGACCGCGTCGCCACCACCCTGCAGGCTTTGGCGACTCCGAGCAGGCTGCGGATCTTATCCGAGCTTCAAGGCGGAGCCATGGCTGTGGGAGAACTTGCGGCGGCCGTGCAGATGGAGCCGTCCGCGGTCTCGCACCAACTACGACTGTTACGGAACCTGGGCCTGGTCACGGGGGTACGCAACGGCCGCAGCATTGTGTACAGCCTCTATGACACCCACGTCGCTCAACTGCTTGACGAGGCCGTTTATCATAGCGAACACCTCCGTCTCGGTCTCACTGATCAGTACACCGCCGAGACGCCCGAACGGTCACGTGCAGACGTAGTCAACCGCAACTGACCGAGTCGCCCCACACCTGGCAGCTCTCGCCAGGTCGCCTGACCTGCGATGCGCGGCGGCACTCTTGCATCACGGCCGGCGGCAGGTATATCGTCATCGGAACATCATACCCCCATGGGGTATCAACTGGAGAGGTGGGAAGACATGTCGTCGAGCGAGTATCAGGTAACAGGCATGACGTGCGGGCATTGCGAGGCCTCGGTGCGCGAGGAAGTCGCAGCCGTAGAGGGTGTTCAGGACGCTCAGGTGAGCGCGCAGACCGGCAGGCTCGTGGTCACCGCCGTCGGCCTCGTCGACGAGGCCGCGGTGGTCGACGCAGTCACAGCGGCCGGCTATTCGGCAGTGCGGATTTGATGGACGCCAGCTCGCGTCCTGCTGTCGGCGTGACGTTCGCGGGTTAACGCACTTTTACACCTTCAGCCCTGTGCGGCCGCCGAGCAAAGCGCAATCGGCCGACAACGGAGAAAACGGCGATGCACCACACCGGTGCGTCGTTCGGTGAGATCAGAGTGGATAGGAGACCACATGCGCAAGCCTCTCATGACGGCCGTCTCGGCCGGAATACTCGTCGGAGTACTGGTTCTGGCCGGTTGCAGTGCCGGCGAAAGCCAGGACCACCAAGGCCATGACAGTGGCAGCATGGCCAGCAGTGCCGGAGCAATGAGCGATTCGCCGATGGACCACCCGATGGACGGCGGACCGGCACCTGCCGGCATCAAGGCGGTCTCAGCACCCAAGTTTCCGATCGGCAGCCAGGTCATGCTGACCGCAGACCACATGGCGGGCATGGACGGTGCGCGGGCCACAATCGTCGGCGCCTTCGACACCTACACCTACTCGGTGAACTTCACCCCGACCACCGGCGGCCAGCCGGTCAAGGATCACAAGTGGGTAGTCCAACAGGAGATCAAAAACGCAGGAGATCGACGTCTGGCCGATGGCACCGAAGTCACCCTCGAGGCCGATCACATGACGGGCATGAAGGGGGCGAAGGCAACAATCGCCAGCTCCACCGACCAGACCGTCTACATGGTCGATTACGAGGCGGACGGCATGAAGATGACCAACCATAAGTGGGTCGTCGAGAGCGAAATTCAACCGACGTCTTGAGCCGGGGGGTGGTGACGACTTCAACAGTCACCAACCCAGCTGGGGAATGACGATGAGGAAGGCAGCAGGATGACTGACCCCCACGCGCACCACCACCACCGAGACGTCGGCGGCGCCCCCATACACGGCGTCGACCGCCATGACGCGGCAGTGCCTGAGAGCCACAATGCTGTCGCAGACCCACCGCACAGCGGGCACAACGAACACGGCGAGCACGGTCGAGATCACAACGACCACGCCGACCATCACGGAGAGCATGGCACCCCCAGCGGGCGTAGCGGGCACCTGGACCACGACAGTGGACACGGAGACCACAGTGGGCACCGGGACCACCACGGTGCGCACGGGGGGCATGGTGGGCACGGTGACCACGTCGGGGAGTTTCGCCGACTGTTCTGGATCAACCTCATCATCGCGGTTCCGGTAATCGCCTTCTCGCCGATGTTCGCGATGTTGGTCGGCTACTCGGTCCCCGGCTGGGCCGAATGGATCGCGCCCGCGCTCGGCACCGTGATGTACCTCTGGGGCGGCTGGCCGTTCCTGGCCGGCGCTCTGAGCGAGCTGCGGACGCGGAAACCCGGGATGATGCTTCTGATCGCACTGGCGATCACGGTGGCGTTCTTCGCGTCCTGGGCGGCGACGCTGGGACTTGTCAGTCATCAACTGGAGTTCTGGTGGGAATTGGCGCTGCTGATCGTCATCATGCTGCTGGGCCACTGGATCGAGATGCGGTCGCTGGCCCAGACCACCTCGGCCCTGGACTCCCTGGCCGCGCTTCTGCCCGACCAAGCAGAACGTGTCCGAGACGGGCAAATCGAGGCCGTGGCCCCCGCCGATCTGGAGGTCGGCGACACCGTCGTCATTCGCCCCGGCGGGGGCATCCCAGCCGACGGCCGGATCGTCGAGGGGCGTGCGGCGATGGACGAATCGATGGTCACCGGTGAGTCCCAGACGGTCACCCGCAGTGTTGGCGACACCGTGACCGCGGGGACGGTCGCTTCCGATTCAGGACTACGAATCGTGATCACGGCCACCGGCGACGAGACGACTCTCGCCGGGATCCAACGGCTTGTCACCGATGCTCAGAACTCGTCGTCTCGTGCTCAACGACTCGCCGACACCGCGGCCGGATGGCTGTTCTGGTTTGCCCTCGGAGCCGCGGCGATCACCGCGATTGTGTGGACGGCGATCGGCTTGCCCGATGATGCGGTGGTTCGCACGATCACCGTCTTGGTGATCGCGTGCCCGCACGCTCTGGGCCTAGCGATTCCGCTCGTCGTCTCGATTGCGACCGAGCGTGCGGCCCGGGGCGGCGTACTCGTCAAAGACCGACTTGCGTTGGAGAGCATGCGGACGGTCGACAGCGTCCTATTCGACAAGACCGGCACGCTCACCCGGGGCGAACCCACTGTCACGGATGTCTTTGCCGTCGACGACGTCGACGAGGATCAGTTGCTGGCGTTGGCGGCGGCCGCTGAGTCCGACAGCGAGCATCCCCTCGCACGCGCGATCGTCGGCGCCGCCGATCGCCACAGCCTCAGAGTCCCGACCAGCAGCGATTTCTCCTCATCGCCCGCAGTGGGGGTCACCGCGACGATCGAGGGAACGACAGTGCGGGTCGGGGGCCCGCACCTGCTCGCCGAAGAACACCTCAACGAACTGCCTGTCGCTGATCGCTGGCGTGCGGACGGGGCGATCATCTTGCATGTCATTCAAGACCGGCGGCTGATCGGCGCATTGAAACTCGCCGACGAGATCCGCCGCGAGTCACGCGAGGCTGTCGATGCGCTCCATGCGCAGGGCGTCGAGGTCGTGATGATCACCGGTGACGCTGAAGCTGTCGCGAATGCCGTTGCTCATGAACTCGGCATCGACCGTGTCTTCGCCGGTGTCCGTCCCGAAGACAAGGCCGCCAAGGTGCAGGAACTGCAGACCGAAGGTCGCAGGGTGGCGATGGTCGGAGACGGGGTGAACGATGCTCCCGCGCTCGCCCAGGCCGACATCGGTCTGGCGATCGGCGCAGGTACTGATGTCGCTATCGCCTCGGCCGGTGTCATCCTGGCCAGCGACGATCCCCGCTCCGTGCTCTCGGTGATCGAACTGTCGCGAGCGGCGTACCGCAAGATGAAACAGAACCTGTGGTGGGCGGCCGGTTACAATCTGATCTCCGTCCCGCTCGCGGCCGGAGTGCTTGCACCCATCGGATTTGTCATGCCGATGTCGGTGGGCGCGATCCTCATGTCGTTGTCGACCATCGTCGTGGCCCTGAACGCACAACTGCTGCGCAGACTCGACCTGCATCCAGGATCAACGACGCGCGCAGTCTTGGACCGCTAGCCGGGTTAGTCCGCCGCCGGCCACCGTCAGCACCCGGGCATCGATCACTCTCACCATTTACTAAGCAAGTTAGTACTACTCTCCTTAGTAGATGGAGGTGGTTGTGTGGCACCCGGACACATTTCCGAGGACAGGTACCGGATCGACGAGAGGATGCCGGACTGCGCGCGTGGCCGTCGGCGACGCGCGCAGGCGCTCGTCGGCGCGATGCTCATCGGTGCCACGGTGCTGACCGCGTGCGGTACCGGCACTGATGCCGTGTCTGCGGTGCGCGCCAATCAGTTCGTCTCCCCTGACGGTCAGACGGTCATCGACTACGCGCCCGCCATGCGGCGTGCGATCGGCGCGGTCGAGGGTGAGGACTTGTTCGACCGGGGAACTGTCCGGCTCGCCGATTACCGCGGTGACGTTGTTGTGGTGAACGTGTGGGCTTCGTGGTGCCCACCGTGCCGTACCGAGTTTCAGGCACTGGAGAACGTCTACCGCGACACCCGCGCCCGTGGGGTGCAGTTCGTGGGGATCAACTTTCGTGATTCGCGCTCGACCGCACAGGATTTCACCACCGACCGCAAGGTGCCCTATCGGTCGATCTTCGACTACGGCGGCGCCACCCTTGCCGCACTCGGAGTCCCCGTGGGTGTTGTCCCGACCACTCTGATCCTCGACCGCCAGCACCGCCCAGCGAAGCTGTTCCTTCGAGCGATCACCGAGGCCGAATTGCGTGCTGCCGTTGTGACGGTGGCCGAGGAGAAGGCGGCGCCGCAGTGAATCAGTGGTTTCTGGCGGATCTGGGAACGACGTTCGCGGCCACGGTCACCAGTGGTCCGCTGCTGCTGGGCCTGGGTGTCGCGGCGCTGGTCGGGATCATCTCTTTCGCCTCGCCGTGCGTGGTGCCTCTGGTGCCGGGCTACCTGTCGTATCTGGCGGGGCTGGTCGGTGCCGAAGCTCCCGCCGTCCAGGTCGGTGAGGGCCCCAAGTCCGGCCGGTGGCGGGTGGTTGCCGCGGCAGGGCTGTTCGTCCTGGGCTTCACGCTCGTCTACGTCCTGGCCACGGTGGCGCTGTTCGGTGTGACCTCGGTCTTCCTCGATCAGGCCCGCCTGGCAGTGATGCAACGCGTCGGCGGGGTCGTGACCATCGTGATGGGCTTGGTATTCGTCGGCGTGGTTCCGTTCTTCCGGCGAGAACGCCGCATGACGCCTCACCGCCGCACCGGTATGGTCGGCGCGCCGCTGCTGGGGGCCGTGTTCGCCATCGGGTGGATACCGTGCAGCAGTGCCACCCTCGGTGCCGTCATCGGGCTAGCGATCAGCACGAACGGCGACGCGCCGTTCCGCGGCGCGCTGATGGTCGTCGCGTACTGCTTCGGCCTCGGTGTCCCGTTCGTGGTCCTGGCGTTCTCATCGGCATGGGCCGTCCGCAGCCTTGGCTTCCTCCGCCGCCACGCCCGCACCATTCAGATCGTCGGGGGCGTCCTGCTGGTCGGTGTCGGCGTGATGTTGGTGACGGGCTTGTGGAATGTGTTCGTGGACTGGGTCCGAATGGCGCTGATCAACGACGTCGTCCTGCCCGTGTGACCGGGCGCCCAACGAGCCTGGCCCCGGCCTGACGGTGCGCGTCGGCGTGCGGACTCTCGATCACGATCGATGCGACGGGCCGGGCGAGCACCGGCCGGTTCCCAGGAGGGTCAGGCGGGGCAGGCAGCCAGGAAGACGGTGGCCAGACCGGCGAGGAATAGCAGAATGGGGAACATCGCGGCCGCTGTCGGGGCAGCGTAGGACGAACTACGCGACGGTCGCGTGCCGGGAGCGGCGGAACGGCCCAATCGATGCAACCGCAGATCGACGCAGTCACGAGCGATCCCCAGAGCGCCCGCCGGCGCGGTCGGGTGAACGTGCGTGATCGCGCGGACGACGGCAGCGTCGCCGTGCTCATGCGCGGCGTGTGCGTCGGCGTCGAACTCGACCAGGGCGCGCACGATGGGACTCGCCTGCCGAGTCAGTGGTAGCCAGGGCACCGCGTGCGAGAGACAGTCGGCGACGCGGACGAACAGATGATGGTGACCATGGACGTGCGCCTGTTCGTGAGCCATCACCGCCGACAACGCCGCCGGGTCCAGTCGCTGCCGCAGCCCTTCGCTGGCCACGATCAGGCCCTCGGTCCGTCCGGGCGTGCTGTAGGCCATGGGTGTGCTCGTCGGCAGCCACAGTGGCGACCGGGCGCCCGTCGGGTTCAGCAACCGCGCGAGCAGTGCGTGGTGCGCCCCGATCTCGAGGTCACGGCGACGGGCGGTCCGCCAGAACGCCGCAGCCCGCCACCCGGACACGGCCAGGACGAGGGCGAACACGCCTGGCCCGGCGACCAACTCGAGGGTGCGGCTGACCGCACTGTCGAGTCCGTTCAGGCAGGTCTGCAACACCCCACCCACGACGCTCGCGTGGCCGGGAATGGCGACGATGGCCACCGAGCTCGCAGCGGCGACGAACACGCCAGCGGTCAGCGCCGCCCACACCCGCAGCAGGGTCCTGGCCGTGAGTCGATCACGCGCGATCAGGACGTCGAGGACCCGGTCACCGATCAGAGCCGCAGCCAGCGCACTCACGCCCAACAGTGCTGCCGTGACCACCGCGTCAGTCCCGTTCCCGCAGGCCCTGAGCGATTGCTGCGCTTTCCTGGTCGGAGGCGTGCCGCACGAAATGCAGCAGCGCCCCAGACGGGTCGCCGGCGTCGGCCAGCACCGCACGCAAGGCATCGCTGACGGTCTGCTCACGCGACTTGAGCGAGTGATACCAGTACGCCCGGCCGCGCCGGTCGCGTCCCAGCCACCCCTTCTGGTACAGGTTGTCCATCACCGTCATCACCGTCGTGTACGCGGGTTCGCGCTCCGCGTCCAGCCCTTCGAGCACGTCGCGGACACGTTTGTCCGCGTCATCGCGCCAGAAGACCTCCATGATGCGTGCCTCCAGCTCGCCCAGACCGTGCATCGCACACCTTTCCCTCACGCCACTGCACTGACTGCGGCAAACCGCGCAGTCAGGCCGCGACCGCGCATCGCCGTTCGCCCTGCAGCCGTCGCTGCAGGGCCCAACCCAACAATGCCACGGACACCACAGCCAGGATCGGCTGCAACGGCGCCCAGACGGTCAATGCTCCACTGACACCGACGACCGCGACCACCACCTTGTTGCACACCGGGCATCCGACAGCCAACGCCGAACCGACCGTCGCCCAGAGTTTCTTCTCCATCCGCGGCGCCGTCCGGGCTTGAATGTAGGTGGCCGCGATCAGGCCGCCCAACACCGCGGTCGCCAGCCAAATCGGGTAGTTCCACCACAGGGTCGGCGTCATGCGTGAATACCACGGCGTGTCGATCAGTCCGGACGGAATACCGACGGCCAATCCGATCGCGATGGCCGTGACTGCTGCCACCACCCAGCGCACCAGGGACCACTCACGCAGCATGGCCACTCCTTCTTGTCTTGGTCAGCATCTGTGTCTCGGCCCGTCGAGTCGAGTCGGTCTCGTCCGCCGGGTCGGCAGTCGTCGAATCACGGCGAACGTGCGCGGTGAATACCAGTCGCCGCAGCAGCGCTCGCGCGGCGAGCGCCACGATCGCCGCTACTATTGCCGCCCACACCCAATGCCAGGTCGGCGGCCAGCCGAGGCGGTGCGCATGCGGGCGCCCTCGCAAGTCAACGGTCTCGGCATAGACCAAGATCATTGCACCGCTGAGGACTGCTGCGAGAACGCCGACCGCCACGGCGAGTCGATGACTGACCCTTGTTCGCGTCACTGCCAACCCCTCCATCTACTAAGCAACATAGTAGGTCAGTGTCGGCGGTCGCGCACCTGCCCCCGAGCCAGCACCGACACGTCCGGAGGCGTCGCAGTCGGCGGCGGCGATGCCTCGGTGGCGATGGTGACGCCGCGGGCCTGCAGCCACGGCAGCGGATCGATCGCCGTCCCGGCGGGGTCGGCGACCTCGAAGTGCACGTGCGGCCCGCTCGACACCCCGCGGCTGCCGACAGTGCCGATCTGCTGACTCATACGCACACGGTCGCCGACGTTGACCGAATTCTGATCGTTGTGACCGTAGGTCGTGACAGCACCGTCCGCGTGACGGATACGGATCCACAGGCCGAACCCCTCCGCAGGCCCTGAGTTGATGACCTCGCCGTCCTCGACCGCCAGGATGGGCGCTCCCAGGCGGTTGCCGATGTCGATGCCCTGATGACCGCGACCGTCACCGAACGTGGAGGTCAGGACACCGCCGGGGGTGGGGGTGGCCGCAGTCTGCCCGGGAGCGGGGCGGGCGCCGTCCGGGGCGAGGTGATCGGAGGATCCCCCGTGCGAAATCGACGGGTCGTGCGGCGCGACCGCGGCAGCGAGTGTCGCCAGTAGGCGCCCCACAGGGACCGCGTCGAGGATCAATGGCGCCTGCCCACCGAAGGCAGTCCCGGCGGCCGCGAAGCACCCCAGAGCTCCGACCCGATCGCCTGCGGCGGGGTCGGTCTCGGCAGAGACGGTCAGACATGAGGTCACGGTGGCCATCGGGGCCAGCAGCTTCACCAGTCCGTCAGGTCCGGCCACGGCCCGCACGCTGTCTTTAACGATGGCCGCCAGCTCGACCACGACGTGACCGTCAACACCGTTGGCGGTCTCAGCCACGGCGGGCGCTGGACTCAGCGTCCCCGCCGCAACCGCCGCGGCCAGACCAAGAGCGACAGGGGCGGTGCCCACCCAGTGCCGCACCCGAGGTGCGAGCGTTGCCGATGATGGCGAGGAGGTGAGTCCGACGAGGGGATCTCTAGTCATGGACGCCACTATGACACTTGCGCACCACTGGCACCACCAGCACCAAACCGGACATTCGACGGAATGGGCAATGCGTGTGCGGGCCGCCTTCAATCGCAGAACATGGAGGTCAGCGCGGTCGACAGGTCGATGTCAGCGCGGGCTGCAACGCCGTCGATGTCGACCCAATGATCTACTAAGCGCCTTAGTAGATCGTTGCGGGAGTGAGATCTATTCGTGATCGTCTCGCAGGAGTTCTGATCAGGCCAGCGCACTGCCTGCTCGCCATTGCTCCCAGGGCACGCCCCAGTCGCCGTTCTGCCAGAGCTCCAGCGGCGCCCCGCCGGTGTTGCGGACCTCGACGACGTCGCCCGGGATCGAGAACTGGTAGAACCAGCGGGCGTTGGCGCCGTTGAGGTTGAGGCAGCCATGCGAGAGATTCGTGTTTCCTTGCGCCCAGACGGTCTCGTCCAGTTGATGCAGATAGACACCGTCGGTGCTGATCCTCGTGGCGTAGGCGATGGTTTGCTTGTAGCCGAGCCTGGAGTTGATCGGCAGACCGTAGGTGGACGAGTCCATGACGACCGGATTCGCCTTATCCAGCACCGTATAGATGCCACGCTGAGTCCAGAAGCTGATCTCGGTGCCCCCGATGACCTCAGTGCCACCCATCCCCATCGAGGTCGGCATCGTGCGGACGAGGTTGCCGTTCTCGTACACCTTGACCTGCTTGGTGCGATCGTCGGCGATCGCTACGTGCGAGTCACCGATCGTGAAAGTCGCCTCGGCATCTTCTTGACCGTAGAGGCCGCCGCCGAGGTCGGCGCCGTAGATCCGCGCCTCAACGGTGACCTCGGTGCCAGGACGGTAGTACTCGCGCGGCCGCCAGTGAGCGTTCTGGTCGTCGAGCCAGTACCAGGAGCCCTCGACTCCGGGCGTGGTGCGGACCGACAGTCGCCGCTCGGCTGCGGCGCGGTCACCAATCGGCTCGTCGAAGTGAGCAACGATGACGATTCCGACGCCGTAGGTCCCTCCGGTCGACAGTGGCGTGCCGCCGGTCGTCTGCAGGGTGACGCCGGCCTGATTGTCGGGGGTGAGCGTGGTGAACGACCCGGTGCGCGAGGCGCGCTGTCCGCCGCCGCGAGCCGTGGCGGTCACGGTGTACGTCCGGCCATAACCGAGCGGTTCACCGACCTTCCAGGAGGAGCGGTCCGGTGTCATGATGCCGACGACAGGCCGCCCCCCATCGTTGACGAGCGTCACGTTCTCCAGGGTGCCGCCGCGCACAGTGGCCACGACCGGGGCAAGGGGATCGACTCCGCTCGCCCCGTCGTCGGGGGTGAGCTCGATCGACGGCGCGGCCGACGCAACCGACGGATCGGCCACCAGATCCCGGGATGGCTGCGAACACCCTGCGATGATCAGGACGGCAGCAAGAAGGAAGGCGGCAGTACCGCCTCTAGGGAATTTGACCATGGGATACGACCTCTCGTGTGCACAGAACGCGACCGCGAGGGGCGAAACCACCCCATCTACTAAGCAGCTTAGTAGATGGGGTGATCGAGGTGTCTCAGTCGGCCCGCGATGTACCGGTCTAGGTGCCGCAGGGCTGGTGCGTCTACGCGTATCGGAGAGTGGTCATCATGCCCGTCTCCATGTGATAGATGTTGTGGCAGTGCAGAGCCCAGGCGCCGGGGTTGTCGGCGTCGAGGTCGACGTTGACGCGGCCCATCGGACGGATCAGCACCGTATCCTTGCGCAAACCCGATCGGTCGGGCAGCGACCAGGTGTGGCCGTGGATGTGCATCGGATGCACCATCATCGTCGAGTTCGTGATCTGCATTCGCAGCCGCTGGCCGGGCCGGACAGTCAGCGGTGTGTCCTGGCCGTACTTCTTGCCGTTGATCCCCCAGGCAAACGGCGACATCTGCCCGTTCAAAGTGACTTTGAGTGTGGTGTCGGGATCGCGGTCGGGCAATCGTGCCGATTCCGCCGCGGCCAGGTCATCGGCGCCAAGAAGTACTGGACCCTCGAGTTCGCGCGGGCGGATGGTGCTCGGCGGGGCCTGTCCCGAAGCTGTCCGCAGGAGCGCCAAGGCTTGGCCACTCTTGCCTTCGGCCGCCGCGACAAGCGGGAACACGCCATCTCCGGCGGTGATGGTCACGTCGTAGCGCTCACCCATCGCGACGTACAGGGCTCCGGTCTGCTTGTCGTTGACCCGATGTCCGTCACTGTGCGTCACCGTCATCGTGTGGTCGGCGAGTGCGACCTTGAAGACCGTGTCCGATGCCGCGTTGATCAGTCGCACCCGGACTCGTTGACCCGGTCGGCAGCGGAACTCGGTCGGCGCCTCCGGAACCCTGCCGTTGATGAGATAGTGCGGGTAGGCGACGTCTCCGGCGTCACCCAGCGACGAATTGCCGTGGTTCATTCCCGGCATCGACGAGTGATCCATCCCGCCCATGCCCGACTTCAACGGTCCGGAATCGGCCTGAAAGTCGGCCAGAATCTGATCGGGGCTCTTCCCGACCCCGTCCGTCCAGTCGTCGAGGACGACGATCCATTCCGCGTCGTAGTCGCCCGCATCGGCCGGATCATCGATGATGATCGGCGCGTACAGACCTCGATCGAGCTGTGCCCCGACGTGGGGGTGGAAGAAGTGCGTCCCAGCATCGGGGGCCGTGAAGGCGTACACGAACCGGTTTCCGGGTGCGATCGCCTGCTGCGTGACGTCTGGGACTCCGTCGGCTTCGTTGCGAAGTCGGATGCCGTGCCAGTGAACGGTCGTCGGCGCAGGAAGTTGGTTGTCGACGTTGACTCGCAGGAAGTCGCCCGCAGTGGCGCGAACCACTCGCCCGGGAACCTCGTCGCCGTAGGCCCAGGTGTTCGCGATAATGCCCGCACCGAGGTCGACAGCCACCGGTCGGGCCGTCAAAGACGCCTCCACCACCTTCTGCCCCGGCTTCGGCGACGCCTGCAACGGTGGTCCCGGCAACGGCGACGACTCAGGGCGTTGAGGGCGGTCCGGGCTGCACGCGCCGAGTACCCCGACCCCCAGCGCCGCCAACCCTCCGATGAGCACCGATCGCCTCGAAACCTCAACCATCCTGATCAGCCTTTCTGGTCCGCGCTGAATCCGCGAGCATGTATCGCGGACGTCCACTCCCATAGTCGTCTCCGACGCGCCGGGTAGCGACTCTCGCGGACGATCTTGAGGAAACCTTGAACCGATGCTGACGATACGAATGTGGCCCCTCACCGTCGCCAGCATTGGAGCACGCACAACGGCATGTCCTGGCTCACCGTTCAACGGGAACTATCACCAGCCCCACAGGCCTGACCACTGCGCCGACTGGTCGGCTCTCACCAGTTTGGAGGCCCCTGGGGGTCGTCGCGAATCAGCCGAACCATCCGCGTGTAGTCCACGTCCGAAATCTCCCCGCACGCCAAACGCTGGCCGAGGACAGACTCGGGGTCCAGCTTTGAAGAGGCGCGTATCGACGAACGGATCGCCAGAGTGATTCCGACGGCGATCAACGCCCAGACTGCGATCAGTACGAGCAGCATCCAACCGTGCCCGAAACTGCCCATGTGGCCGCCGTTAGAGAACATCATCGCTACACCTCATTCACCGTCGATCCAACAGTACGCCGCCGACCGTGGCAGACCGAGTCTCGCCTGCACCGACCGGGGCACAGGCCGACAACTTCAGGCATTCGGTCGTCACGGCCCAACGATGCCTTCCCCACGTCACACCGCCCTGGACTGAACAGCATTGATGCTGTTGTCCGCCACGAGTTTCCTTCAGCGACGTCGCCTACCCGAAGCTGCGGGGCGAGCCGGACCGCACAGTGAGGCGGTCAGGCGCACCCAGGCAGCGGAGCCATCGAAAACCGCTACCGGACACCCGACTTGCGTGCGACGAGTAACCAGTAGGGAAAGTCGACACTGCCGGCGCGGATCCGCTCCTCGACATGCAGGCCGGCTCGCTGGAGTTCGTCGACAATCGCATCGAACTCCCGGACATGAAACCCGTACTGCGTGAACGGCATCGCTCGCAAAGCATCCGGATCTGCGATGCCGAGAACGGCGCAGCCGTTGCCAGCGAGAATCCGATTGAGCTCACTGAATGCGGCGAACACATCATCGATGAAGTAGATCGTATTTGTGCTGATCAACGCGTCAATCGAAGCGTCCGGAACAGGTAATGCCTCCATCGGCGCGGCAGTCAGTGACAGTCTCCGCGTTTGGACCTCGCGACGGAAGCGTCTCTGTGCGCCGTCGATCATCGTTGTGGAGATCTCGAATCCGTGCACCATGCCCGATTGCCCTACA
>NZ_BAAARB010000014.1:0-99246 GCF_039531975.1 Gordonia cholesterolivorans | reverse complement strand
GTTTGCGGTCGCGTTCGTCGGTGACGGTTCCGTCCGGATCCAGGTGCGCGAGCAGTCGGATGCCGGCGGTGCGGACACCGGCCGGACTCAACTCACGGGCGACCCACGCCAACTGCGCCTCAGCCCGTGCCCGGGTCTGCGCGTCGATCGCGGTGGGAATCTTGTCCATGACGGCGTCGATCTCGCGGACGTGGTCGGCACCGATCGCACCCTCGCCCACCGCGACCGCAGTCGCCGGCAGTATCGGTTCGCGGGTCTGTCCTTGCAGTTCGGTGAATCGTCCGATGCCGGCGGCACTGACGCGTCGGCGTCGGGCGGCACCGTCACCGAGCCGCAACCCCTGCGCCAAATACTGATGCACCGACAGGTATCCGGCTTTGCGGTAGGCGCTGCGGTCGGAGACCTCCACCAGCACTGCGGCGTCGACACCGTCGAGACGACGATGCGTGCGCTCGAGGGTCTCGACGGTTTCCAACAGGGCGTCTTCGGTCACCGCGGACAGCGGTAGGGACGCGAACTTGGTCGCCGCAGCCTCCAACAGGCGGGCGAGGGCGGCCGGGTCGTCCGGCAGCAGCACCTCCGACGTGACCATCGAACCCACCCCCTCCACCTGAACAGTGTCCGAGAACACTCCTGCTGTGCTTCTATGTTCGAATCATACCGCCGACCTCCGACAAGAACTGTGAGAGAAGCCGCAGACCTGTCGGGCAGCCCATGGACGAGCGCTATCGGGGCGAACAGTGGCGCCTGTCGCCGGGCCGCGAGACCGACCGCGAAAGTCTCGTGCGACCGTCCGTCCGCGGTCTGATAGCGGTGGCGGCCGAAACCGACCATCGACCCCCACATCACCGGCTCGGTACCGGTCACCTCCCGAAACAGTCGGACCACGAGCCGGGCGTCGTCCCGCCGCCGCTGGTCCGTGACAGCAGCGAGATACGCATCCACCGAGTCGTCACCGGGGGCCGTCTTCGTCATGGGTCGAGCCTAGATGTCCGTACGTTCGGGCATCATCGGTGGAATGACGCCGACCGTGTACGCCTCGACCGCCTCCGAACTGGACCCGATCACGTTCTACGGTCTGCTGCGACTGCGCGAGGAGGTCTTCGTCGTCGAACAGGACTGCGCCTACCACGAGTTGGACGGCCGGGATGTGGAGCCCACCACTCTCCACCTCTGGTGCGCGGACCCCGTGGACGGAAGTCCGGTCGCCACTGTGCGCGTGCTGCTGGACCCACTTCCCGACGGCGAGACCCGGCACCGGATCGGCCGGGCCTGCGTGCGGCCCGAACTCCGAGGCACCGGGTTGATGCGGGCCCTCCTGGATCGGGCCGTCGCCTACATCGCCGACCGCCCGAGTGTTCTCGACGCTCAGGCCCACCTCGCGGGCCTGTATTCACGGTGGGGATACGTCCCCGACGGACCGGAGTTCGTCGAGGACGGGATTCCGCACGTGCCGATGCGGCGCGACCCCGCGCGGCGGCCGGGCCCGACGAGAAGGTCGACCGCCGAACGGGCCTGAATCGCATGCGGAGTGTTCAGTCGCCTTCGGCTCCGAGGCCGGTGCGCAAACGGTTTGCATCGACCGCATATCCTGGACAGTGCCCTCAAGTCCTCGAAAGCGGAGCGGAGAACACATGCTCACCCGAACCGACCTGCGAGGCAGCACCCCGACGCTGAGCCAACTGCGTCGTGCGCTGCCGCGCGGCGGAACCGACGTCAACGCCGTGCTGCCCACGGTCACTCCCGTCGTCGAAG
Source organism: Gordonia cholesterolivorans (assembly GCF_039531975.1). NCBI lineage: Bacteria > Bacillati > Actinomycetota > Actinomycetes > Mycobacteriales > Gordoniaceae > Gordonia > Gordonia cholesterolivorans. Next base: position 97,491 of record NZ_BAAARB010000014.1, on the reverse strand, counting down.
CGGTCGCTGAGCATGGTGCCACCGCGGCCCTCGACTACACCGAGAAGTTCGACAGGGTCCGCCCGGCGTCAGTCCGCGTCCCGGCGGAGGTGATCGCCAAGGCGCGGGCCGACCTCGACGGCGCGGTCGCCGATGCCCTGGAGGAGTCGATCCGTCGCGCTCGCCTGGTGCACGCAGACCAGCGACGCCAGACCTCGGTCACCCAGGTGGTGCCCGGCGGAACCGTCGCCGAGAAGTGGATCCCGGTGCGTCGCGTGGGTCTGTACGTTCCCGGAGGCAACGCCGTCTACCCGTCCAGCGTGATCATGAACGTGGTCCCGGCTCAGGAGGCGGGTGTCGGCTCACTCGTCGTCGCGTCTCCCGCCCAGGCCGACTTCGGCGGATGGCCGCACCCGACCATCCTCGCCGCGTGCGCCCTGCTCGGGGTCGACGAGGTGTGGGCCGTCGGCGGTGCGCAGGGCATCGCGCTTCTGGCCTACGGCGGTGACGACACCGACGGCCGCGTCCTGGACCCGGTCGATCTCATCACCGGTCCCGGCAACATCTACGTCACCGCGGCCAAGCGCCTCGTGCGCGGCGTGGTCGGCATCGACTCCGAGGCCGGTCCCACCGAGATCGCGATTCTGGCCGACGACTCCGCCGATCCCGCGGTCGTCGCCTCCGATCTCATCAGCCAGGCCGAGCACGACGTCCTCGCGGCGGCGGTGCTCGTCACCGACAGCGAGGCGCTCGCCGATGCGGTCGACGAGGCCGTGGAACTCGCGGCGTCGGCCACGAAGCACTCCGAGCGCGTCAAGACCGCGCTGGCCGGTCCGCAATCCGGGGTGGTCCTGGTGGACGACATCGACGCCGGGCTGGCTGTCGTCGACGCGTACGCGGCCGAGCACCTGGAGATCCAGACGCGTGACGCGCAGGCCGTGGCCGACAGAGTGACCAGCGCCGGCGCGATCTTCGTCGGTACTTATTCGCCGGTGAGCCTCGGTGATTACAGCGCGGGCTCCAACCACGTTCTGCCGACGTCCGGCTCGGCCAAGTACGCCTCCGGCCTGTCGGTGCAGACGTTCCTGCGCGGAGTGCATGTGATCGACTACGACCGCGACGCGCTCGCGGAGATCGCCGACCGCGTCGTGACGCTGGCGAACGCCGAAGACCTTCCCGCGCACGGCGAGGCGGTCCAGGCCAGGTTCGGGGGAGCACGGTGACCGGTCCGGGCCGGTCCGTGGGTCTCGCCGACCTCCCGTTGCGCGACTCGCTGCGCGGGAAGTCGCCGTACGGAGCACCGCAGCTTCAGGTTCCGGTGGTGCTGAACACCAACGAGAACCCGCACCCGCCGAGTCGTGCGCTGATCGACGACGTCGCGAAGGCGGTCGCCGCCGCGGCCGAGGATCTGCACCGATACCCGGATCGGGATGCGGTGGGCCTGCGTTCGGACCTCGCCGCGTACCTCAGCGCGGCCACGGGCGTGGAACTGTCGGTCGACAACGTGTGGGCGGCCAACGGCTCCAACGAGATCCTCCAGCAGATCCTGCAGGCCTTCGGTGGGCCCGGGCGCACGGCGATGGGCTTCGTGCCGTCGTACTCGATGCACCCGATCATCGCCGACGGCACGCAGACGCAGTGGGTCCCCGCTCATCGCGCGGACGACTTCTCTCTGGACGTGGAGCAGGCCGTCGCAGCGATCGCCGAGCACCGGCCCGACATCGTCTTCGTGACCTCGCCGAACAATCCGACCGGCGGGAGCGTCGCGATCGCCGATCTGCGGCGTCTCCTCGACGCGGCCCCCGGCATCGTGATCGTCGACGAGGCCTACGGCGAGTTCTCGTCGCAGCCGAGCGCGGTCTCGCTGATCGACGAGTTCGGCAGCAAGCTGATCGTGTCGCGGACCATGAGCAAGGCGTTCGCCTTCGCGGGCGGCCGGCTCGGCTATCTGGCCGCGGCGCCGGCCATGATCGAGGCGCTGCTTCTGGTGCGCTTGCCGTACCACCTGTCGGTGCTGACGCAGGCCGCCGCGCGGGCGGCCCTGCAGCACTCGTCGGAAACGCTCGGTGCGGTCGCCGCGATCGCCGCCGAACGCGACCGCGTGGCCGCCGCGCTCACGGGTATGGGATACGCGGTGACGCCGTCGGATGCGAACTTCATCCTCTTCGGCGAGTTCGCGGACGCTCCCGCCACCTGGCAGCGCTACCTCGACCGCGGTGTCCTGATCAGGGATGTCGGCATCCCCGGGCACCTGCGTGCGACCATTGGACTACCAGCCGAGAACGACGCCTTCCTGGCCGTCAGCGCGGAACTGGCCGATACCGACCGAAAGCAGCAGTAGCAGCAGTGACAACAGCGCAGCACGAACCCCGGATCGCCCGCGTCGAGCGCACCACGCGCGAGTCGTCGATCACCGTCGAGATCAACCTCGACGGCACCGGCAGGACCGACATCGACACCTCGGTGCCGTTCTTCGACCACATGCTCACCGCGTTCGGTGCGCATGGCAGCTTCGACCTCACCGTGCACGCGAAGGGCGACATCGAGATCGAGGCGCACCACACGGTGGAGGACACCTGCATCGTGCTGGGACAGGCCATCGGGCAGGCTCTCGGCGACAAGAGGGGCATCCGCCGGTTCGGCGACGCCTGGATCCCGATGGATGAGACGCTCGCCCAGGCCATCGTGGACGTCTCGGGCCGACCGTACTGCGTGCACACCGGCGAACCCGATCACATGCTGACCGCCGTGATCGGCGGCTATTCCGGCGGCGACAAGCCGGTCGTGTCGTACGCGACCGTCCTCAACCGTCATGCGTTCGAATCGATCGCGCTCAACGCCCGCATTGCCCTGCACGTCCGCGTGCTGTACGGCCGCGACCAGCACCACATCACCGAGGCCGAGTTCAAGGCCGTCGCGCGAGCACTGCGCGAGGCCGTCGAACCGGATCCGCGGACCTCGGGCATCCCGTCGACGAAGGGCGCCCTGTGAGTTCACCGCGCGTCGCGCTCCTCGACTACGGTTCGGGCAACCTGCGCTCGGCGCAGCGAGCGCTGGAGCGAGCCGGAGCGCAGGTCGAGATCACGTCCGACTTCGAGACCGCGATCGGTGCCGACGGACTGGTGGTGCCCGGCGTCGGTGCGTTCGCGGCCTGCATGGCCGGGTTGAAGGCGGTCCGGGGCGATCGGATCATCGGACGCCGGCTGGCGGGCGGGCGGCCGGTGCTCGGAATCTGCGTGGGGATGCAGATCCTGTTCAGTCACGGCGTCGAGTTCGGCGTCGACACGCAGGGCTGCGGCGAGTGGCCGGGTTCGGTGACCAGACTGCCGGCGGAGGTGCTCCCGCACATGGGCTGGAACACCGTCGACGCACCGGACGACTCGGTGCTCTTCGACGGTATCGACGACGACGCACGCTTCTACTTCGTTCACTCCTACGCCGCGCAGACGTGGGAGATGGATTCGGCGGGTTCGCCGATACAGACGCCGAAACTCACCTGGTCCGAGCACGGTGGACGGTTCCTGTCCGCGGTCGAGAACGGTCCGCTCTCGGCCACGCAGTTCCATCCCGAGAAGTCCGGTGACGTCGGCGCCGAGCTGCTGCGGAACTGGATCGGGGGGATCGCGTAAGTGAAAGAGACAAGCGAAGCGGCACAGCAGTTCTCGTTCGCGAGACTGGTGTTCTATTCGCTCGGTGCGGGCGTGCTGGTGCTCGCGGTGATGCTGCCGATCGTGCTGTCGCTGGCGCGACCGTACCCGACCGCCGCGCTGTGCGTCGCCCTCGCCGCCATCGTGCTGATGGTGGTCGCGATCGCCCTCGTCTCGCGCCGGATGCTGGCCGGCGTGCAGCGGGAGATCGATGCCCGCCGGGCGGAATTGGAACGCAGGCGAACACAGGAGAAGTGACCGGCTCCGGCGGCACCGGACGGTGGACGCTCGCGCCCGGACACCCGCGACACGGCGCCTCCACAGCACCCCCACAAACATGTCGACCCCGCGACACGACAACGTGCGGCCGGCACCGTACACACCGAAAGCGAAACTGAACTGATGGGCATCCTCGAACTCCTCCCGGCCGTCGACGTGGTCGACGGTCAGGCGGTTCGCCTGGTCAAGGGCGAGGCCGGATCGGAGACCTCCTACGGCTCACCGCGCGACGCTGCGCTGGCCTGGCAGCGGGACGGCGCCCAGTGGCTGCATCTCGTAGATCTCGACGCGGCGTTCGGCCGCGGCGACAACCGTGAGCTGCTCGCCCAGGTGGCCGCCGCAGTGGACGTGAAGGTGGAGCTGTCCGGCGGCATCCGCGACGACGCCTCGCTCGCCGCCGCGCTGGCGACCGGGTGCACGCGGGTCAATCTCGGCACCGCCGCCATCGAGAACCCCGCCTGGTGCGCACGCGCGATCGCCGAGTACGGAGACAAGATCGCCGTGGGACTCGACGTGACGCGCAACGGCTCCTCGTACACGGTGCGCGGCCGCGGCTGGGTCACCGAGGGCGGCGACCTGTGGGAGACCCTGGAGCGCCTGAACAACGACGGTTGTGCGCGGTACGTCGTCACCGACGTCAGCAAGGACGGCACGCTGAGCGGACCCAATCTGGAACTGCTGGAACAGGTGGCCCGCGCCACCGACTCGCCCGTCGTGGCCTCGGGCGGCATCTCGCAGATCGACGACCTGCTCGCGATCGCCGAGCTGACCGCGCTGGGCGTGGAGGGCGCCATCGTTGGCAAGGCCCTGTACGCGGGCCGCTTCACACTGCGCGAGGCGCTCGACGCCGTCGCGGGCGCCGGGAGCCGGTGAACCGGCCGTGACCGATGCCGTCGACGCACGCGACTACCCGCAGCTGCTGGCTGCCGGGGAATCGGTGCTCGACGAGGTCACCGGGCTGTTCGTCGACGGGCTGGGCTCGCCGGGCACGCACGCGAAGGGCCGTGGCGACTTCGCCACCGACGTCGATCTCGCGCTGGAGCGCAGCATCGCCGAGAAGCTCGAGCGACGGACGGGCATCGAGGTCCACGGCGAGGAGTTCGGCGGCCCGGCCCCCGACGACGGCGCGATGTGGATTCTCGATCCGATCGACGGGACCTTCAACTATTCGGTGGGGATGCCGATCGCCGCGATGCTGCTGGCGCTCGCCGTCGACGGTGTGCCGGTGCTCGGGCTCACCCGACTCCCGCTGGTCGGCCAGCGCTTCGCCGGTCATATCGGCGGTCCGCTGATCATCGACGGGGAGGCGGCCGAGCCCGTGCCCGACAGCCCGCTGGAATCGGCCGTCATCGGCTTCGGGTCGTTCAACGCGCGAGCGCGCGGCGAGGTCCCGGGCGCCGGGCGCGCTGAGTTGCAGCGCCGCCTCAGCTACCGTGCCGGCCGGCTGCGGATGACCGGCTCCACCGGCACCGACATCGCGTATGCGGCGGCCGGCGTGTTCGGCGGCGCGGTGTCGTTCAGCGCGAAGGCGTGGGACAACGCGGCCGGCGCGGCGCTGATGCGCGCCGCGGGAGGCGTCGTGACCGACCTCGCGGGCGACCCGTGGACCGTCCAGTCCACGTCGCTCGTCGCGGGCAATCGCCTGCTTCATGGACAATTGCTCGAGGTGATCGGCGAGGCGATGCCGGATCAGTTCGCCGACCGGGACCTCGGCAGTCGAGAACGAACCAACAGCAAGGAGACTCACCCGTGAGCGTGGCAGTCCGCGTCATCCCGTGTCTGGACGTCGACGACGGGCGAGTGGTGAAGGGCGTCAATTTCGAGAATCTGCGTGATGCCGGGGACCCGGTGGAACTCGCGGAGCGCTACGACGCCGAGGGCGCCGACGAGTTGACCTTCCTCGACGTCACGGCGTCCAGTGCGGGCCGCGGCACCATGCTCGACGTGGTGCGGCGCACCGCCGACGCGATCTTCATCCCGCTGACCGTCGGCGGCGGCATCCGCACCGTCGACGACGTCGACACCATGCTGCGCGCGGGCGCCGACAAGGTGAGCGTCAACACGGCCGCCATCGCACGGCCCGACGTGCTGAGCGAGATGAGCCGGAGGTTCGGTTCTCAGTGCATCGTGCTGTCGGTGGACGCGCGGACGGTGCCCGAGGGCGGCGAGGCGACGCCGTCTGGTTGGGAGGTCACCACTCACGGCGGTCGCCGGGGCACCGGCATCGACGCCGTCGAATGGGCTCGCCGCGGGCAGGAACTCGGCGTCGGTGAGATCCTGCTGAACTCGATGGACGCCGACGGCACCAAGGCCGGATTCGACATCGCGATGATCCGGGCCGTGCGCGACGCGGTCACCATCCCCATCATCGCCAGCGGCGGTGCGGGCGAGGTCGCCGACTTCGCACCGGCTGTCGAAGCCGGCGCGGACGCCGTTCTGGCCGCTTCGGTGTTCCATTTCGGCGACATGACGATCGGCGAAGTCAAGGACGCGATGCGCGCCGAGCACATCGTGGTGCGCTGAGACCGTCACCGGCCGCACACGTTCGAGAAGAGGGAGAATCATGGCGCTGCCCGCAGAGCTCGCAGCCACGTTGAAGCGAAACGACGACGGTCTGTTCGCCGCGATCGCGCAGGAACGGTCCACCGGCATCGTCTTGATGATGGCCTGGATGGACGACGAAGCCCTGGAGCGGACGCTCGCGACCCGCAAGGCCACCTACTACTCGCGGTCCCGCGGGGAGTACTGGGTCAAGGGCGAGACCAGCGGGCACACCCAGTACGTCCACGACATCCGGATCGACTGCGACGGCGACACCCTGCTGCTGACCGTCGACCAGACGGGTGCGGCCTGCCATACCGGCAATCACAGTTGCTTCGACACCGAGCCGCTGGAGTTCGGGGTGCCTGCCGAACCCGCGCGAACCGACGACCAGGAACGGTGACGCGATGCCGCTGATTCAGATATCCCAGACGCCGGGTCTCTCCGACCGCGTGAAGCGCGAGACGATCGCCGCGGTCACCGAGGCGTACGCCAAAGCGACGGGCAAGAATCCCGACTCGGTGTGGGTGACGATCACCGAAGTGCCGCGCCAGCACTGGGGCGTCGGCGGAGAGCCGCTGGGGTGACGGGCACGATGAGCACCGCAGACAACTCCGCGAGCACGACCCCGCTCGCCACCTTCCTCGATCTGGCGCGCGACCACCGAGTGGTCCCGGTGACCCGCAAGGTCCTCGCCGACTCCGAGACACCGCTGTCGGCGTTCCGGAAGCTGGCAGCCGAGCCGGGGGCCGGCGGCGGTCTCCGCGAAGGCACCTTCCTGCTCGAATCCGCGCCGAACGGCGCCTCGTGGTCGCGCTGGTCGTTCATCGGCGCGGGCACCCGTTCGGCCCTGACCGTCGCCGACGGGCAGGCGCACTGGTGGGGCGACGTCCCCGCGGGAGCTCCGGTGGGCGGCGATCCGGTTGCGGCGCTCGACGAGTCGTTGCGGCTGCTGCAGACCGATCCGCTCGACGGGATGCCGCCGCTGACCGGCGGCTTCGTCGGCTTCATGGCCTACGACTTCGTGCGCCGCCTGGAGCGGCTTCCGGAACAGACGGTCGACGACCTGCGGCTCCCCGACATGTTCTGGCTGCTGGTGGCCGATCTCGCCGCCTTCGACCACCACGAGGGCACGATCACCCTGATCGCGAACGCCGTGAACTGGGACGGCAGCGACGAGCGCGCCGAAGAGGCCTACCACGACGCCGTCGCGCGGCTGGATGCGATGACCCGGGCGCTGGCCGCCCCGGCTCCCTCCACCGTCTCGACCTTCGACAGGCCCGCGCCCGACTACCGCTCGCAGCGCACGCTGGACGACTACCGCGAGATCGTCGAGGGTCTGGTCGGACAGATCGAGGCGGGTGAGGCGTTCCAGGTGGTGCCGTCGATGCGCTTCGAGATCGACACCGACGCCGATCCGCTCGACGTGTACCGCGTCCTGCGCGCGTCGAATCCGAGCCCGTACATGTACCTGCTTCGGATGCCGGGCGTCGACCGGGAGCCGTTCACGATCGTCGGATCCTCGCCCGAGGCACTGGTCACCGTCACCGATCGGGTGGCCACCACACACCCGATCGCGGGCACGCGCTGGCGCGGTGCCACCGAGGCGGAGGACCAGTTGCTCGCGAAGGGCCTGCTCGAGGACGAGAAGGAGAACTCCGAGCATCTGATGCTGGTCGACCTGGGCCGCAACGATCTGGGCCGGGTATGCGAGCCGGGCACTGTCCGCGTCACGGACTACCGCCGAGTGGAGCGCTACAGCCACGTGATGCACCTGGTGTCCACGGTCTCCGGAACTCTTCGCGACGACAAGCAGGCGCTCGATGCGGTGACCGCCTGCTTCCCGGCGGGAACCCTCACCGGGGCACCGAAGGTCCGGGCGATGGAATTGATCGAGGCCAACGAGATCACCCGCCGCGGACTGTACGGGGGCGTCGTCGGATATCTCGATTTCGCAGGCAACGCCGACACCGCGATCGCGATCCGGACGGCACTGATGTCCGGCCGCACTGCCTACGTCCAGGCCGGCGGCGGAGTCGTCGCCGACAGCGACGCCAAGTACGAGTTCAACGAGGCGCGCAACAAGGCGTCGGCGGTGCTCGCCGCAGTAGCCGCCGCCGGCACCATGCGCCCGGTGGCGGGGGAGGAGACCCCATGAGCAATCCGCAGACCCCCGAGCAGCAGACCCCCGAGGAGCCGGCCACGGCTGCGCGGCCCGTCAACCGGCGGTGGCAGGCGATCGCCTCGGTGCTGATCCTGCTGGCCGCACTCGGCCTCTGGGCTGCGTCCCGGATGCAGTGGGCCACGATCCTCGTGGCACCGGATCTGGGACCGGCCCGCGAGTTCACGGTGCACGGCTCGGACTGGAGTCCGTGGCTCACACCGGTGGCGATCGCGATGGCCGCCGCCGTCATCGCGCAGTTCGCGTTGCGCGGCTGGGCCCTGCGCATCGTCGCGATCCTGGTGGCGATCGGCGGCGGCGTCGCCGTCATTCCGGCCATCTCCCTGCTCACCGAGGGCGAGGACAATCTCTACATCGTGCAGATGGTCGACGTCCCGGCGCGAGCCGTGGTGGACGGCATTCCCACCGAGTCCACCCCCGGGTACCTGGTGATCGCCTCGGCGATCTGTGCGGTGCTCGGCGCGGTTGCGATGGCCCGAACGGCCAACCAGGGCGGCATGTCGTCGAAGTACTCGGCGCCCGCCGCCCGCCGCGACGAACTCGAACGGCAGATCTTCACCGAGCGCGAGCGGGCCGCGGCAGCGGGCGAACCAGCCGCTCCCGCGCCCAACGAGCGATTGCTGTGGGACTCGCTCGACGAGGGGATCGACCCCACCGACGACCCGGCGGATCACTCCGCCGACGACGCCGGTCCCACCCGCTGAGGACCGGCGGTCGCGGGCCTGTTCGCGACGTGGATCACGGGTGAAGCGACCCCAGCCTCCCGGTCTCCCGCGGTGGTGCTTACTCTTGATGCACGCAGTGAAAGGGGCCGATAGTCGTGAGCAACCAGTCAGTGCTCGATTCGATCATCGAGGGAGTCAAGGCTGACGTCGCCGCGCGCGAATCGGTCCTCGATCTCGCCGCAGTCAAGAAGGCCGCGGCAGCGGCGCCGGCGCCGCGAGATGCGATGGCGGCGCTGAGTCAGACCGATATCGCGGTCATCGCCGAAGTGAAGCGGTCGAGTCCCTCCAAGGGCCGGCTCGCGAACATCCCCGACCCGGCCGATCTGGCGAAGGCGTACGAGGACGGCGGCGCTCGCATCGTCAGCGTCCTCACCGAGGAACGCCGCTTCGGCGGGTCGCTCGCCGACCTCGACGCGGTGCGTGCGGCGATCGACATCCCGATCCTCCGCAAGGACTTCATCGTCGGGCCGTATCAGATCCACGAGGCGCGCGCACACGGAGCGGACGTCATCCTGCTGATCGTCGCCGCCTTGGAGCAGCAGGTCCTCGCCTCGCTCCTCGACCGCACGGAGTCGCTGGGCATGACGGCCCTCGTCGAGGTGCACACCGAGGAGGAGGCCGACCGCGCGCTGGAGGCCGGGGCCAAGGTCGTCGGCGTCAACGCCCGCAACCTGAAGACTCTGGAAGTGGACCGCGACTGCTTCGCGCGCATCGCCCCCGGGCTCCCGTCGAGCACCATCAAGGTGGCCGAGTCCGGCGTGCGCGGGCCCGCGGACCTGCTGGCTTACGCAGGGGCCGGCGCTGACGCGATCCTGGTCGGCGAAGGCGTCGTGACCAGTGGCGATCCGCGGCTCGCGGTGGCCGACCTGGTGACGGCGGGCTCGCACCCGTCGTGCCCCAAACCGTCGCGCTGACGGCCGGCGAACAGCACTGACGACCCCGCCCCCGCTGTTCTCGGCGGGGCTCGGGGCGAGCGGTAAATCCAGTTGCCGCCGGGATCGAACGATGAGGATACTGAAGACGTGACAGACAATCCCGAAGCCGCCCAGCGCATGTCGACTGGCACGGCGTTCCCCAAGGCCAGCGACGGCGTCTCCGACGTCCACCCGATCGGCCCCGACGATCGAGGCCACTGGGGCGACTTCGGCGGACGCCACGTCCCCGAGGCGCTGATGGCGGTGATCGAGGAGGTCACCGCGACCTACGAGAAGCTGCGCGTCGACACCGACTTCCTCAACGAACTCGACCGGCTGCAACGCGACTACACCGGTCGTCCGTCACCGCTGTACGAGGCCGAGCGGCTGCGTGAGGACGCGGGCGGCGCACGTCTGTTCCTCAAGCGGGAGGATCTGAACCACACCGGCTCGCACAAGATCAACAACGTCCTCGGCCAGGCGCTCCTGGCGAAGAAGATGGGCAAGACCCGCGTCATCGCCGAGACCGGCGCCGGCCAGCACGGAGTGGCGACAGCGACGGCCTGCGCCCTGCTCGGCCTGGAATGCCTGGTCTACATGGGACGCGTCGACACCGAGCGGCAGGGACTCAACGTCGCCCGCATGCGTCTTCTCGGCGCCACCGTGGTCGCCGTCGAGACCGGTTCGGCGACGCTGAAGGACGCGATCAACGAGGCCTTGCGCGACTGGGTGACCAATGCCGACACCACGTACTACTGCTTCGGCACGGCCGCCGGCCCGCATCCGTTCCCGATGATCGTCCGCGACCTCCAGCGGATCATCGGCCTGGAGTCGCGGGTGCAGATCCTTGAGAAGATCGGGCGCCTGCCCGACGCGGTCACCGCCTGCGTCGGCGGTGGATCGAACGCGATCGGCATGTTCCATCCGTTCATCGACGACGAGGGCGTCCGCATGGTCGGATTCGAGGCCGGCGGCGACGGCGTCGAGACCGGACGGCACGCCGCGACCTTCGCGGGCGGATCTCCCGGCGCCTTCCAGGGCGCCTACTCGTACCTCCTGCAGGACGAGGACGGGCAGACCATCGAGTCCCACTCCATCTCGGCGGGACTCGACTACCCCGGCGTCGGTCCGGAGCACGCGCATCTGCAGCAGATCGGACGGGCCGAGTACCGGCCGATCAACGACGATGAGGCCATGGAGGCGCTCGCACTGCTCTCGCGCAAAGAGGGCATCATCCCGGCCATCGAGTCTGCCCACGCCGTCGCCGGTGCTCTCCGCCTCGGCCGGGAACTCGGTGAAGGCGCGGTCATCATCGTGAGCCTCTCGGGCCGCGGCGACAAGGACGTGGAGACAGCGGCCCGCTGGTTCGATCTCTTCGAGAAGCCGCCGTCGGAGACCGAGTACGCCGCCCGCCTCGCCGCAGCCGCAAAGGAGAACGCTCGATGAGCAAGCCCGCCCCCGACTCCCGGCTGGGAGCCACGTTCGCGGCGTGCAAGGCGGACAACCGTCCGGCGCTGATCGGCTACACGCCGGTCGGCTACCCGACCGTGGCCGACTCGTTGACGACGTTGCGGACCATGGTCGAGGCCGGATGCGACATCGTGGAGATCGGCATCCCGTACTCCGACCCGGTCATGGACGGCCCGACCGTCGCGCAGGCGGCACAGAAGGCACTGGAGAACGGCTGCCGTGTCCGCGACGTCTTCGCCGCCGCCGAGACCGTCGCCTCGGCCGGCGCACAGCCCGTGGTCATGACCTACTGGAACCTGGTCCTCAAGTACGGCGTCGACGCCTTCGCCCGCGATCTCGCCGCTGCGGGCGGCGTCGGACTGATCACGCCGAACCTCATCCCCGACGAGGGGGCCGAATGGCACGCGGCGTCGGACGCACACGATCTCGACCGGATCTACCTGGTGGCGCCGTCGTCCACTCCCGAGCGTCTGGCGATGACGCTCGACAACTGCCGCGGCTTCGTCTACGCGGCCTCGACCATGGGCGTCACCGGCGCACGCGACACGGTCTCCAATGCGGCGCCCGAACTGTGCGCGCGGGTCCGCGAGTACTCCGACATCCCGATCGGTGTCGGACTCGGCGTCCGCGACGGCGATCAGGCAGCGGAGATCGGGGCCTACGCCGACGGCGTGATCGTCGGCTCGGCCATCGTCGCGGCCGTGGAGAAGGGCCAGGACGCCGTCGCCGCAGTGGTGTCGGATCTGGCCGCGGGCGTCCGCCGCGCCCGAAGCTGACCGACTCGGAGCGCGTCCACGGGCGTCGAGCCCAGGCGGTCACAGACGGTGAGACGGTTGCACGATACTGTGGCACCCGTGACTGACGGAACCGTCCTCGCTTACATTCCGAGCCCGCCGCAGGGGGTGTGGTACCTCGGCCCCGTGCCGATCCGCGCTTACGCCCTGTTCATCATCGTCGGCATCGTCGTCGCGGTCTGGTGGGGCAGTCGCCGCTGGCGGGCCCGCGGCGGTCAGCCCGGTGAGGTGGTCGACGTCGCACTGTGGGCGGTGCCCTTCGGGCTGATCGGCGGCCGGCTGTATCACGTGCTCACCGACTGGAGCACGTATTTCGGCGCCGGAGGAAAAGGCCTCGGTGCGGTCTTCCGCATCTGGGACGGCGGCCTCGGCATCTGGGGCGCGGTCGCGCTCGGCGCTGTCGGTGCATGGCTCGGAGCCCGGACCATGGGTATCAGGCTTCCGCCGTTCGGGGACGCGATCGCGCCGGCGATCCTGCTCGCGCAGGCCATCGGCCGGCTCGGCAACTACTTCAACCAGGAACTGTTCGGTCGGCCCACCACCGTGCCGTGGGGCCTGGAGATCTACGACCGCTCCGACTCCAGCGGAGTGATCTCGTACAAGCTGATCGACGGCGTCTCCACCGGGAACGTGTACGCGGTGGTGCACCCGACCTTCCTGTACGAACTCCTGTGGAATGTCTTCTTCGTGGTCGTGCTGGTGCTCGTCGACCGGCGGTTCCGCATCGGGCACGGCCGGCTCTTCGCGCTGTACGTCGCGGGCTACTGCGTCGGCCGGTTCGTCGTCGAGCTGATGCGCGACGACTACGCCACGCACATCTTCGGCATCCGCGTGAACGTCTTCACCGCGGCGATCGTGTTCCTGTGCGCGGCCCTCTACTTCGTCATGGCGCCCAAGGGCCGCGAGCAGGGTCTGTCGATGTACTGGCCGCGCAAGGCGGAGGAACTCGCGGCCGAGGGCGCCGTCGGATACGTGCCGCCCGAGATGGACGACGAGGCGGCCGACGAGGATCGGGCGGTCTACGACGACGAGACGCTCCATGACGAGGCCGTCGACGACGAGACGCTCTATGACGATCAGGCGGTCTACGAGGACGAGGTGGTCGACGAGGGCCCGGCGGACTATGACGCCGAGGCCGGGACTCACGACGAGGCCGCATCGGAGGTTCCGGAGGCCGCTGAACCGGAGTTCGAGGTGGCGGCCACCTCCGACGCTCTCTTCGCTCCGGAGGCGGACTCCGCGGAGGCTGCTGTCGGCGCGGACGAGACCGATGAGACCGAGACCGATGCCGCCGAGACCGGTGCCGCCGAGACCGATGAGACCGATGCCGCCGGGTCCCAGCCGGAGGGCACGGTGGTCCCGGGCGTCGAACCGTCGATCGCCGAATCGACTGTGGAGCAGGGGTACACGATCGTTCCCGCGGACGACGAGGAGCTCTCGCGCATCACGATCATCGAGCAGAATCCGGGCGGTTCGGCGGGGTCCATCGAGATCCGCCGCAGTGACGACGCACCCGAGCCCGACGCACCCGAGGCCCGCGGGGTCACTGAGGCCCCCGAGGCGCCCGAAGAGGTCGATCAGACCGCCGATGACACAGCCGACGAGACCGTCGAGACCGACGGGGAACGACCGGCCGAAGGCGACGAACGGAGCGGTCCCGACACCTCGAAGGACAAGTGAGTCGGTCGTCACCGGTGTCCGGCTGAGACCGAGGCGACACGCTGTGGCGCGACCGCTAGCCTTAAGGGGTGACTCGTCGAACAAAAATCGTCTGTACCCTCGGCCCCGCCACCAATACCCTCGAACGCATCACCGAACTCCTCGAGTGCGGCATGGATGTCGCCCGACTGAACTTCAGCCACGGCGCGCACGCCGACCACCGCAGCGTCTACGACAACGTTCGCGGAGCGAGCCTCGCCACCGGTAAGCCCGTCGGCATCCTGGCGGATCTGCAGGGCCCCAAGATCCGGCTCGGCAAGTTCGCCGACAACGGCCGGCCCAACGGCGCCGTGGACTGGAACGACGGCGAGCAGGTGCGGATCACCGTCGACGACGTGATCGGCGACCACGATCGGGTGTCGACCACGTACTCCCAGCTCGCCCAGGACGCCGAGCCGGGAGACCGTCTGCTGGTGGACGACGGGAAGGTCGGCCTGGTGGTCGACCGGGTCGACGGGAACGACGTCGTGTGCACCGTCACCGAGGGCGGCACCGTCAGTAACAACAAGGGCCTGTCGATGCCGGGCATGAAGATCTCGGTGCCCGCCCTGTCGGAGAAGGACATCGCCGATCTGGAGTTCGCCCTGGAACTCGGCGTCGACCTGATCGCCCTGTCCTTCGTGCGCAGCCCCGCTGACATCGAGTTGGTGCGCGAGGTCATGGACCGCGTCGGCCGTCGCGTTCCAGTGGTCGCCAAGCTGGAGAAGCCCGAAGCCATCGAGAACCTCGAGGCCGTGGTGCTGGCGTTCGACGCGATCATGGTCGCCCGCGGCGACCTGGGCGTCGAGATGCCGCTGGAGGAGGTGCCTCTGGTGCAGAAGCGGGCCATCCAGATGGCGCGTGAGAACGCGAAGCCGGTGATCGTCGCGACGCAGATGCTCGACTCGATGATCGAGAACTCCCGGCCCACGCGTGCCGAGGCCTCGGATGTGGCCAATGCCGTGCTGGACGGCGCGGACGCCGTGATGCTTTCCGGCGAGACCTCGGTCGGCAAGTACCCCTTCGAGACGGTGCGCACCATGAGCCGCATCGTGTCGGCGGTCGAGGGCGGCACGCGCGACGTCCCGCCGCTCAAGCACGTCCCGCGCACCCGCCGCGGCATCGTCACCTACGCGGCTCGCGACATCGCGGAGCGACTCAACGCCACCGCCATCATCGCTTTCACCGAGTCGGGTGACACCGTTCGCCGGGTGGCGCGACTGCACTCGCGAGTTCCGCTGATCGCGTTCACCGCGACCGAGGCCACGCACAATCAGATGGCGGTCAGCTGGGGCGTCGACTCGTACCTCGTGCCGCGGATGCAGCACACCGACGACATGATCGACCAGGTCGACGACGTCCTCACCGAGAACGGGCGGCTCAAGAAGGGCGACACGGTCGTCATCATCGCCGGAGCTCCGGCTTCGGTGATCGGGTCGACCAACTTCGTCCACGTTCATCGCATCGGCGAGCAGGACCACTGATCCGCGACCAGCGGTGCGGCGCCGCCCGTCGAGTCGACGGGGCGGCGGGCGGCCCGCATCGCTGGCATAGGGTTGTGGCATGACCAACCCGAACACCGACGCTGCGGCGACGACGTCCGCCGATCTGGCCGAGCTGCTCGAACTCCTCGATCTGGAGCGCGTCGACGACGACCTGTTCATCGGGCAGCACGGCGATCAAGTGATGGCCCGCACCTTCGGCGGGCAGTTGCTCGGGCAGGGCGTGGTGGCGGCCGGCCGGACCCTGGTGAAGGGTGCGCCGCCGGTCCACGCACTGCATGCGCACTTCATCCGCGGTGGCGACGTCACCGAGCCGATCGAGTATCACGTCGACCGTTACCGCGACGGACGGGCCTTCGCGAACCGGCAGGTGACTGCCAAGCAGGGTGACGAGGTGGTCTTCACGATGCTGGTGGCCTTCCAGGACAACTCCGCGGGCCTCGCGCACGCCGTGGAGATCCCCGAAGTGCCGTATCCGGAGGAGTTGCCGCCGCTCGACGAGCATTTCAAGGGGTACGAAGAGACCATCGAGGCGTTCGTGAACGCACTGCACCCGGTGGACATCCGGTTCGCCAACGATCCGGCCTGGGTGATGAAGGGGACCGGCGAGAAGCTGACCCACAACCGCGCCTGGATGAAGGCCGACGGTGTGCTGCCGGACGATCCGCTCATGCATGTCGCGACGATGGCGTACTCGTCGGACACCACGGTCCTCGACTCGATCATCACCACCCACGGACTGTCGTGGGGACACGACCGGCTGTTCGCGGCGACCGTCAACCATTCGATGTGGTTCCATCACGACTTCCGGTTCGACGAGTGGATGCTGTACGCGACGGAGTCCCCGGTCGCGGCCGGCTCGCGCGGGCTGGGCTCGGGCCGATTCTTCAAGCGCGACGGCACGCTCGCGACCTCTGTGGTGCAGGAGGCGCTCATCAAGTACTTCCCGCCGCGCGACTGAGGCCCGAGAATGACTGAGAGCATCCCGAATCCGGAGCCCGCCCTTCCGTCCGGCGGGCAGGCTCCGTCCGAATTGCGCTTCTTCCTGCCTCCGGGCCCGCCGCTGTCGCCCAAACGGTGGCAGCGCCGATGGAAGATCGGCATCCGCGTGGGCAGCGCCGTCGCCGCAGTGGTGCTGATCGCTTTCGCCGCACTCGCCATCGGCTCGGGCGTGGTGTCGAGTTCGCGCTACACCGCCACCGGTGGCGTCGAGGTGGACTGCACCACGCGGAACATGCCGCGGCTCCCCGCCGTGGGCTTCGGCTCCCTCGTGCAGATCTTCGATGCTCAGTCGGGCGAACGCTACGGCCAGTCGACGCTTGACCGATTCCGCGCCCTCCCGAGCGGTATCTGCCTTGCCGGATTCGAGATCCGCGACGTCCGGGTCGCCTCGCTCTACACGGTCGAGATCGGGAGGCTGTACCGCACTCTCGTGTCGGAGGAGGCACTCAAGGACGGTGCGCTGCTCTCGTAGCCGCTCGCACCAGACCGGCGTCGGTCATCTCCAGATCCGACGCGGCACCTCCACCCGGGCCGGCGACGCCCCGATCCCGCACCGAGCGTTTCGCGGACAGGTGCACCGCGTGCACGCCGGTGCCCCGGATGGCAGGGATGGCCTCCGCCGTGACGCCCCCGCCCGCCATCACTTCGACACCGGTGTCGGCGGCCACGAGCGCACGCAGCACATCGAGTCCGTCGCCGGCGCGAGCAGCACCTCCCGAGGTGAGGACGCGATCGACGCCGAGACCGGCGAGCACGGTGAGGGCCGCGATCGGATCGGCGGCGGCGTCGATGGCGCGGTGGAAAGTCACGTCGATGCGCCGGCCGGCCCGCTGCTCGGCGTCACGCGCCGCCGCGAGGAGTCGTCCGGTCGCGCCGGCGTCGACCGTCCCGTCGGCGTGCAGCGCGCCGATCACGACGCCTCGCGCACCGAGCCGGACGGCTGCGGCCACGTCGGCCGCGAGGACATCGACTTCGGCGTCCGAGTAGACGAATCCTCCCGGCCGGGTGCGGATCAGGGCGTGCACGTCGATCCCGACCGCACACACCGCGTCGAGAAGTCCCGCGGACGGCGTCAGTCCGCCGGTGACTCCAAGCGCCGCGCACAGTTCGACGCGATCGGCGCCGTTCGCCCGTGCCGTCGCGGCGCCCTCGGCATCCTGCACCGCGATCTCCACTGCCGGCCGCACGGCGAGCTCAGCCGAGGGGACGCGAGAGCGGGACGTTGACCCAGCTGGGCTTCGCCGGATCGATCTCGATGTACTGCGGCCGCAGCTGCGACGACCACAGACCCGGACCGAGCGGCAGCGACTTCGGGAAGTTGAGCGAGTAGAGGTCCACCCGCAGTCGATCTCCGGGCTTCAGCGCGGCCTGCGTCGCCGACATCGGGATGTCGACGTCGAGGATCTGGCCCGGCCGGACCTTGGCGTAGTGGTCGAGCGAGAGGTACAGGACCGGGTCGGTGAGGTCTCCGTTCGGTGCGTATCCGCTTCGGCTCGGGTCCACCGCGCGCAACGACACCATCAGCTGTCCCATGGACACCACGCGTGACCGGCCGTCGGGGGAGACGACGTTGAGCGTCGCGTGCCAGTAGCCGTCGGGCGCGTTCAGCCGTTGCCGCAGATGGACGACGGGGGTGCCGCTGATCCGGGTCAGAGCGGTCGCGGGCCGGCCGGTGAAGGTCTGCGCCGCCGTCTCCGAGAGCCGGGTGTCGTTGCCGCAGAAGTCGAACAGTGCGGTCACGCCGGCGGTCGACTGAGCGGAGTCGCGGTCGCAGAGTGTCGAGAGTCCGGGCTTGACCTCGCGCGTGGCGCGCTTCGCGGGCCTGCTCGCACTGAGTGACCCGTCGCCTGCGACCGGTGTGTTCACCGAATGCGACGGTGTGCCGCGCAGGTATTGGCGCTGGTACGTGTGTCCGGGCAGCGGGAACGACGGGCCCTGCAGGAACCCGCCGTTCGGTTCCGACGCCAAGGTGGCCTGGGGGTACCGGTCGATGCCGTTGTCGATGCCCTTGAGCCACTTGTCGTACCAGGCTCGCGCGAGGACGTCGAGGCGCGGTGGGTATCCGGGCCGGCCGAAGTTCGAACTCGACGTCACGTGGTAGCCGTCGTCCATGATGAGCTTCTTCTTCGCATCCGGCAGTTGCGAGAGGCCCCGGAGCATCCGGGATTCGGAGTTGGTGAACAGGTCGTTCCACCCGCCGATCGTGAAGGAGGGCGTCGTGATCGCGCCGACATCCGTGTACAGCGAGTCGCGCCGAGCTGTACCGGCCGTCATCATGCTGCGCGTCTGGGGGCTGAAGCCGTTGACGTCACGCGTCACGAGCGCGTCGATCAGCAGGTCGAAGTACGTCAGCGGGTCCTTGACGCGGTCGGCGAGCCACTTCCAGTCGAAGGTTCCGTTCAGCATCGAGGCGATGTTGGGAATCATCTTGGTCCCGTTCACGATCGCCAGCCAGAAGCTCAGGAATCCGACGCCCAGACCGCCGCCGGGCGCGATGATGTCACGCACCAGATCCGCACCGGGGACGACGGGGAAGATCGCGCCCAGCTTGCCTGGCGCGTCGGCGGCGGCCTGCAACTGGTTGATCCCCGAGTACGAGACCCCGGCCATGCCGGTCTTCCCGTTCGACCATCGCTGCTTGGACGCCCAGTCCAGCACCTCGACGGTGTCGCGGCGCTCGCGATCGCCGAAGACCTGCCAGGTGCCCTGCGAGAAGCCGGTGCCGCGCACGTCTACGACGAGCATGTTGTAGCCGCTCTTGATGAGCTTGGGATCGTACGAGAAGGTCTGGATCAGGCCGCCGCGCAGCGCGCCGACCAGTTCGTTGTATCCCGACAGCACCGTGCCCTGGAGATTGATCCCGTTCAGCAGGTCGATCAGCTGCGGGGCCAGGACCGGATAGTTCGTCACCTCGCTCGCGAGCGCCGACACCATCTTGGTGTAGGGCGTCATGTTGACGATGGTCGGCAGCTTCTCTCGCACCGGCGCGCCGGACCGGTCCGTGGGACGGATCAGGTTGCCCCGCAGCACCGTCCCGTCCGACATGCGGATCGGCACGTCCGGGGTCACCCGGTACCCCGAGTACTTCTGGGGGCCGTCCTGCGTGCGTGTCCATCGGGCGCCGAGCGTCCCGAAGACCGCGGCGTCCGACGGGCCGGTGCCTGTCGGCAGCGCCACCAGCGGCAGGGCGATGAGCAGTGCGAGGGCAGCGGTCACGATCCGGCCGCGTAGCGATGACTTCACCTGGTGTTTCCTCCCCGAGCAAGCAGAGTCGAACCGGACACGCCTTCATCGTTCTGTGACCTGACTCTCAGGTAACAATAAGTCGGAGGTGAAGGAAAGGGAAGAGTCGTGTGGGGCGCGTCGCCCGCCACCGCGCCGCGGCATGGGGCGGATGCGCGATCCGGACCAGAGCATGAGTACACTTGCATCTCGCACCACCACCGGCCCCGGTGGCGAAATTGGCAGACGCGCCGCACTCAAAATGCGGTCTCTAACGAGGTGCCGGTTCGAGTCCGGCCCGGGGCACGTATGGATTCTGCGTTCGGCGCAGATGCGTGACCGCCGTCAGCGATCGGAGCGAAGCGATGAACGACCCCGACAAGCCGGCGAGCAGAGTCGTTGTCGCCGAGGATGATTCGCTGATCCGCATGGATCTGATCGAGATGCTGCGCGACGAGGGATACGACGTCGTCGGGGAGGCCCCGAACGGTCAGGTCGCCGTCGATCTGGCCGAGCAGCTCCGTCCCGACGTCGTCATCATGGATGTGAAGATGCCGGTCCGCGACGGCATCGACGCGGCCAGCGAGATCGCGCGCAAGAGGATCGCACCCGTCGTCATGCTGACGGCGTTCAGCCAGCGTGAGTTCGTCGAACGTGCCCGCGACGCCGGCGCGATGGCGTACCTGGTCAAGCCGTTCAACCAGGCCGACCTCGTCCCCGCGATCGAGGTGGCGCTCAGCCGGTATCGTGAGCTCAAGGTGCTCGAGGCTGAGATCGCCGACATGTCAGGCCGTTTCGAGGCCCGGAAACTCATCGAGCGGGCGAAGGGTCTGCTCATGGACAAGCAGGGAATGACCGAGCCGGAGGCCTTCCGCTGGATTCAGCGGAACGCGATGGACAAGCGCGCCACGATGAAGGCGGTCGCCGAGATCGTGGTCGACACGCTCGGCGACGGGACCGACCAGCCGCGGTCGTAGCGGGCTGCCGCGACTGTCCGACCCACGCCCTAGACTCGTCTGCGTGAGTGCAGCGCAGACAACGAACAAGTCGGGTGCGGGGACCAGAGCCGCGGGCAAGGCGGGCGGCAGGCCGACGCTGATGCTTCTGGACGGTCACTCGCTGGCCTACCGGGCGTTCTTCGCGTTGCCCGCCGAGAACTTCAAGACGAACACCGGCCAGAGCACCAACGCGGTCTACGGCTTCACGTCGATGCTGATCAATCTGCTGCGCGACGAGGAGCCGAGCCACATCGCCGCCGCGTTCGACGTCTCCCGGCAGACCTTCCGGTCGGAGATGTTCCCCGAGTACAAGGCGCAGCGGAGTTCGTCGCCCGACGAATTCCGGGGCCAGGTCGACCTCACCAAGGACGTCCTCGACGCGATGGGCATCCCGGTGATGGCGATCGAGGGGTACGAGGCCGACGACATCATCGCCACGCTCGCGACGGCCGCCGACCGCCAGGGGTACCGGGTCCTCGTCGTCACCGGCGACCGCGACTCACTGCAGCTGGTCAACGAGAACATCACCGTGCTGTATCCGAAGCGCGGGGTGTCGGAGCTCACCCGTTTCACCCCCGAAGAGGTGGAGAAGAAGTACGGCCTCACGCCGTCGCAGTATCCGGACTTCGCCGCGCTCCGAGGCGACCCCAGCGACAACCTCCCGGGCATCCCGGGGGTCGGGGAGAAGACGGCGGCCAAATGGATCCGCGAATACGGCTCGTTCGAGGAACTGGTGAACCGGGCCGATGAGGTGCGGGGCAAGGTGGGTGATTCACTGCGCGCCAATCTGGCCGGCGTCATCATGAACCGCAGGCTGACCGAACTGGTCCGCGACATGGAGTTGCCCGCCGGCCCCGACGACCTGGCCCTGCACGGTTGGGACAGGGACCGGATCCACCGGCTCTTCGACGATCTCGAGTTCAAGGTCTTGCGCGACCGGCTGTTCTCCACCCTGACCTCGGTGGAGCCCGAGGCGGAGTCGGGCTTCGACCTGCGCGGGAAGCGACTGGGCTCGGGTGAGGTGGCCGGGTGGCTGGTCGAGCACACCGCGTCGGGGCGCAGCGGACTCGCGGTGACCGGTCGGCGCGCGGTGGTCGGCAGCGACGTCGAGTCGCTCGCTATCGCCGGGTCCGACGGAGAGGCCGCGTTCATCGATCCCACCTCGCTGAGTGTGGACGACGATGCGGCGCTGGCGGATTGGCTGGCCGACGAGACCCGGCCCAAGGCCGTGCACGAGGTGAAGTGGGCCCTGCACGCGCTCCGCGGACGCGGGTGGACGCTGGCCGGAGTCACCTCCGACACCGCTCTCGCCGCGTATCTGGTGCGGCCGGGACAGCGGACCTTCAACCTCGACGACCTCGTGCTCCGGTACCTGCGACGGGAGCTCAAGGCGGACGACGCCCAGACCGACGACGGTCAGCTCTCGCTGCTCGACGACGACGCCGACGCGCAGCGCGCGGCAGATCAACTGATGCTGTCGGCCCAGGCTGTCGCCGAACTCGCCGACACGCTGGACACGGAACTGGAGCGGATCGAGGGCTCGGCGCTGCTGCGAGAGATGGAACTTCCGCTCGCGTTCGTTCTCGCCGAACTGGAGTGCGCGGGCATCGCCGTCGACGTCGAACACCTGGACGCGCTCGAGCGCGGGTTCGCGCAGCGGGTGCGCGACGCGGCCGAGGCGGCGTACGAGGTGATCGGCGAGCAGGTGAACCTCGGGTCGCCCAAACAGCTGCAGGCGATCCTCTTCGACAAGCTCGACATGCCGAAGACGAAGAAGACCAAGACCGGCTACACCACCGACGCGGACGCTCTCACGTCGTTGTACGAGAAGACCGAGCATCCGTTCCTGAAGCATCTGCTCGAGCATCGCGACGCCACCCGGCTGCGGGTGACGGTGGAGGGCCTCCAGAAGACCGTCGCGGACGATCAGCGCATCCACACCACGTTCAATCAGACCGTGGCGGCGACGGGTCGGCTGTCCTCGACGGACCCGAACCTGCAGAACATCCCGGTGCGCACCGATGCGGGCCGCCAGATCCGGCACGCCTTCGTGGTGGCGCCGGGCCCGGTGCCGATCGGGGCCGCGCCCGTGGAGTTCGAGAGCCTGATGACGGCCGATTACTCGCAGATCGAGATGCGGATCATGGCGCACCTCTCGGAGGACGAGGGACTGATCGAGGCCTTCAACACCGGTGAGGACCTGCACAACTTCGTCGGTTCGCGTGCCTTCGGGGTTCCGGTGGACCAGGTGGACCCGCAGATGCGTTCACGGGTCAAGGCGATGTCGTACGGCCTGGCCTACGGGTTGTCGGCATACGGTCTGGCCGCTCAGCTCGGGATCAGCCGCGAAGAGGCGAAGCAGCAGATGGAGCAGTACTTCGATCGCTTCGGCGGCGTCCGCGACTATCTTCACCGCGTCGTCGAGGAGGCGCGCCGGAACGAGTACACGGCCACCCTGTTCGGCCGGCGCCGGTATCTGCCCGACCTCAACTCCGACAACTTCCAGCGTCGTCAGGCCGCCGAGCGGATGGCGCTCAACGCCCCCATTCAGGGCACCGCCGCCGACATCATCAAGGTGGCGATGATCAACGTGCAGAACCGGTTGCGGGCCGAGAAGCTGTCGTCGCGGATGCTGCTGCAGGTGCACGACGAACTGGTGATCGAGGTCGCCCGCGGCGAGCGGGAGACGGTGGAGGCGGTGGTCCGCGCCGAGATGGGCGGAGCGATCGAGCTCTCGGTTCCACTGGAGGTCTCGGTCGGCTACGGCCGGAGTTGGGACGACGCCGCGCACTGACCCGAACAGGGTTGTCGAGTAAGCGCAGGAGCGAAGCGACGGAGCGCATCGAGACGAACACCAGCCGCGGTGACTCCGCGACAACGTGGCGACGGTCAGCCGAAGTATGGGACCTTCTCTTACAGAGACAGTCCCGATGAACAGGAACCCGCGAATGACAGACACGCTCCGCCTCGCAGTCCTCGAGGGCGACGGAATCGGACCCGAGGTGGTGCCGGTTGCCGTGGACGTCGCGACCCGGGCCCTCGCGGCACAGGGGCTGACGGTGGAGACCACCGCGCTGCCGTTCGGTGCCGCCGCCGTCGAGTCCGACGGCGCGCCCGTGCCCGCGAGCACGCTCGACGCGCTGGAGAAGTTCGATCTCTGGGTGGTCGGACCGCATGACAGCGCCTCGTACCCGGCCGAAGTGCGGTATCCGCCGCCGGGCGCGGTGTTGCGCAAGCAGTTCGGTCTGTACGCGAACCTGCGGCCCGCCCGGGCTGTCTCCGGTGTGACGGCGACCGCGCCCGACATCGATGTCCTGGTGGTCCGGGAGAACAGCGAGGGACTGTACGCGGACCGGAACATGACGATCGGCAGCGGCGAGTTCATGCCGACGCCGGACGTCGCGCTCGCGGTGGGCGTGGTCACCCGCGCGGCGTCCGAACGCATCGCGGTCGAGGCGTTCGAAGCGGCACGCCGGCGGCGCGGGCACGTCACCGTGGTGCACAAGGCCAACGTGCTGCGACTGACGACGGGACTGTTCCGGGACGAATGCCTCGCGGTCGCCGAGCGTTACCCGGACGTCCGGGTGGACGAGCAGCACGTCGACGCGATGGCGGCGCTGCTGGTGCGTCGCCCGGCTGACTTCGATGTGATCGTCACCGAGAACCTGTTCGGCGACATCCTGTCGGACCTGGCGGCTGAACTGTCCGGTTCCCTCGGCCTGGCCCCGTCGATCAACGCCTCGGACACGCGCGCCATGGCGCAGGCGGTGCACGGCGCCGCACCGGACATCGCCGGCCGCGGCATCGCCGATCCGGTCGCCATGATCGGTTCGGGCGCCATGCTGCTGCGCTGGCATGCTGCGCGTTCGGGCGACAGCCGAGTGTCGGCGGCGGCCGATGCGATCGACGGCGCGGTGGCCCATGTGCTCGGTGAGGGGATCGCCACGGCCGACCTGGGCGGCGGTGCGTCGACCTCGGAGTTCGGGGCGGCGGTCGCGGCGCAGGTCGGCTGAATCTCGCCCCGGTCGGCCGCGGCGGCCGGCGAACCCGTCATACTCATAGACTCCGGGGGATCACACCGATCCCCGGTCACGACGGAGAGGTGCCGATGCGAGTGCGATCGCTGCGCGTGCGGGTGCTGGCCGGTGTGGCGGCCGCGGCGCTCGCAGTTCCCGTGCTGTCGGGCTGCGTGGTCGACGAGTCGGCGCTCGACACCAAGCCGATCACGGTGAAGGTGGAGAAGCAGCCCGAGATCGCCGCGATGCTGCCCGCGAGCATTCGAGAATCCGGAGTGCTGCGTGTGGGTACCAACCCGCCGTACCAGCCGAACGAGTTCAAGGACCGAGAAGGTCACATCATCGGATTCGACGTCGACCTGATGAACGCCGTGGCCGGCGTCCTCGGGCTGCGGGCCGAGTACAGCGAGTCCGACTTCGACAAGATCATCCCCGCGATGCAGGGCGGCACTTTCGATCTGGGGATGTCGTCGTTCACCGACTCGCTGGAGAGGCAGAAGGAGGTCGACTTCGTCGACTACTTCAGCGCCGGAATCAAATGGGCGCAGAAGGTGGGCAGGGGGATCGACCCGGACAACGCCTGCGGCCTCCGCGTCGGAGTGCAGAGCACCACGGTCGAAGACACCGATGAGATCCCCGCCAAGAGCGCCGCATGCGAGAAGGCGGGCAAGGACCCGATCATCAAAGTCAAGTTCGAGACCCAGGATCAGGTGGTGAACGCCTTGCTCCTGGGCCAGATCGACGCGTTCTCGGCCGATTCTCCGGTGACCGCGTACGCGATCAAGAAGACCGACGGTCAGCTCGAGGAAGTGGGGCCGCTGTACGACGCGGCGCCGTACGGGTGGCCGATCGTCAAGGGCTCTGCGCTCGGACCCGCTCTGCAGGCAGCCCTGCAGTACCTCATCGACAACGGTCAGTACGAGAAGATCGCCACACATTGGGGAGTGGAAGCAGGAATGATTCAGCGATCCGAGATCAACGGAGCGAAGGGCTGAACCGATGACGGCAAGTGACATCCGGGCCGGCGACACGGCGGAGACCCCCGCACCGATCAAGGCCGTCCCCCTCCGGCATCCCGGACAGTGGATCGCCGCTGTGATCATTCTCGGGCTGGTCGGGCTCTTCGTGTACGGCGCGGCCACCAATCCCGCGTACCACTGGTCCACCTACGGCAAGTACCTGTTCGAAGAACGCATCCTGTCGGGTGTCGGATACACGCTGGCGCTGACCGTCCTCGCGATGATCATCGGGGTGATCCTCGGCGTGATCCTGGCGGTGATGCGGATGTCACAGAACAAGGTGCTCAGTTCCGCGGCCTGGGTGTACCTGTGGGTATTCCGTGGCACTCCGATCTTCGTTCAGCTGGTCCTGTGGGGGCTCGTCGGTTCGCTCTACAAGACCGTCCGGGTCGGCATACCCTTCGGCCCGACCGCGTTCGAAATCGACATCCAGGCCTTCAGCCTCAAGTACGTCTTCCTGATCGCCGTGATCGGGCTCGCCCTCAATGAGGCCGCGTATATGGCGGAGATCGTCCGCGCCGGCATCTCCTCCGTGGGCGAAGGACAGATGGAGGCGTCGGTGGCGCTGGGCATGTCGTGGTGGCAGACGATGCGGCGAATCGTGCTGCCACAGGCGATGCGGGTGATCATCCCGCCCACCGGCAACGAGGTCATCAGCATGCTCAAGACCACCAGCCTCGTGGCCGCGGTGCCTTTCAGCCTCGAACTGTACGGCCGCCAACGGGATATCTCGGGCGTCAACTTCCAGCCGATCCCGATGCTGCTCGTGGCGTCGACGTGGTATCTGGTCGTCACCTCGGTGCTGATGATCGGGCAGCACTTCGTCGAGAAGCACTACGAGAAGGGTGCCTCGCGCGAGCTGTCGGAGGGCCAGCTGCAGGCGCTCGCCGCCGCCAACAAGACGGTCGTGGAGGAGGGCAAGTGACGGACACCGGTGTTTCGTCCGACGGCGGCCGGCCGATGGTGCTGGCCGACCGCGTATGCAAGAACTTCGGCGCCCTTCAGGTGCTGAAGGGTGTGTCCATCGAGGTGCAACCCGGCGAGGTCGCATGTCTGATCGGCCCCTCGGGCTCGGGGAAGTCCACCTTTCTGCGGTGCGTCAATCACCTCGAGAAGGTCAACGCCGGACGTCTGGAGGTGGACGGCGAGCTGATCGGTTATCGAGAGCGCGGCGGCCGACTCTACGAGCTCAGCCCGCGCGAGGCGGCCAGGCAGCGCCGCGACATCGGGATGGTGTTTCAGCATTTCAACTTGTTTCCGCACCGGACCGCGCTGGAGAACATCATCGAGGCTCCGGTCCTGGTCGGCGGGAAGTCCAAGAGCGAGGCCACCGAGCGCGCTCTGGACCTGCTGAGCCAGGTGGGCCTGCGGGCCAAAGCCGACGCCTACCCGGCCCAGCTCTCGGGCGGACAGCAGCAGCGCGTCGCCATCGCCCGCGCGCTCGCCATGGATCCGAAGCTGATGCTCTTCGACGAGCCGACTTCGGCTCTCGACCCGGAACTCGTCGGCGACGTGCTGGCGGTCATGCGGACCCTCGCCGCGGAGGGGATGACGATGGTGGTGGTCACCCACGAAATGGGCTTCGCCCGCGAGGTGGCCGACCAGTTGGTCTTCATGGACGGTGGAGTGGTGGTCGAACGCGGGGATCCCCGTGAGCTGCTGTCGAACCCGCAGCAGGCGCGAACCCAGGAGTTCCTCTCCAAGCTGCTGTAGCGGGCCCGCTCACACGGTGGCGATCGGCGTGAGGATCCCGGGCGGATCGGTCCGGGCCGCCTCGGTGAAGCGGTGGCCCCAGAAGCTCGGCTTGCGGTAGGTGCGGGCGATCCAGCTCAGGTCGTCGACCACCAGACCCCCGTAGCCGAGCTCCAGCTGAAACCCCGACGGCGTCCCGACATAGGTCGACGTCATGAGGTCGTTCGAGTGCCGGCCGAGCGTCTGCATCACCGGGACGCGATGCTTCTCGACCAGGTCGATCGCGCGGCCGAGATCGTCCATGTGCTGGTATTCCAGCATCAGGTGGTTCACGCCGATGTGGCCGGGCGCCTCCGCGAGCGCCAGCGAGTGGTGGCGGCCGTTGACGTGGTAGAACCGCACGTCGAAGTGATCCGACACGATTCGGTCGGAGAGCCGGAATCCGAGTACCCCGGAATAGAACTCGTCGGCTTCCGCGAGGTCCGGTACCTGGTAGACGATGTGTCCCAGCCCCTGATCGCCCGTCACGAACCCGCCGCGCATGGTCCGTCCCGCGCGGAACGAGTTGGGGGTGGCGCCCTTGCCCCAGGACAGTTCGTGGCGAAGTCCCCACGGGTCGGTGAACCAGGCCAGTTCGGCGACGCCGCGGTCGCGCAGGACCGGTGCGTCGGCCCACTCCAGGCTCAATCCGCGGCGCGCGAGATGCTCGGCGAACGCGTGCAGATCGGTCTCGTTGGCCAAGCCCCAGCCGGTGTATCGGAGTTCGTCGGTAGCGCCGGGGTGGATGCAGATGCGGAAGTCGACGTCGTCGACAGCGAGCCGGACCGTACCGTCGGGCGTTCGGCTGTGAATCATCGCGCCGACGATCTCGGGTCCGTAGGTCGACCAGTCCGACGAGCGCGGTGAGCCGAAGCCGACGTACGAGAGTTCTTGAATCATTCGAGAGTCCTTCGCTTGGGGAACGTGTTCTCGCGTCTGAAGGTAGACCGCAATAATGAATGGGTCAACCAACAATTATGGTCCATAACGAAATCGGTGAGAGTTGCCGCACTCGATAGGCTGACGGGATGACAGGTAAGGCGCCGCCAGAAGACCTTCTCGGCGATTCGCTGAGCGCACGGCTCGGCTTCCAGTTGGTGAAGGCGGCGATCGGGGTGCGCCGGGCGTATGCGGCGGAGCTGAGACGGCACGGGCTCCTGCCGCATCAACACGCGATCCTCGCGGTGCTCGTCGACGGCGAGGGGCTCTATCAGCGGCAGCTCGCCGAGGCGGTGCGCGTCGATCCGCCCGATCTCGTTCCGTACATCGACGGCTTGGTGAAGGAGGGGCTGGCCGCGCGTTCCCCGGACCCGAAGGATCGGCGTCGGCAGATCGTCACGATCACCCCTGCCGGCACCGAGCGGCTCGGTGAGGCCGACAGGGGCCTGGACGTGGTCGAGTCGGCGTTGTTCCGTCGGCTCTCGTCCTCCGATCGGAGTCGATTGCGCAAGGTATTGGCGGAGATCGATCAGGAGGACTGAATCGGTCGGCGCGCCTCGCGCGCCGCGATTCGTGCTCGTACTTCGGGACGCCGCAGCGGCGGGACGGTTCGCGGAGGCTGCCTGCGGGCCGGAAGTGCGTCGAGGAGTTCAACGGTCGCCGCGGTCACGGCGTCTACCGCCGTCTCGATCGCGTCGTGGTTGGCGTCGGTGACCTTGCGGATTCCGGAGACCTTCCGCACGTACTGCAGCGCGGCTGCCCGGATCTCTTCGTCAGTCGCTGCCGGCTCAAGGCCGCGCAGTTCGGTGATGTTGCGGCACATGAGCCCAGGCTACGCCGCGCCGCCACGTCTCGTGCCCGGAGCGGAGTCGGTCGCGATCTCAGCGTGCGTGCGAGCCTGCTCGGCTCGAGCCGCCCGGCGGGCGGCCCACGCGCCGAGGGTCGCCTCGACGTCGCGCGGCATCGTGATC
Source organism: Gordonia cholesterolivorans (assembly GCF_039531975.1). Classification (NCBI taxonomy): domain Bacteria; kingdom Bacillati; phylum Actinomycetota; class Actinomycetes; order Mycobacteriales; family Gordoniaceae; genus Gordonia; species Gordonia cholesterolivorans. Next base: position 67,862 of record NZ_BAAARB010000014.1, on the reverse strand, counting down.
AGTGGCGGCCCTTCCGGGGTCTGATACCGGGCGTTGACCGCCCGGGTGTTGAAATCCTCCACCTCGCGGCGCGCGGCCCGCTCGCTGGACATCGCATCGAGTTCGGCGTCGAGTTCGGCGTCGTCCTTCCGCAATTGGAGGGACGGCGGCAGTGAGACGAGCCGCTCTCGCTTCAAGTAGCGCTTGATCCACCAATCCGGGTCGTCGTGGTCTGACAGATCGAGAGGTTCGCCGGCTCCGGGCAGATCGTCGAAGTCGCCGCGTCGAGCTTGACGCTGGGTGACCGTCAGCGGGTTGCGTGCGCGCAGTGAGTCGAAATCCATTGGTGCACGCGGGAGGGTGGTCTGGGTGGTTTCGACTCGCTCCGCTCGCTCAACCAGCGGGAGGGCCGGGTTCGCTCGTCGGCGGGAGGGTTGGGTTCGCTCGGTCGGCGGGAGACCCGAGACGGCGGACGGTCGCGCCGTCGAGACTCGACGGCTCTGCGCGCCTCATTCGGGCTTGCGGCAGACGAAGATGGCGGTGCCCGGGAAGTAGGAGCCCCGCAGCGGCGACCACTGGCCCCACTCGTCCTCGAGGTCGTCGGGCCACTCCGGCTCGACGATGTCCTCCAGCAGTAAACCCGCGGCGACGATCTCGCGAACGCGATCACCGATCGTCCGGTGGTGTTCGACGTACGTGACTTCGCCGTCGTCGCCGGTCTCCGAGTATGGGGTTCGCGAGAAGTACGACATACGAACCACGAGACCTTCGGGTCCGGGGTCGTCGAGGAACATCCAGCGAATCGGATGGTTGGTGGCGAACACCCATCGGCCGCCGGGGCGCAGCACCCGCGCGACCTCGCGCATCATGCGGGCCGAGTCGGCGACGAACGGGACGGCGCCGAACGACGAGCAGGCTTTGTCGAACGACTCGTCGGCGAAGGGGAGGTGCTCGGCGCCGGCCTGGACGAGGGGAACCGGTGCGTCGTCGCGCTGCATCGACTCCAGGCCGTGCCGCAGCATGCCGATCGACACGTCGAGACCGATCACGTTGGCGCCCTGGGTTTTCAGCCATCTCGCGCACGGCGCCGAGCCGCATCCGACCTCGAGCACGTCGCGGCCGGCGACGTCGCCGAGAAGCCGGGCCTCCGACTCCCGGTAGCGCTCGGGGCCCCAGACGAACTCGCCTCCCGGTGTGTCGCCGCCGATGAAGTGGCCGTGCTCCTCGTGGTACTCGTCGGCTTCGCCGTCCCACCATGTCCGGTTCGCTCGTTCGCTGACGGCCGAGTCGATCTCACCGAGGACGCGAGGCGGTCGGGAAGTCATGGAGATGGTCCTCTCGTGGCATGGCGTTGGCTCCGAGCCTAGTGACCGCATGCCGGTCACTGAACGCGGAGCACACGTCGACCTCAGCAGCCTCGGCCGGGAATCACCACGTCGACCTTCGCGTCGCCGTCCCACCTGCGGATGGCCGACGCCCGTCCTACGACGGTCGGCCACGACAGCAGTTGCAGCGCGGCCGCGAGCTCGTCGGCAGTCAGTCGCAGCCCGAGCGTCACGTGCGGCGTCCACTGTCCGGGCAGGCTGTGCTGCGCGAGCTCGGTGACCCGTTCGCGGGTGAGCCGGACGATCGTCGCATGGACGGTGAGCAGTTCCGACGACGGCACCACCGCGCGGGCCAGTGTGTACTTGCGGCCGGCGGCGAACACGACCGCGCCGCCGACTCGGAACTCGAAGGGCAGTCGCTGGGCCGTGGAGGCCAGGGCGGAATCGGCGGCGGGCGAGATCGCAGTGCCGGCGAGCAGGGTGCAGTGCGGCCGATTGGTCCGGGCCCGCACCCGGCCCGCGCTCGGCAATCCGGCGGCTTCGAGCGCGTCCCACTGCGCACGAACGGCGGCCTCGGTCTCGGGATCGGGCAGGATCTCGATCGAATGTGCCATCCTCGGCTCCTTCTGTGCGCGCGTCCCGGAGACAGTATTTGTGCAGGTAGGCCCGCAGTAGTACGCTTGCACACGTGTATGCGCGAAGCATGCACTCTGCGCCGACCGGAACGTCACGTCGAGGCGGTGCGCACAATCGAAGGAAACCGGGCGCAGCCTGCGAAGACTGTCCCGTTTACCGTACCTACTAGATACCTGTCCGGAGCAACTCAACATATGTCGTCCCCCACGATTTCCTCGCCGCAAGTAGCCGTCAACGACATCGGCTCGGCCGAGGACTTCCTCGCCGCTGTCGACTCGACGATCAAGTACTTCAATGACGGCGACATCGTCGAAGGCACCATTGTCAAGGTCGATCGCGACGAGGTCCTGCTCGACATCGGCTACAAGACCGAGGGCGTCATTCCCTCGCGCGAGCTGTCGATCAAGCACGACGTCGACCCCAACGAAGTCGTCACCGTCGGCGACGAGGTCGAGGCCCTCGTTCTCACCAAGGAGGACAAGGAAGGCCGCCTGATCCTGTCGAAGAAGCGTGCGCAGTACGAGCGCGCTTGGGGCACGATCGAGGAGCTCAAGGAGAAGGACGAGGCCGTCAAGGGCACCGTCATCGAGGTCGTCAAGGGCGGCCTGATCCTCGACATCGGCCTGCGCGGCTTCCTCCCGGCTTCGCTGGTGGAGATGCGTCGCGTCCGCGACCTGCAGCCGTACATCGGCAAGGAGGTCGAGGCCAAGATCATCGAGCTCGACAAGAACCGCAACAACGTCGTTCTGTCGCGCCGCGCTTGGCTGGAGCAGACCCAGTCGGAGGTCCGCAGCGAGTTCCTCAACCAGCTGCAGAAGGGCCAGGTCCGCAAGGGCGTCGTGTCCTCGATCGTCAACTTCGGTGCGTTCGTCGACCTCGGCGGCGTCGACGGTCTGGTTCACGTCTCCGAACTGTCGTGGAAGCACATCGATCACCCGTCCGAGGTCGTCACCGTCGGCGACGAGGTCACCGTCGAGGTCCTCGACGTCGACATGGACCGCGAGCGCGTGTCGCTGTCGCTGAAGGCCACCCAGGAAGACCCGTGGCGCCAGTTCGCCCGCACCCACGCGATCGGTCAGATCGTTCCGGGCAAGGTCACCAAGCTCGTGCCGTTCGGCGCCTTCGTGCGCGTCGAAGAGGGCATCGAGGGTCTGGTCCACATCTCCGAGCTGGCCGAGCGCCACGTCGAGGTTCCGGACCAGGTCGTCTCCGTCGGCGACGACGCGATGGTCAAGGTCATCGACATCGACCTGGATCGCCGCCGCATCTCGCTGTCGCTGAAGCAGGCCAACGAGGACTACACCGAGGAGTTCGACCCCTCGAAGTACGGTATGGCCGACAGCTACGACGACCAGGGGAACTACATCTTCCCCGAGGGCTTCGACGCCGAGACCAACGAGTGGCTCGAGGGCTACGACAAGCAGCGTGAGGAGTGGGAGGCCCGCTACGCGGAGGCCGAGCGCCGTCACAAGCTGCACACCGCTCAGATCGAGAAGTTCGCCGCGGCTGCCGCCGAGGCGGAGAACGCTCCGAGCGACTACTCGTCGTCGAGTTCGGCTTCGCAGTCGACCTCGTCGAGCAGCGGCCCGGCCCAGACCGGCGGATCGCTCGCCAGCGACGAGCAGCTCGCCGCACTGCGCGAGAAGCTGTCGGGCAACGCCTGATTCACGCGCGGTCGGTCGGAGTGACTGACTGAACAACACCCCGGAACCTCGGTTCCGGGGTGTTGTCGTCTGTCCGGACGAGTCGGGGCGAGCTGGGGCTCGGCCGCTCGCGTACCGTGTGGCCATGCGAGAAGAGCCGACTTCGGACACGATGTCTTTCACCTGGCGCCGGCTCGCCCTGATCGGCGCCCTGGCCGCGACGACGGCGCTGACGATCGTCGTCGGTGTGACCGATCCCCATGCGCCGCTGGTGTATCCGACCCGTTTCCTGATCTGGAATCTATTCCTCGCCTGGCTTCCGCTGCTGATCGCGTGCGCCTTCGTCATCGTGCGAAACAAGCTTGCGCTGATTCCGCTCGGACTCGCGTGGCTGGCCTTCCTGCCCAACGCGCCCTACCTGATCACCGACCTCGTGCATCTGGGCGAAGGCTACGAACTCTGGCGGCACATTCTCCAGTACGGATTCGCGGCATGGACCGGCGTGATGCTCGGCGTCGTCTCGATGCGGCTGGTGCACCGACGCATCGAAGCGGACTGGGGACGGGCCGCGGGCTGGGCCGCCGTCGCCGCATCGGTGATCCTCTGCGCCGTAGGAGTGGTCATCGGTCGGTTCCAGCGCTGGAACTCCTGGGATCTCGTGACCCGGCCGGACGCCGTCGTCGCCCAGACGATGGGATGGGTGAGGTCACCCTTCGCGCACGTGCATTCGTCCGGCGTCGCCGTCGCGGTTGCTGTCTTCCTGGCCGCCGCATACCTGACGATGTGGACCTACGAGTCGATCGGCGACGCCGACCACTGACGGCGGCGCCGCCGACCTGTCCGTCTCCTGCAGTCTCACCCGAGCCGTACTTCGGCGACCGTCCGCAGGTGCGCGACGAGAGCCTGGCCCGACGGGCTGAGCGGACGGTCGGCGGCGACGGTGAGTCCGACGCTGTGCCCGATGGATCCGAGGTCCACGTCGAGCGGGGTGAGGCGGGCGTCGCCGCGTCCGATGAGGCTGGGCAGCACAGCGAGCGTCTCCGTATGGTGCAGCAGCTCCCGTACCGTGAGGAAGCTCGTCGCTTCCACACGGTTCTCCGGCAACGCGGTTCCGCTGCGGGCGAACACCGCTTCGAGTTCCCCGCGCAGGGCGGTCTCGACGCCGGGGAGCACCCACGGGTAACCGCGGGTGTCGGCGAGAGAGAACGGTCCGGCCCCCGCGAGGGGATGGGTGGCGCCGGCGAAGACCTCCACCGACTCCTCGTACAGCGGGATACGCGTGATAGTCGATGTGCTCGGCGATGTCAGACGACCGACGATCATGTCGATCCGACCCGCCTCGAGTTCAGCGAGCAGCGCTTCCGGCGAGCCCTCTCGCACCACGACGGTGAGTCGCGGATGCTTCGCTTTCAACTGCACAATCGCCTGCGGCAGAAGCACATTCGATCCCGCGAGATGCGTCCCGACGATCACGGTGCCGCGATCGGCGTCCGCCAGCTCCACCACATGGCGACCCGCCTGGTTCAGCTGTGCGAGGATCGCCCGCGCGTGCTCGGTGAACGCCGCCCCGAAGATCGTGGGCGTGATTCCCCGCGGGCCGCGCTCATACAGTTCCACTCCCACGATCGCCTCGATGTCGCGCAGGCTTCGCGTGGCGACCGGCTGAGTGACGTGGAGTTCCGCGGCTGCGCCGATCACGCTGCCCTGCCGCGACAGCGCGTCGATCAAGACCAGGTGCCGGATCTTCAGCCGGCCGTCGAGCAGTTTCGGCAGATCGATCGACGGCCGGTCCGCCGCACTCATACCCCGGAGGTGATCGTGATCAGCAGGTCGCCGTTCTCCACCTGCGCCACCCCCGGCACCGCGATCCTGCCGACCACGCCGCCCACCGGCGTGGTGATCGCCGCCTCCATCTTCATCGCCTCGATATGGGCGATCGTGTCGCCCGCGGCCACCTCGTCGCCTTCGGACACCTCCAGGGTGACCACGCCGGCGAACGGGGCGGGCACCTGACCGGGAACCGACGGATCGGCCTTCTCGGCCCGCGGCCGTGCGTCTTCGATCGAGCGGTCGCGCACCTGGACCGGCCGCAGCTGGCCGTTGATCCAGCACATCACCGTACGCATCCCGCGTTCGTCGGCTTCGGAGATCGACTCGAGGCCGAGAAGGAGCGTGACACCGGGTCCGAGTTCCACGACGTGTTCGGTGCCGGGAACCAGACCGTAGAAGAACTCGCGGGTGCCGATCACCGAGGTGTCGCCGAAGGTCTCGCGGTGCTCGATGAATTCCCTGGACGGACCGGGGAACAGCAGCCGTGACAGTGTGGTCCGGCGCGTCTGCGAGTCGGCTGCGAGCCCGGCGCGGTCGTCGTCGGTCAGTTCGGCGAGCGGCGGTGCCACGGCCGGCGTGTCGCCGAGCGCCCGGGTGCGGAGCGGTTCGGGCCAACCCGCGGCCGGAGTGCCCAGCTCGCCGCGGAAGAATCCGGTGACCGACTCGGGGAGGTCGACCACCGTCGGATCGGCGGCGAACTGTTCGGCACTGACGCCCGAACCGACGAGAGCGAGGGCGAGGTCGCCGACGACCTTCGACGACGGCGTCACCTTGATGAGGCGGCCGAAGGCCCGGTCGACACCGGAGTAGGCGCGTTCGATCTCCTCGAACCGGTCCGCGAGCCCCAGAGCGGTGGCCTGCGCACGCAGATTCGACAGCTGACCGCCCGGGATCTCATGGGTGTACACGCGGCCGGTCGGAGCGGGGATGCCGGCCTCGAACGGGTGATAGAGCCCGCGCATCGACTCCCAGTAGGGCTCGAGCTCGCAGACCGCGTCGAGGTCGATGCCGGTGTCGCGGTCGGTGTGGGCGGTCGCCGCGACCACCGCCGACATCGACGGTTGACTGGTACCGCCCGACATCGGGGCCGCGGCCACATCGACCGCGTCCGCGCCGGCGTTCCACGCCGCGAGGTACGTCGCCAGCTGGCCGCCCGCGGTGTCGTGCGTGTGGACGTGAACGGGAAGGTCGAAACGCGACCGGAGGGCCGTCACGAGCGTGGTGGCGGCCGGGGCGCGCAGCAGCCCGGCCATGTCTTTGACGGCGATGATGTGCGCGCCGGCGTCGACGACGCGCTCGGCCAGCCGGAGATAGTAGTCGAGGGTGTAGAGATCCTCCGCCGGGTCCGTCAGGTCACCGGTGTAACAGAGGGCGACCTCCGCGACCGCAGTGCCGGTCGCGCGCACGGCGTCGATCGCCGGACGCATCTGGTCGACGTCGTTCAGCGCGTCGAAGATGCGGAAGATGTCGACGCCGGTGGCGGCGGCCTCGGCCACGAAGGCATCGGTCACCTCGGTGGGATAAGGGGTGTAGCCGACGGTGTTGCGTCCCCGCAACAGCATCTGCAGGCAGATGTTCGGCACCGCCTCGCGCAGTCGTGCCAGGCGGTCCCACGGATCCTCGTGCAGAAAACGCAGGGCGACGTCGTAGGTCGCACCGCCCCAGGCCTCGATCGACAGCAGTTCCGGGATGCTCGAGGAGACGTGGCCGGCGACAGCGGTCAGGTCCTTGGTGCGGACGCGTGTGGCGAGCAGCGACTGGTGCGCGTCGCGGAAGGTGGTGTCGGTGATCGCCAGCGCCTTCTGCGCACGGAGATCGGCGGCGAAGCGTTCGGGGCCGAGGGCGGCGAGCCGCTGGCGGGAGCCCTCCGGCACGGATCGCTCGGATGCCGGCCGCGGCAGCTTGGAGGCCGGGTCCACGCCCGCCGGAGCCTTGCCGTTGGGGGAGTTGACCGTGATGTCGGCCAGGTAGTTCAGCATGCGTGTGCCGCGGTCGGCCGGAGCGTTGCCGTGCAGCAGCTCCGGATGCGCGGCGATGAAGCCGGTGTCGACGGCGCCGGACTGGAACGTCGGATCGTCGAGCACTGCGCGGAGGAATGGGATGTTCGTCGTCACCCCTCGGATGCGGAACTCCATCAGCGCGCGGCGGGCGCGGGCGAGCGCGATGTCGCGAGTGGACCCGCGGCAGGTGAGCTTGACCAGCATGGAGTCGAAGTAGGCGCCGACCTCCGCGCCGACCGTGGTCCCGCCGTCCAGGCGGACGCCGGCGCCGCCGGGCGACCGGTACGCCGTGATGCGTCCGGTGTCGGGCCGGAATTCGTTCGCGGGGTCCTCGGTGGTGATCCGGTACTGCATGGCGGCACCGTGCAGCGCGATCGTGTCCTGCGACAGTCCGAGACCGGCCAGAGTGGCTCCGGCGGCGAGCTGCAACTGGGTCTGGACGAGATCGACGTCGGTCACCTCTTCGGTGACGGTGTGTTCCACCTGGATGCGGGGATTCATCTCGATGAACACGTAGTCGCCGCTGCGGTCCAGGAGGAACTCGACCGTCCCGGCACAGGTGTAGCCGATGTGGCGTGCGTAGCGCACGGCGTCGGCGCACATGCGCTCGCGCAGGTCCGCGGGCAGGTCCGGCGCGGGTGCCTGCTCGATGACCTTCTGATGGCGACGCTGGACGGAGCAGTCGCGCTCATAGAGATGGACGACGTCGCCGGTGGCGTCGCCGAGGACCTGGACCTCGATGTGCCGCGGCCCGCTCACCGCCTGCTCGATGTACACCGCACCGTCGCCGAACGCCGACTCCGCTTCGCGGGAGGCCTCTTCGAGCGCCGCGCGCAGGAGTGCGGGATCGTCGACGAGGCGCATGCCGCGACCACCGCCGCCCGAGACGGCCTTGACGAAGACCGGGAAGGTCATCGACTCGCCGGCGTCCAGCAGCGTCTGCACGTCGGTGGAGGGTTCGGTCGACGCCAGGACCGGGAGCCCGGCGGCGCGGGCTTCGGCGATCGCTCGAGACTTGTTGCCCGTCAGCTGAAGGACTTCGGCAGTCGGACCCACGAAGGTGATCCCGGCCGCGGCGCACGCCCGTGCGAGTTCGGGGTTCTCGGAGAGGAATCCGTATCCGGGGTAGACGGCGTCGGCACCGGATTCCTTCGCGACACGGATGATCTCGTCCACATCGAGGTAGGCCCGAACGGGATGCCCGGGCTCGCCGATCCGGTACGCCTCGTCTGCCTTGAACCGGTGGGGAGAGTTCCGGTCCTCGTGCGGGTACACCGCGACGGTGGTGATGCCCAGCTCGACGGCCGCGCGGAGGGCGCGGATCGCGATCTCGCCTCGGTTGGCGACAAGGATCTTGCGGAACATGACGGGGGTCCTCATTTCGGGGTGTGGGTCGGTGCGGTCAGGGCGAAGAGACGATGCACGGCCGACGACAGTTCGGTGTCGCGATCGGCCAGGTCGACGAAGACGTCGAAGTGGTTCCGTCCGGGAACGGTCAGGAGCGGGCCGGCACTTCCGCGGGCCCAGTGCCGGTGGAAGTCCCGACTCTGCCGGCGGAAGCCGTCGGCCTCGTGCTCGGCCATGGCGATCACCGCCGGAGCGGGATCGTCGGGCAGCGGTGCGAGGGCCGGGCTGAGGTCGGCAGCGGACTGCTCGGTCAGGAAGAGCCACTCGTTCGCCTCGGCGTGGATCAGCGGCCGCAGATCATAGAGTCCGCTGATCAGCAGGCCGGCGTGCACTGCGCGATCGGGCAGCCCGAGGTCGGCCTGCCAACCGCCGATCATGGTGGTCGCGGCGAGGTGAGCACCCGCCGAACTGCCGCAGACCACGATCCTGTTGCGATCGAGGCCGTGCGCGGGTCCGTCGCGATGCACCCATGCGACGGCCGCCCTGACTTGACGGACCATTTCGGGCAGGGAGGTCGCCGGAGCCAGTCCGTAGTCGACAGCGACAGTGGCGATACCGTGGTCGGCCAGCGTGCGCGCCATGAACGCGGTGTCCAGGCGTGACAGCGAGCGCCAGTATCCGCCGTGGATCACCAGGAATACCGGACGGGGAGCGTCGGCGATCCCCCACACGTCGAGCACCTCGTCGCTGTGCTCGTCGTAGGCGACGCCGCGGGCGCCGGGCAGATCCCGGACTGCGCGCTCGGACCGCGTTCGGTAATCGTCCATCACCCTGGCGAAGGTTTCCGGGGACACGGTTCCGCGGGCGCTGTATGCGGCGGCGATCTCGGGGTCGAACAACGGGGCTCCTTCGAACGGCAACGAATCGTCTTCAGGGTCTGGCACGCAACTCATACCCGTCTAATGCCGAACACGTACCCGACTATGCCATTTTTGCTATGACGACCGGCACTCCGGTCGGCGGTTGTGACCATCTCCGTTATGACTATTTCGGTATGTGAGTGATTCCGCTAGGTATTTGAACCACATGGCGATGCGGATCACAGTGGATTCATGACCGCACCCCACCCCGAATGGATTCGCAACTACGTCGACGGCGCATTCCTCGACCCCGATCCGGCGTCGGCGTTCGACGCGGTCGACCCCGCCACCGGCACCGCGTACGCCAGGGTTCACGAGGCCGGAGCCGAGATCGTCGACCGTGCCGTCGGTTCGGCGCGACGTGCGCTGGCCGCCGGCTGGGCCGACCGGCCGGTCGCAGATCGGGCCCGGATCCTCCGTCGTGCCGCCGACCTGATCGAACAGCGCTTCGACGACTTCGTCGCCGCAGAGCTCGCCGACACCGGCAAGCCGGTGACACAGGCGCGTGCCCTCGACGTCGCCCGCGCTCCGATGAACTTCCGCGCGTACGCCGACCTGGTGTCGAGCGCCGGCGAGCAGTCGTACCTGACCGACACCGCCGACGGTCGCCGAGCCCTGAACTACACGGTCCGCAAACCGCTCGGCGTGATCGCGATCATCGTCCCCTGGAACCTCCCGCTCCTGCTCCTCACCTGGAAAGTCGCACCGGCGCTCGCCTGCGGGAACGCGGTGGTGGTGAAGCCGAGCGAGGACACTCCCGCCACCGCCTCGCTGCTGGCCGAAGTGCTCGCGGAAGCCGGTCTGCCGCGCGGTGTGTACAACGTGGTCCACGGTTTCGGCGCCGATTCGGCCGGGGCGTTCCTGACCGAGCATCCCGGAATCGACGGTGTCACCTTCACCGGATCGTCGGCCACCGGCAGTCACGTCATGCGGACGGTGGCGCCGCGGGTGCGGCCGGTCTCGCTGGAGCTCGGCGGCAAGAACGCGGCGATCGTCTTCGATGACGCGGACGTCGACGAGGCGGTCAAGGGACTGAGCCGGTCGATCTTCACCAACACCGGCCAGGTGTGTCTGTGCACCGAGCGCGTATACGTTCAGCGGCGGATCTTCGACGAGGTGGTGGCCGGCCTGGCGACCGAGGCCGCCTCGCTGCGGCTGGGAGATCCGTTCGACGAGGCGACGACGACCGGCCCGCTCATCTCAGAGAAGCACCGGAGGAAGGTCCTGAGCTACTTCGACCTCGCCCGCGCGGAAGGCGCCGATGTGGTGTGCGGGGGCCGGGTCCCGGACGTGGGAGAGCACCTCGACGGGGGTTCGTGGATCGCGCCGACGCTGTGGACGGGCGTCGACAACAGCAGTCGCGTGATGCGCGAGGAGATCTTCGGCCCGGTGGCCGGTCTGGTCCCGTTCGACACCGAGGAGGAGGCGATCGCACTCGCCAACGACACCGAGTACGGGCTCGCGTCGGTTGTCTGGACCGACGATCTGCGTCGCGGTCACCGCGTCGCCGCGCGGATGAACGTCGGGCTCTCGTGGGTCAACACCTGGTACCTGCGTGATCTGCGAGCCCCGTTCGGCGGCGTCGGGCTCTCCGGCATCGGCCGCGAGGGCGGAGAATCCTCGCTGCACTTCTACACCGAACCGACCAACGTCTGCCTGCAACTGTGACCACCACACCTCCGTCCGAAGCGAAAGGACCGCATATGCACACCACCGACGACGAGGCGGCCGCGCTGGCCGGCCGTCTCGACCACGCCCAGACCGGATGTCGAGAGACCCCGAGCATCGAACGTGATCCCGCGATCGGTATCGCCTTCGACGTCGACCTCGCATATCGGGTGCAGGAAGAACTGATCGGGCTGCGAACGGCGCGCGGCGAGAGCGTGGTCGGAGTGAAACTCGGGTTCACCAGCAAGGCCAAGATGGCGCAGATGGGCGTCTCCGACGTCATCGTGGGCCGGCTCACCGACGCGATGACCGTCGCGAACGGCGGCACGGTGGACCTCGGGAAGTTCATCCACCCGAAGGCGGAGCCGGAGGTGGCGTATCTGCTCTCGCGCGATGTGCGCCTCGACGACCCGAACGAGGACATCCTCGACGCGGTCTCGGCGATCGCTCCGGCGGTGGAGGTCATCGACTCGCGTTATCCGGACTTCGCCTTCACCTACGCCGACGTGGTGGCCGACAACACCTCGGCGGCCGGATATGCGATCGGGGAGTGGTCGCCGCTGTGCGACGCGGCGGACCTTGACGTGACCCTGCGCGTCGGCGCCGACTCGGTGCACGGTTCCACCGCCGCGATCCTCGGCGATCCGGCTCAGGCCCTGCTCGCGCTCCTCGACATGTGCCGGCGGCGGCGCATTCCGCTCGAGGCCGGCCACGTGATACTCGCCGGCGCGGCGACCGCCGCGCTGCCGCTCACCGCCTCCACGCCCGACGGCACGGACGTGCAGTGCACCGTCGAAGGACTCGGAACGGTCTCCTTCACGGCAGTCGGAGAGGCGGCCCGCCGATGAGCGCCGCCGGCGCCGAGGCGCTCGTCGTCAGCGGAAAAGCCACCCCTCGAGGACGATTCCCGCACGTGAAGACGGTCGGCGATCTGATCTTCGTCTCCGGCACCAGCTCGCGCCGTCCGGACAACACGTTCGTCGGCGTCGAGGTCGACGAGATGGGCACCGCCTCCCTCGACATCGAGGCGCAGACGCGAGCGGTGATCGAGAACATCCGCGACATCCTCGCCGAGGTCGGCGCCGGACTCGACGACCTCTGTCAGGTCACGGCCTACCTCGTGTCGATGAACGATTTCGGCGCCTACAACCGCGTCTACGGCGAGTACTTCGACGAGAACGGTCCCACGCGGACCACCGTCGCGGTGCACCAGCTCCCGCATCCGCACCTGCTCATCGAGATCCAGGCGATCGCACATCGCCGGCGGCCGTGACTCGGCCACCCACTCACAACCCCAGGAGTTCCCATGACGACTATTCCGCCCGTCATCGATTTCCAGCGCTGGATCGACGACAACCGCCATCTGCTCAAGCCGCCGGTGAACAACCAGATGATGGCGCTCGGAGACGACTTCATCATTCAGGTGGTCGGCGGCCCCAACGAGCGCTACGACTACCACTACGAGCCGTACGAGGAGTGGTTCTACCAGCTCCGCGGCGACATCCACGTCAACCTGATGACCGAGGACGGGCCGCGACGGGTCGATGTCCGGGAAGGGGAGACGTGGCTGATGCCTGCGAACATTCCGCATTCGCCGCAGCGGCCCGACCCCGATTCGATCGGTCTGGTGATCGAGCGGGTCCGCAAGGAGGGCACGCTGGAGAAGTTCCAGTGGTATTGCCTGGAATGCCACACCAAGCTGCACGAGGTGGAGTTGCAGGTGCGCGACCTCGTCGAGGACATGCCTCCGGTCTTCGACTCCTTCGGTTCCGATGAGCAGGCCAGGACCTGCCGTGAATGCGGCGCCCTCCATCCGGGGAAGGGCTGAAGTGAGCGACATCATCGACGTCCACACCCACTATGTGCCGAAGGGATGGCCCGACCTGCGCGACGTCGCCGGTCCCGAAGCACCGTGGCTGCGTGTGGAGTCCGAACGCGAGGCGATGATGATGACCGGCGACGTCGAGTTCCGCCGGATCCAGTCCGACGCCTGGGATCCGGAGGTGCGCCTGCGCGATATGGACGCGGACGGGGTGGCGACCCAGGTGGTCTCGCCGACGCCGGTGTTCTTCAATTACGCGAGGACCGGTGAACAGGCCGCGCGGATCTCCGCGGTGTTCAACGATCTGGCACTCGAGATCGTCGACGCGGCCGGCGAACGGATGATCCCGTTCTGTCAGGTGCCGCTGCAGGATCCCGATCTCGCATGCGAGGAACTCGACCGGTGCCTCGCCAACGGGCACCGCGGCGTCGAGATCGGCAACCACGTCGGTGATCGTGATCTGGACGACGAAGGCGTCGTCACCTTTCTGCAGCACTGCGCCGACCGCGACGTCCCCGTCTTCGTTCACCCGTGGGACATGGCGGGATCGCCGCGACTGGACCGCTGGATGGCGCAATGGCTGGTGGGGATGCCCGCCGAGTCGCATCTGTCGATTCTGGCGATGATCCTCGGCGGCACCTTCGACCGAGTGGACGAGCGACTCAAGATCGCCTTCGCGCACGGCGGCGGCTCGTTCGCCTTCTGGCTCGGTCGGATGGAGAACGCCTGGCATCGGCGCCACGATGTCATCGGCACCTCCGAATATCCGCCGTCGCACTATCTCGGACGGTTCTACGTCGATTCGGTGGTCTTCGACGAACGCGCGTTGCGGCTGCTGGTCGACACGATCGGGCGCGACCGGGTGCTGGTGGGCAGCGACTACCCCTATCCGCTCGGAGAGCGGCCGGTCGGCGAAGTGGTGCGAAAGAGCGAATTCCTGGATTCGACCACCCGATCGCTGATCACACACGGGAACGCCGAGCGTTTCCTGGGACTCTGAGTCTCCCCGCACCGGAGCCGGGCGGTGTCCGGCCGCCGGGTGGTGCGCCGACGGCCCGCTCCATCCCTATGCCCGCCGGGGCATCGGTACCGCGGGGAAAGGCATTTCTCACGCGCCGCCGTATGCCGTCTTCTGAATGTGACCCCGATTACTGATCGTTCGTCGGCGTCGTCACCTCACACCCATGAAAGGCCGATATCGATGTTCACCCGATCCTCCGACAAGGCACTGAGCGATCAGCAGGCGCGACGCCGGGTCGCCTCGGCGATGCTCGTCGGCACCACTCTCGAGTGGTACGACTTCTTCCTCTACGGCACAGCTGCCGCATTGATCTTCAACAAACAGTTCTTCCCGTCGTTGAGTCCCGCCGCAGGCACGCTCGCGGCCTTCAGCACGTTCGCCGTCGGCTTCGTCGCGCGTCCGCTCGGTGGCCTCGTCTTCGGTCACTTCGGCGACCGGGTCGGACGGCGGAACACGCTCATCGTCTCGCTCCTGATGATGGGTGCGGCCTCGACGCTGATCGGCGTGGTGCCCAACTACGGGTCCATCGGAGTGTGGGCGCCGGTACTGCTGGTGCTGCTTCGCGTGGTCCAGGGACTCGGTCTCGGCGGCGAGGGTGCCGGCGCCACGCTGATGTCGATGGAGCACGCGCCCGCAGGCAAGCGGAACCTCTACGCGGGTTTCCCGCAGATGGGCACTCCCGCCGGACTGGTCCTGGCGAACGTCGTCTTCCTGACCACCAATGCGGTGATGCCGTCCGGAGCCTTCGACGCGTGGGGCTGGCGGATCCCGTTCCTGCTCAGCGCGGTGCTTGTGGTGATCGGTCTGGTGATCCGCCTGCACGTCGAGGAGTCGCCCTCGTTCAGCCGGGTCGTCAGTCACCGGGCCGTCGAGCGGTTCCCGCTGCGAGAGGCGATGCGCGTGGGTGTCGGGCGGATGGCACTGACGCTCGGCGTGATGATCGCGAACTCGGCGGTGGCCTACGTGTTCATGGTCTTCACCCTCTCGTACGGCACCGAGCACCTCGACTACAGCCGTTCCTTCCTCATCGTCTGCGTCTCGGTCGCGGCCGTGATCTGGTTCGCGACCATCCCGTTCTGGACTCGGATCGCCGACCGCAGCGGCCGGCGCTCCATGTTCGTCGGAGGGTCGGTCGCGCTGCTGATCTGGTGTCTGGTCTTCCTGCCGATGCTCGGCACGGGCAGTGCGGTGATCACCGCCGCGGCGTTCCTCGGGATGGGCGTCATCGTGCCGATCACGCACAGCGTCCAGGGCGCGATCATCGCCGACACCTTCCCGGCCGCCGTCCGCTACTCGGGAACTTCGCTGATCCTGCAGGTCGGCGCGATTCTGGGCGGGGGACTGGCACCGATCATCTCTTCGGCGCTGGTCGGGGAGTCCGGTGGCGCCGCCGGCGTCACCGCGTATCTCGCCGTTGTCTGCCTGCTCAGCCTGGTGTGCGCGGTGGTTCTGTTCGCTCGGGTGCCGGAGCCGGAACCCGCTGCGGCGGCCGCCGCCGAAGGCGCGACCGTGTGACGACTCGCGACACTCCGGCGACGAGGCGGGGCGGCCGATTCGATCGGCCGCCCCGCCTCGTCAACGCAGCGTGCGTCGACGGTCGAGGGTGGACGCGATCCCGGTCGCTGCGGCGCGGACCGCGTCGGTGTGCGCCTCGGGCCGGTACCGCGTGAGCGGGCCGGTCACGCTGACTGCGGCCACCACGGTGTTGTTCGCGACGTCCAGGATCGGCGCCGCGACGCACGCGATTCCGGGAGCCGACTCCTCGTACTCGAAGGCCGCTCCGGATTCGCGGATGGCATCGAGTTGGCGCGCCAGGATGCCCGGCGCGACGATCGTTCGCGGGGTGCGGCGGGGGAGCGGTCCGGCGAGGACGCTCTGCTGCAGAGCGGGATCCGAGTGCGCCAAGAGTGCCTTGCCGATCCCCGTGCAGTGCAACGGCATCCGGCCGCCTGTGCGCGAGGGCGCGCTGGCCTGACGGTGACCGCCGATCTTCGCCACGTAGACCACCTCGTGGCCGTCGAGGACACCCAGGTGCACGGTCTCCCGGGTTCGCCCGTAGAGGTCCTGGAGGAAGGGCATCGCGATCTCCAGCAGACTGCGTTCCACCGACGCGAGCATCCCGAGTTCGAACAGGCCGCCGGACAGTCGGTACCCGTCGTCGGTCCGGTCGAGGAGCCGGACCCCGACGAGTTCACCGGCCAGCCGATGCACCGTCGCCTTGTGCAGACCGGTGCGGCGCACCAGTTCGGCGAGGCTCAGTTCGTTGTCGTCGACAGTGAAGGCCCGGAGGATGGTCACCACTTTGCCGACGACGGTGGCGCGGTCCACGGCGTGCTCGCCGTCGCCCGGATCCGACGGTTTCGAGGGCGTCGTTCTGGCCATGCGGACGACACTACCGCCTCCGTCTCGCTCAGCGAGACGACGCTCTTCTCTTCGGGCGGCACAGCGGTGAGCATGGTCACCATGACCGAGACCACCGAACGCGAGCCGGCGCAGAATCCGGTCGCCGAAGACCAGGCCGCGCAGCGGCTGCTCACCGCCCTCCAGACCAGACAGGCGTGCACTCCGGTGCGCGACCTGATCGGACCCACGGATCTGGCCGCGGCCTACCGCGTCCAGGAACGGCTGACCGCGGGCCGGGTGTCCGGCGGTGCGACGATCGTCGGCCGCAAGATCGGCCTCACCTCTGCGGCCGTTCAAGACCAGATGGGCGTCGACCAGCCCGACTTCGGCGTCCTCTTCGACGACATGGCGTACGGCGACGGCGAGGTGGTTCCGATCGACCGGCTGCTGCAGCCCAAGGCCGAGGCGGAGGTCGCTTTCGTCTTGAAGAAGGATCTCGCCGACGGTCCGCTCGACATCGAACAGATCCGCGATGCGATCGACTACGGCGTCGCCGCACTGGAGGTCTGCGACAGCCGCATCGACGGCTGGGACATCGCATTCGCCGACACGGTCGCCGACAACGCCTCCTCGGGGGTCTACGTCCTCGGCACCGACCGCAGGACGCTCGACGAGTTCCGTCCCGTCGACGTCGGCATGTCGATGCTCGTCAACGGCGAGGAGGTCTCGACCGGTGAGGGCGCGGCCTGCCTCGGAGACCCGCTCAACGCCGTCGCCTGGTTGGCCCGGGCCGCCCGCGACTTCGGCGAACCCCTGCGCGCGGGTCAGGTGATCCTGTCCGGAGCGCTCGGCCCCATGCGCCCGATTCAACCCGGAGACGAGGTGACCGTCGTGATCGACGGCCTCGGATCGGTGAAAGCCCGTTTCAGTGAAGGGAACTCCCATGAGTAAGACGTCAGGCGGCAAGACGAAGGTCGCCATCATCGGCTCCGGCAACATCGGGACCGATCTGATGATCAAGGTGCTGCGGACCGCCAAGCACCTCGAGATGGGTGCGATGGTCGGCATCGATCCCGACTCCGACGGCCTGGCCCGCGCCCAGCGCCTCGGCGTGCCCACCACGCACGAAGGCGTCGAGGGTCTCGTCGCGATGCCGAACTTCGACGAGATCGAGATCGTCTTCGACGCCACCTCGGCCAAAGCCCACGAGCACAATGCGTCGATCCTGCAGCCGCTGGGCAAGCGGTTGATCGACCTGACGCCGGCGGCCATCGGACCGTACGTGGTGCCGGCGGTGAACATCGGCGACCATCTCGATGCGCAGAACGTCAACATGGTGACCTGCGGCGGGCAGGCGACCATCCCGATCGTCGCCGCGGTGTCCCGCGTGGCGCCGGTCGCCTACGCCGAGATCGTCGCGTCCATCGCGTCCAAGTCGGCCGGACCCGGCACCCGCGCCAACATCGACGAGTTCACCGAGACCACGTCGGCGGCCATCGAGCAGGTCGGCGGGGCCCGCAACGGCAAGGCCATCATCATCCTGAACCCGGCCGAGCCGCCGCTGATCATGCGCGACACCGTGTATGCGCTGGTCGATGCGCCGGACCTGGACACTCAGGAGCGGATCCGCAATTCTGTCGAGAAGATGGTCGCGGACGTCTCCGCATACGTCCCGGGGTACCGACTGAAGCAGAAGGTGCAGATCAACCCGATCGCCGAGGGGTCGCCGGTTCAGACGCTGATGACCCAGGAGCCGGAGTCGGCTCCCACCCACCAGGTGTCGGTCTTCCTCGAAGTCGAGGGTGCCGCGCACTATCTGCCGGCCTATGCCGGGAACCTCGACATCATGACGTCCGCGGGCCTGCAGTACGCGGAGCGGATCGCAGCGCTGAAGGAGTCCAACGCATGAGCACCCCCATCTTCGTCCAGGACGTCACGCTGCGTGACGGCATGCATGCCATCCGCCATCAGATCAGCACCGACGACGTCAAGCGCATCGTCTCTGCGCTCGACGAGGCCGGCGTCGACGCCATCGAGGTGGCGCACGGCGACGGTCTGGCGGGCGGCTCGGTGAACTACGGGCCCGGTTCCAACACCGACTGGGAGTGGATCGAGGCCGCGGCGAGTGTTCTGAAGAACGCACGGCTCACCACTCTGCTGCTGCCGGGCGTGGGCACTGTCGAGGAACTGAAGCACGCATGGGATCTCGGCGTCCGGTCGGTCCGCATCGCGACGCACTGCACCGAGGCCGACGTCTCCGCACAGCACATCGCCGCGGCGCGGGAGATCGGCATGGACGTCTCGGGCTTCCTGATGCTCTCGCACATGTCGACCCCCGAGAAGCTGGCGGAGCAGGCCAAGCTGATGGAGAGCTACGGCGCGCACTGCGTGTACATCACCGATTCGGGCGGACGCCTGACGATGAACGACGTGGTCGCGCGAGTGAAGGCCTACCGGGCCGTGCTGAATCCGGAGACCGAGATCGGCATCCACGCTCACGAGAACCTCTCGCTGTCGGTCGCCAACTCGGTGGTCGCGGTCGAGAACGGCGTCTACCGCGTCGACGCCTCGCTGGCCGGCCACGGTGCCGGAGCGGGCAACTGCCCGATCGAGCCCTTCGTCGCCGTCGCGAATCTGTCGGGCTTCGAGCACCGCTGCGACCTGAACAAGCTGGAGGACGCGGCCGACGACATCGTCCGGCCACTGCAGGACCGCCCGGTCCGCGTCGACCGCGAGACGCTGACGCTCGGTTACGCCGGCGTGTACTCGTCGTTCCTGCGTCACGCCGAGGCCGCGGCCAAACGGTACGACCTCGACGTGCGCGACATCCTCACCGTGTGCGGTGAACGGCGTCTGGTCGGTGGCCAGGAGGACATGATCGTCGACATCGCCCTCACTCTGGTGGCGGAGCGCGACGGCGAGGTCGCCTAGCATCTCGCTCAATTCGACGAAGCCCGCGCGGTCACCGACTGCGCGGGCTTCGTCGTGCCGAGCGGATACCGGCCCCTGTCTGGCGTCGTCGGCGCTGATTCGACGGGCGATCGGAGTCTGACGTCCGCCACGCGAACCGCTACGCCGACGGCGCTACCGGACACACGTGCACGCGGACCGGACGCGCCGGATCGGCGCTGGCGTGCAGGCGTTCGTCCTCGGACGACGACAGCCGCGGGAACCCGCCGTCGGCGAGTGCGTCCGCGAGCGAATCCGCGGATCCGAGGTCGGCGACCGTCACCCGGATATCGATCACCGGTGGCGCCGACTGCCCGACGACGGCGGTCGGGCCGACGTGCTCGACCGCCGTCGCTCCGGCCCCGACCAGCGCCCATACGCGGTTCACGACGCGGCGTCCCAATACGGCCCACCAAGGGTCGTACTCCTGTGGCCGTGTCGGCAGCTCGGCACAGACGCGGCCGGCAACGTTGTCGCGCAACGGAATCAATCGCTCGTTCCAGACGCGCAGAGCCTGAGCCGCGAGCTCGTCCGGGGTCCCCGAGTTATCGAGCCAGATGTCGGCGACGTCTCGACGCTGGTCGTCCGTCGCCTGCGCCGCGATTCGGGACCGCGCGTCTTCGGGATCCATGCCGCGCAGGTTCACCAGGCGGTCCAGCCGGACGTCCGCATCCGCGTGCACCACGGCGACCACGTGATAGAACGGCGCCATGTTCCCTTCGACGAGGAGCGGGACGTCGTGAAGGATGATCGCGTCGGCGGGCGCCGCGTCGGTGAGCTCCTGGGTCCGCGCGCCGATCAATGGATGCGTGATCGAGTTCAGGAGCTTGCGACTGTCGTCGTCGACGAATGCACGCGCCGCGAGGGCCGGACGGTCGAGAGCGCCGTCGGCGTCGAGGATCTCCGGTCCGAAGGCGTCGACGAGCTGAGCCAGACCCGGCGTGCCGGGCTCCACCACCTCGCGGGCGATGCGGTCGGCGTCGACGTGATACGCGCCGTGTTCGATGAAGGTCTTGGCAACCGTCGATTTGCCGGCGCCGATGCCGCCGGTGAGTCCCACTCTGATCACGAGTCCCAGTGTGTCAGACCATCGGTCACCGCAACGTACGGCGTGATGGTTGAATCGGCGATATGCCGCCACTGTCGCATCGGAGTGTTCTGCCCGTCGTCGTAGTTCTCCTGATGATCGTCGAGGTGGTCGTGGTCGGCGTCGTGTTGTGGCCGCGCGGAGACGACGATCTCGAGTACGGGCCGGGACCGATTGCGCTGCAGTCCATGCCGTCGGCGCCGGGTGAACGGTGGAAGCTGACTGCGGAAGACGTCCTGGGAGCTGACGAACCCGCCGATGAACGTGCGTCGATCTCGATCAAGGCGCAGTCGGATGATGTGGTGGTGGTCGTCGGCGCTGCCGAGCCGCACGCGCGTACGACGACGTTGGCGGCGGTCGACGTGCAGTCGGGGAAGGTGCTGTGGAGTCGACGCGAGGCGGGTCACTGGGCCGACTGCGCCGTCGGAGACGGCCCGACGCTGGCATGTACGAAGAACGTCCGATTGAGCGGCGACGTCGTGGCTCGCGTCTCCTTCTTCGACCTGGCCTCGGGTGCCGAGCGCGTCGTGCAGACCGTCCGCGTCCACGGGACGCCCAGCATCGTGTCGGTCGATGACGGATTCGTCGTTGCGGTGCCCAGGGATTCAGGCGTCGGACTCCGCGAGGAGGGCCCGGTCCCCGACAGGGGTGCTGCCACCGTGGACCGGAGACCGTTGATCACGCGATTCGAGCCGACGGGGCAGCGTTCGTGGTCGGTCAACGGGTCGACCGGAGAGCGCACCGTGCGGTCGGTGATCGGCTCCAGGGTGATCGTGATGGAGTCCGACGACGGTGCCGTCTCCTTCTACCGGGCCGACACCGGCACCCTGGTCCACCGTGAACCGACGTCGATGGCCCCGAGCTGTGGCGCGCCGGACGAGGTCACCGGAATGATGGTGTGCACGTCGATCGTCGGGCAGCCGTCGAGACCGAACTACTTGCTCTATGAAGGTGGATTCGCGGTCGACCCGGCGGGCGGGAGTCCGGTGACCGTGACGTACGACGAGACCGGGCGGCGGACCGGTCGATTAATCGGGTGGCGGCTGGCCGAGGGCGCAGATTTTCCGCGCGAGCGACCGCTCGTCGACCCCGAGTCGATCCCCGTCGTCTCCGGGCGCAAGGTCGGCGTCGTCACCGCTGACACTGGCGCGCTGCGCTGGACCCGAGCGGTCACAGGCGACGGCATCGCAAAGGTCCGCGCCCTCGACGAACGACACGTGGCGGTCGGAACGAGCGAGTTCGGGCCCGGCGATGCGTACTCGGAGACCTGGCGGCTCATCGATGCCGCCACCGGCGAGTCCGGTGGAACCGTCACGTCGAACTTCGGGGCATGGCTGTTCGGGTTCGACGGTCGGCGACTGCTGTTCGCCGGCGACCCGGCTGAGCACCAGCGGCCCAATGCTCCACGACTGACGGCGTTCGACGGCGAGAACGGAAGCAGGCGGTGGACCATCGACCCGGCAGACCGGGATGCCGGTTGGCAGCAAGTCGGGCGCGTTCTCTACTCGGTCGGCTCGACCGGCTACGGACCCGGCTGGATCGCCCGCTACGCCTCCTGACCGGTGTCGCGCAATCGTGAACCGATCCGCCACGCGACCGGCGGGGCCGCGCCTCACCCGTAGAACGTCGCCGGATCCAGTGCGGACAGCGGCGTCCACGGGCCGATGCGGTCGTCCGCAGGCACCTCGCCGTCGAGAGCGTCGCCGAAGCCTCGCAGCGACAACGCCAGCCGGGGATCCTCGTCGACCAGGCGAATCGTCTCGTAGAGCAGCGCGAGGACGTGCACGCAGCGCGGTGACCGCGCGCGACACGAGCAGTCGACCACTGCGAGTTCCGGCGGTCGCGGGCCGAGTGCGGCGTGGACCTCGTCGGTCAACGCGGATGGGCCGGGTGTGGCACCGACCAGGTCAGCGACCGCACGCGCCGCGTCCCGTCCCATCGGAGCGAACTCGAGATACGCGACGGACGCCGCATCGCCTGCGACGACGGTGCCGCGGATCAGACGTCCCTCCACGTGCACGTCGTTCATCGCATTGCGCGCCATGCGCCTCGCTCTCGGCAGGGCGGGCTCCGGCCTGGTGACGTGGGTCGGCTCCGCGATCCGGAGGAAGTCCCGGCCCCAGACGGTGAATCCGAACTCTGTGCTACTGGTACTCATGCGGCCTCCTCTCGGTTCCGGCGCAGGACTTCGATCAGCCGTTCGTCGGAGAGCTCGGTGAGAACCGCGAGCGCGCCGGCGTCGGCGTCGAGGTCCAGCGCGGCCTTCTTCCGGTGCATCGTGGCAATGTGCTCCTCCAGCGTTCCGGCCGTGGTCAGCGTGGTGACGGTGACGATGCGATCCTGGCCGATCCGGTGCACCCGGTCGGTCGCCTGAGCTTCGACCGCGGGGTTCCACCATCGATCGAAGTGAACGACGTCGGCCGCGCGGGTGAGGGTGAGACCGGTGCCGGCGGCCTTGAGGCTCGCGACGAGAACGCCGCAACCCGCGCCCGACTGATACTCGTCGACGATCCGGTCGCGTTCAGTCCGCGTGAGCCCGCCGTGCAGGAAGGGAACCCGCGTTCCGAGGAGGTCGCCGAAATGAGCGGCGAGCAGTTCACCGGTCTGGCGGTACTGCGTGAACACGACGGTTGGCGAACCGTTCTCGACGTTGGTACCGACGATCTCCGCGGCGACGTCGAGCTTTCCCGAACGACCCTCCACACGACCGGTGACCGGTCCGGAAGCGATCAGACCCGGATGATTGCAGACCTGCTTGAGCCGGGTCAGGGCCGCCAGGATCGCGCCGCGTCGCGCCATCCCGGCTCCGAATCCCTCTGCCTCGGCGCGGTCGAGGATCGCGTCGTAGATCCTGCCCTGTTCCTCGGTGAGGTCGCACTGCACGTCCGTCTCGATCTTGGGTCCGAGGTTAGCGGCGACCTCGCTCTTGGTGCGTCGCAGAATGTGTCCCGAGATCGCATCGTGCAGACGGTGCTTGGCCGTGGCCGAGCCGTTCTGGATCGGCAGCGTGTAGCGGCGGCGGAAGAGCGCGCGGTTGCCGAAGGCGCTGGGCGCGACCAGGTTCAGCACCGACCAGAGTTCGTCGAGATTGTTCTCGATCGGCGTCCCGGTGAGCGCGATCCGTGCGTCGGCGGTGATCGCCCGCGCGGCGCGCGAGACCTGGGTCCGGCTGTTCTTGAGCGCCTGCGCTTCGTCGAATACGGCGGTGGCCCATCTCACTGCGGCGAGTGCGCCGGTGTGACGGCGAAGGGTGGGATACCCGGTCACGACAACGGTGCGGTCGCCGGGCGGTGGCAGTTCGCCACCGCGGAAGTCGGTGGCCTCCAGACCGGGAGTCCAGCGGCGTATCTCGCGAATCCAGTTCGTCACGAGGCCGGTGGGACACACCACCAGCGCCGGCCCGTGGCCGGCGCGGGCCAGGTGAGCGATGGTCTGCAACGTCTTGCCCAGCCCCATCTCGTCGGCGAGGATGCCGCAGCCCTCCGCGCATACCTCGGCGAGCCAGGTGACGCCGCGCAGCTGGTAGGCGCGCAGGTCCGCGGTGAGCAGGGGCCGGAGCGACTCGGCCGCGGCGAGGGTGTCGACGAAGACCGCACGAGCGTAGGCGGCCGAGGTCGCGGCGTCACCGGTCGCGTTCAGGACCGCGTGCGCGGCGGGAGGCAACTCGACGTCCGCGTCCGGGTCGGCAGCGATGCGCGACCAGGCCTGCGCCGACGGGGTCTGGCAGGCGGGCAGGCGGTCGGCGTCGACGATCCGGCAGGCGACGTTCGAGGGGACGAGGCCTGCCGTGGGCCCGTGCCCGGAGGGCAGCGGAATGCGAAGGGTATGCGTTCGCCCTGCGGACACCGAAGGCGCCCACAGTGCGAACGCATGCCGGTCGGTCAGATAGGTGGCGTGCAGGGGTACGTTCTGCCTGGTCAGAATGTCTCCTCCGAGAACCTGTGGGGATGGCGTACGATGTACGGAACTGATACCGTACGCCTTACGGAGAGGATTGTCGAGGATGGCGGACGAGACCGAGAACGTGCGGCGCACCGTCGAACTGCTGTGGCGGGCACCGAGTGATGTTCAGGTCCGGCCGGGACCGCGGCAGCGCACCACCGTTGAGGCGGTGGTGCGGGCGGCGGTGGCGATCGCCGATGCGAACGGGCTGGCGCAGCTGTCGATGCGGGTGCTCGCCGCGGACGTCGGACTCAAGCCGATGGGGCTCTACACGTATGTGCCGAACCGGGAGATTCTGCTGGCTCTGATGGTCGACGCGGTGGCGGTCGAAGACACCGCGATCGACACGAGCGCGACTATCGACGCAGTGCTGCGGGCGGTTGCCGATCAGTACCGTGACGAGATCCTCCGGCATCCGTGGCTGCTCGACGTCCCTGCGTGGCGCCCGGTCCCGGGACCGGGCTCCTCGCATAGATACGAGGTCCAGCTCTCCGCCGTCGCGGCGGCCGGGGCCAGGTCGGGGAAGCACTTCGGCGATGTGGAGCTGGACGCGGTGATCGCTTCGCTGCGAGCCTTCGCCATCGGCAATGCCCGCTCGCGGATCGACCAGATGGTGACGTACGCGAACTCGGGAATGACCGACGAACAGTGGTGGGAGACGGCCGGGCCATTGCTCGCCGATGCGATGCCCGAGGGGCGGTATCCGATCTCGTCCCGGGTCGGCACCGCCGTGGGCGAGGAGTTCGCCGGCCCGGGAAACGCCGACCACGCATACGAGTTCGGCCTCACCCGACTGATCGCCGGCATCATCCGCGGATGAGTGCGGGTGCGCGATCGGTCGGATGAGGCCGGTGCCGGGACGGGCTACTTCCAGCCGTACCCGTCGCCCTGAATCTCGGCGCAGAAGCCGATCCGGCGCGCCGGATCGGTCTGCACCTCGTAGGTGAACGCCTTCTGCTTCTCGGAATCGGTGCAGTTCGGCACGTTCGCGGACTCGGCCCGCTCGGTGATCTTGTATCGGGCGGTCAGGCTCGACGAGGGCGTCGAACAGGCGACGGTCTTGAGGTCGGCGCCGATCGAGATGGTCGATTCCTCGTAGCACGTGCCCACCCGGTAGTTCGGGATCAGGCACATCACCTTGTCTGCTGCGCCGGTGCCGTATTCGTACACGTAGTAGTTGTAGTGGCCGGCTTCGCATGCCGCCTGGGAGTCCAGTTTGGCGCCGACGATGTACGAGACCGAGCTCGTGTCGGCGCAGTCGATGGCGGCGGTCGTCACATCGGTGGTCGATCCGTCCACCGTGATGCACGAACCGATGGGGCTCGAGTCGACGCTCGTCCCGCTGTCCTTGTCCTTCAGGATCGTCGCAGCTACGGCTCCGGCGATCACCACTGCGAGGAGGATGACGGCGACGATGACGACGCGTCGGATCCCGTTCTTCTTCGGCGGCGGCGGCGGATAGCCCGGCGTGCCGGGGACGGGAGCGAACCCGCCGACGGGCGCTTGCGGCTGCGGGTAAGGCTGTCCGTACTGAGGATACGGTTGAGGCTGAGGTTCGGGCTGCGGATACGGCGCAGGTTGTCGGCCGGCCGGCTCGGGCTGGTGGGGCGGGGTGGGAGGCGTCATCGACGGCGGACTTCCTGTGAGGCAGATGAGAACCGTAGGGGAGTCTGTCACACGTTCGCCCGATACCGGCGATCAGGCTCGATCGAGCCATTCGAGTGGTGTACCCGCCTGCGCGTCGAGCCACGACTGCACATCTCCCGAGGTCGTCGCGCCGATCAGCGCCGTCGTCGCGATCCGCACGGCGTCTTCGGCCTGTGCGGTGGTCAGGAACCCGGCGGCATGCGCGTCGAACAATTCGTCCACGTCGATCAGCGCGAGCGGTTCGCCCGGAACGTCTACGAGATCCAGATACCAGTCGACCGCGTGCCAGCGGCTCGCCTCGTCGGGACCGGAGAACTCGCCGATATCGAGATACAGGCGTTGCCCCGGGCGGTGGCCGGCCACGAAGTGGAAGATGTTGGCGCGCAGTCCGAGAGACGGCAGCAGCCAGCTCTCCAGATGAGTGAAGCGCGGATGGTCGGCGGTGCGCGACATGTACAGCCCGAAGTCGGTGACGCGGTAGTCGAGCACCTCGCGCACGACGCCCTTGTTATCGGTGTTCGTCATCGCGGGGACGTCGAAGACCTCGCGCTTGGGCGGATGCAGATCGGCCATGCGCCCAGCTTGTCACAGCGACGGACGGCCGGCGGTGCGGAACGGCGTCATCGTGCGATGAGCACCATCGGGCCGAGGAACTCGCACGCGGTCAGCGCCAACCCCACGTCTAGCCGGTCGTGGTCCGGCCCGACGGTCGCCAGCGCCTTGTCGATGCGGTACTTGACGCTGTTCCGGTGGAGGCTGAGCCGTTCGGCGGTCCGCACGTGACTGTCGCCCGTCGCGAGAAAGACGGCCAGGGTCTCCCGCAGCGACGCGGCCGACGGGCTGTCTTCCGCTAGGT
The DNA here is from genome assembly GCF_039531975.1 of Gordonia cholesterolivorans. NCBI lineage: Bacteria > Bacillati > Actinomycetota > Actinomycetes > Mycobacteriales > Gordoniaceae > Gordonia > Gordonia cholesterolivorans. The sequence goes on along the minus strand of NZ_BAAARB010000014.1, from coordinate 40,847 downwards.
CGCCGAGGACTTCGCGGACCCACGGCCGCGTGTGCTCGATGTCGCGTTCCAGCATCGCCGCCAGCGCGATCCCGCGATCCCCGAAGCCGGTCACCTGGCCGGTCGGGCTGTCCGGCAGATGCGCGACGGTGAATGCGGCGCGCGACTGCTCGTGACTCCGGCAGAATCCGGCGGTCCCCGGCGCAGCGTCGCCGAACGCCATCCGCACACCCTCCGGCAGTGAGGCGGTCCGCAGGGCGGCGACGGCGTCCACGCCGCGCGCACGGTCCGCCAGGGGCACCCACGCCCAGAGGGTGGAGGCGTCGACCGGAGCGATGAGCGCCGGTGCCGCCGACCCGATTCCGGCGAAGACTCGGCGCGCCACCCGATCGAGGTCCGCCAGTTCCAGGGACGCGCGTTCGGTGAGCCACAGGATGATCGCGCGATGCACCCGATCGAGGCGGTAACCGGTCTCGCGTTCGAATGTGGCCGCGCCGGCTTCGGGAGCCGCGAGGAGATTGTGCACCGTCGAGGACAGAACGGTGCCCTGCGTCCCGATCCACCTGCGCCGTTCGTCCTCGTACACTTCGAACACCGCGGCGGTGATCCAGTCGATGTAGCGATACAGCACGGTCGAGACGTACTCGGTCAGCTCGACGGTCTCGGCCGCACCCAGGTGCTGGTCGGCGATGAGTCGGTAGCAGCGCTGCTGAACCAGGTTCTGGCCCATGTGGTAGGCCCGGACCAGCGCGTTCGACGGAATGTCGCGCTGAGCCAGACGCAGCGCGTATTCGACGGCCGCGGTCGGCGGCTGCAGATGAGCCAGCGGAATGTCGTTGGTCAGGATGTGGACGATGTTGGTCACGTTGGCGTGGACACTGGCCTCGAGCATCTCGACCAGCACCGGATCGGTGTCGAGCGGTGCGATCCCGCGCGCCAGTGCCTCGGCGACGACGTCCGAGAGTGCCAGGTGTCCGGCGCCGAGCGCTCGGCCGACCTCCGCGGCCCGGGCACGGACGATCTCGGTCACCGTCGTCGCCCGTCGCCCGCCCGTCGCAGATGCCGCAACGCCGACCCGGCCGCGTGATAGCCGCACAGACCGTGGACGCCGGGGCCGGGCGGTGTGGACTGCGAGCACAGGAACACCCCGTCCACACCGGTCGAGTACGGATCCAACGCTGCCCTGGGACGAAACAGGAGCTGCAGGCCGTCATTGGCCCCGCCCATGATGTCGCCTTCGGCGTAATTACGGTTGTACGCGGCCATCTGGGGGACCGTCGTGGTCTTCATGTCCACAATGGTGTCGCGGAATCCGGGCGCGAACCGCTCGATCTGCGAGATCACTTGCTGCGTCGCGTCGCCGGAGTAACCGGCCGGAACGTGCGCGTACGACCAGATCGGATTGATCCCCGCCGAACTGCGCGTCGGATCGGCGATGTATTGCTGTCCGACCAGGACGAACGGCCGGTCGGGCAGGACTCCCCGGTCACGGAGCTTCTCGGCGCGCCTGATCTCCTCGAAGGTCCCGCCCAGATGGACCGTGCCCGCACGTCCGCAGTCCTTATCGCGCCACGGGATGTCGCCGCGAATCGCGAAATCGACCTTGAACGCGGCGGCACCGACCCGGTACCTGCGGTAAGCGCGCCGGATACGCGGCGGCATCCGGTCTCCGTAGAGCCGTTCGGCCTGTGCGGGAGAGAGGTCTAGCAGCACGACATCGGCGGCGGGGATCTGATCGCGGGACGTGATGGTGACACCGGTCTCGATCGTGCCGCCGTGATCGGCCAGGGCGGCCGCGACCGCGGCGATGATGGAGCCGGAGCCGCCTTCGGCCACCGGCCAGCCGTATCGGTGCCCGCTCGCAGCGATCATCAAGCCCAGCGAGGCGGTCAGCGGTCGGTCGAAGTCGGTGTACACGTGGGCGGCGATGCCGCCGTAGAGTGCACGCCCGGCGGGGGTGCGAAACAGCCTGGCCATCACTGACACCGGGAGCAGCGCCCGCGGGCCGAAGGCCGCGAGTTCGAACGGGTGGACGGGTGCATGGGCGATCGGCCGCAGCAGATCGTGTCCGAGATCGTCGAAGTTCCTGGCGAGATCCCCGAGGGCGGCGCGCCAACGGCGCCCGTCGGCGCCCAGCCCGTCCGCGGTCTCGGTGATCGACCGGAACAGCAGCGCGGTCTCACCGGAGTCGAGGGGATGGGCGCAGTCGATCTCGGGCCGGCGCCATCGTAAGCCGTAGCGGCCGAGATCGATCTCCCTCCAGAACGGCGAACCCACCCCCATCGGATGAAACGCCGAGCACAGGTCGTGGATCACACCCGGCACCAGCGACTCCGCCGAGCGAGCACCCCCGCCGACGGTGTCCGCGGCTTCGAGAACCTGGACCTTCACGCCGTTGCGTGCGAGCTGCAGCCCGGCGGCGAGCCCGTTGGGCCCGCCGCCGACGATGACCGCGGTGGACATCAGACGGTCTCCGCCGCAGGCGTATCCGTCTCCGCCGGCGTGTCCGTCTTCGCGACTGTCTCCGTCTCCGTCGAAGTGCGGGGTCCGGCTTGATGATTCACGGTCTCAGCCTGGTCGACGCTGGTATAGGCGTCAATGCCCGGATGCGGGCTCGCGAACTCGCGACGCCAGGTCACCTCCACCGGGATCGGGCCGTGCGGCAGCCACGGCTGTTCGTTCACCGCGTCGCGGACCCGCCACCGGCCGCGCTCCACGACACCGAGTGCGGCGTCGATGATCAGATAGTCCTGGGTTCCACGGTGGATGGGCTGGGACTCGGCCCACACCACGGTGAACTCGCCCGGTGCGAATCCACAGCGACGTTGCAGGGCGGCGATCATCTTGGTGTCGTGGAGATGGCCGTCACCGAAGTTGAACGCGACCAGCGAGTTGCAGGAGAACTCGGCTTCGCGCAGGTCGTAGGTGTTCATCCGGTCGTCGCCGAGATGCCGCTGCATCAGCGACAGCAGGCCGCGGCCCTGGCTGTGCATCGATCGCCAGGCGAGCATCTGGTGCATCACCACGTCGGCGACCTCGTCCGGGAACGTCGCCGTGAGCTGCGTCTTCGTGTTGAGCGAGGAGCGCACCACGTGGCGGTTGAGCTTCTCCTCGGCGCCGGGCGCGAAGGCCCAGGTGGCCGCCGCCCAGTTGCCTGCGTACTGCCGCATCGACGGGAGGAAGGAGACGAGGTCGGGGCGCAGATTGCCGAGGACCGGGAATACCAGCAGCGCCACCGCGATCAGCACGATCAGCCAGGGTGAGCCGGTGTCGGACAGGGCGTAGCCGTCCCATGCCGGAAAGCCGAGGAACAGGAAGACCGCGCTGTAGGCGAAGAGGATGTTCCACTCGAGCGGGACCGCCAGCGGGAACGTCGAGAAGATGAACAGATGGAAGCAGACCATCAGGACCACGGCCGCCGCGGTGAGTGTCCGATCGGCTGAGAACAGCAGGACCAGGGGAGTGGCGATCTCGACGACGGTGCCGAGTACGTGGCCGAGCAACCCGGCGATCTTCGACGGACGCAGGTCGTCGGGGAACGAGCGATAGTTGAGGCGTTTGACCGACTTCAGGGCGAGCCACGGCGTGTTCGACATCATCGGCCCGATCACCATGGAGAAGTGCTTGCCCATCTTCGAGACGCCGGCACCGACCCACACCACCACGATGAGCAGTTTGAGCGCGAGGATCATGTCGACGAAGGGCAGGAAGGCGAAGAAGGCCACCGCAGGCAGATACTGCTCTGATCGCGCCGCGATGAACGGCACCTTGTCCCGCAGCCCCAGGATCACCATCATCGCGAGGTAGGGATAGAGCACGGCCGGATCCACGAGACCGTGATTGCCCGGCACCAGAGCGTCGAGCCGGCTCCCGTGCACGGTGGGCAGGAACAGTGCCACGACGAGGTTCACGACGATCGCCGCGTAGAGCGCGACGTCGAAGAGGGTTCGGGAGTCACCCTTGGTGAAGGGAACTCTGTCCGGCCACGGTGGCAGCCGGATGGTCCGGGGCCGGAGCCAGAACAGCGCGCCGCCGGTCATCGGCTTGAAGTGCCCGGCCAGCGGTCCCCACGAGCCGCCGACGCCCAGCGTCTCGACGAGGAGTGTCCAGAGGACCAGCTTCTGATACACCACCGGCTGGTTCCACCACTCCGAGACGGCCAGCGGCGAGTGGCCCGAGCTCAGCGTGGCGATCGTGACGCCGACACCGATGTAGAGGATGAGGACTTTGGCGAGGTAGATGAGGTGAACCGCCTTCTGCGTACCGAAGCCGTACTCGGCCCAGTGCGTGCTGAGCACGCGCAGGCGGTCCAGCAGCGGTCGCCGGCGGAAGGTCGCCGGATCGACCGGCGGGAAGTCGGGTTGCGTGAGACCCATGGTTGGTCACTCCAATCGTGTAGGGAGAGAGCGGAGAGCAGGTGTCGCCGGACAGGGGGTATCGCGCCGCGGCGTGCGCGGCGTGCGGGAAGTCGGGGTGCGAGAGCGTCAGCCGGAGACGAGCCCGCGACGGAGGGCGGGCTTGTCGATCTTGCCGACCGGGTTGCGGGGGAGTTCGGTGACGATGTGGACGGCGTCGGGGAGTTTGACCCGCGCCAGCCGCCGGGCGAGGTGCGCGGTGATCTCATGGGAGTCCACGGTGGCGCCGGGATGGCGGACGACGTAGGCGACAGGCACTTCTCCGTACAGGCTGTCCGGTGCGCCGACGACGGCGCACTCGAGGACGTCCGGGTGCGTCGCGAGCGCCGCCTCGATCTCCTTCGGATACAGGTTCTCGCCGCCGCGGATGATCATGTCCTTGATGCGGTCGACCACGGTGAGGTAGCCGTCGGCGTCGAGGCGTCCGACGTCACCGGTGTGCAGCCGCCCGTCGACGAGGACGTCAGCGGTCGCGCCGGGCCGGCCGAGGTAGCCGAGCATCACCGCCGGACCGCTGATCACGATCTCGCCCGTCTCGCCTGCGGGCAGCTCGCGGCCCTCGGCGTCCACGACGGCGATCGTCTGGCCCGGCAGGGCGGGTCCCACCGTGCCGAGCCGGCGTTCGCCGCGCAGCGGATTGCAGGCGCTGGCGCATGTGGCTTCGGTGAGTCCGTAGCCCTCGAGGATCGGGAACGCGAACCGCGACTGGACCAGCGTGAGGAGCTCTCGCGAGATCGGAGCCGCACCGCAGATCGCGACTCGGATCGAGGACATGTCGGCGTCGGCGGAGTCGGAGGAGGACGCGAGGAGCGCGTAGACGGTGGGGACACCGGAGAAGTACGTGGGCCGCAGGCGACGCACGTCGTCGAAGAACCTGCTCACGGAGAACCGTCCGGTGATGCTGACCTGAGCGCCTGCGAGGAACGGTGAGAGGACGGACACGCAGATCGCGTTCACGTGGAAGAGCGGCAGGATGAGGAGGGCGTGATCGGCGGCCGTCAGTTCCAGCAACCGCACCATCGACGTCGCTATGAAGTGCAGGTTGGCGTGGGTCAGCTGCACGCCCTTGGGGCGCCCGGTGGACCCGGATGTGTAGATCAGCAGGGCCACCGCATCACGCGGCGGGGCCGCAGGCGCGATCCACCCGGAACTCGGTTCGAGGGCGAGGTCCTCCACGTCGAGGACGGGCCGGTCGCCGACGGCACGGTCGGCGACCACGACTCTCGCGCCGGCATCGTCGAGCTGATGGGTGGACTCCTCGTCGGTGAACGCCGGATTGACCGGCGTCGCGGTCGCGCCGAGCCGCCACGCGGCGGCCATCACCACGATCAGTTCCGCACGATTCGGCAGCATCGCGGCCACGACGTCGCCCGCGACGACGCCGCGTGCGGCGAGTTGTTCTGCGCAAGCGTCGACCCGAGTCGCGAACGCCGCATACGAGTATTCGTGGCGGTCGTCTCGAATGCACGGTGCCTCGCCTCGAACGGCATTGTCCCAGGGGAAGTACGACGCGGTCGGAGTCACGGTGGGTCACCTTTCATTGATGTTGTGAGAGACAACACTAGAAAGGTGTTCGTGGGCGGGCTACGGCCTGCGAAGCCAGAATTCGCGGCGGTGATTGTGCACTGAGCACAAGGCCCGCGGCGTCACTCCCGGATGATGTTGGAACCGTCGACTCGCACCGAGACCTTGCTGAGCGGCCGGTCGGCGGGACCGTTCGCGACGGTGCCGTCGAGGTGGAACTTACTGCCGTGGCACGGGCAGTCGATGGTGCCGTCGCTGACTCCGGAGAGGGTGCAGCCCGCATGCGTGCACGTAGCGGTGAACGCTTGGTAGTCGCCCGCTCTCGGCTGGGTGATCACCACGTCACCGGCGATCACCCCACCGCCGACGGGGACGTCGGAGACGGTGGCCAGCGTGCCGGCCGGGGCTCCGGACGGCGGGGTCACGCCCGCGGGAGCGGACTCGCGCGAACCGCACGCGCTCAGCGCGACGCCGAGAGTCAGGGCTCCGGCGGTGGCACCCGCGCCCGCGACAAAGGTCCGGCGCGAGACGCCCGCGGGGCTGGTTGAGGTCGGGGTGTCGGAAGACATGGCTGGTCGGTCCCTTCGGTAGCGAGTCGATGCGGATTCATCATCGCGCAGCCCGAGTGCCGGTGCGGTCAGACGCCGCGGATGGTTCCGTCGTCGTCGACGGAGAAGGCCGGGTTCCATACGAAGTCCCACCGGAAGCCGTCCGGGTCGGCGACGCATGCGCTGGTGCCGCCCCACTCCTGAGCCGTCGGCGGGTTGATCGCTGACGCGCCGGCGGCGACGGCCGCGTCGAACATGCGCCGCACGGTGGCGGCGTCGCCGACGTTGTGTCCGAGCGACATCGGCGGGGCGAGCTCGCCGTGACCCACAGCGCCGTACTCGCCGGGCATGGAGGAGACGTTCCACAGTGCGAGCATCAAGCCGGGGCCGATCTGCAGGAACGTGATCTCGCCGGGGATCGAGTTCAGGACGCGGAAGCCGAGTCCATCGGCATAGAACGTCGTCGACCGCTCGACGTCGCGGACGCCGAGAGTGATCGCGCTGACGGGAGGTGGAACGGCGGGAACTGTCATGGCGACCTCCGAGGACCGATTGGCTGTACGGCGATTCTGCACCAGGGGTCGGACATCGACTACCCCTCCAGGGCGCCCTCGTTTCGATCCGGCCCATGTCAGACCACGCGTCTACCCTGGTGTCATGGCATTCCCAGCGGAGAAACCGGTGATCGCGCACTCGGAGTTCCGGCCGATCGGAGAGATCGAGCGTACCGACGCGAAGTTCGAGGTCGTCAGCGAATACGAGCCGGCGGGCGACCAGCCGACCGCGATCGCAGACCTGGAGCGACGGCTCAAGGCCGGTGAACGCGACATCGTCCTGCTCGGTGCCACCGGCACGGGCAAGTCGGCGACCACCGCGTGGCTCATCGAGCGCGTGCAGCGGCCCACCCTGGTAATGGCGCCCAACAAGACGCTTGCCGCTCAGCTCGCGAACGAGTTGCGAGAGATGTTGCCGCACAACGCCGTCGAGTACTTCGTCTCGTACTACGACTACTACCAGCCCGAGGCGTACATCGCGCAGACGGACACCTACATCGAGAAGGACAGCTCGATCAACGACGACGTGGAGCGGCTCCGGCACGCGGCCACGTCGAGTCTGCTGTCGCGCCGAGACGTGGTGGTGGTCGCGTCCGTGTCCTGCATCTACGGCCTGGGGACGCCGCAGTCGTACCTCGACCGCTCGGTGGAACTGTCTGTCGGCGACTCGATCGACCGCGACGCGCTGCTGCGGCTGCTGGTCGACGTCCAGTACACGCGGAACGACGTCGCGTTCACCCGTGGCGGGTTCCGCGTACGGGGCGATACCGTCGAGATCATCCCCTCGTATGAGGAACTCGCGGTCCGGATCGAGTTCTTCGGCGACGAGGTCGACGCGCTCTATTATCTGCATCCGCTGACCGGTGAGGTGGTGCGCAAGGTCGACTCGCTGAGGATCTTTCCCGCGACCCACTACGTCGCCGGTCCGGAACGGATGGCGGTCGCGATGGCGAGCATCGAGAAGGAACTCGAGGAGCGGCTCGCCGACCTCGAGGCCAAGGGCAAGCTGCTCGAAGCGCAACGACTGCGGATGCGGACCACGTACGACCTCGAGATGATGCGTCAGGTCGGCTTCTGCTCGGGTATCGAGAACTACTCGCGCCATATCGACGGCCGCGGACCGGGGACCGCCCCGGCGACCCTGCTCGACTACTTCCCGGACGACTTCCTCCTGGTGATCGACGAGTCTCATGTGACTGTCCCGCAGATCGGCGCGATGTATGAGGGCGACATGTCCCGCAAGCGCAATCTGGTCGAATACGGGTTCCGTCTGCCGTCCGCCGTCGACAACCGTCCGCTCACGTGGGACGAGTTCGTCGACCGAGTCGGACAGACCGTGTATCTGTCCGCCACGCCGGGACCCTACGAGCTCGGCCAGTCCGGAGGCGAGTTCGTCGAGCAGGTCATCCGACCGACCGGCCTGCTCGATCCGCAGATCGTGGTGAAGCCGACCAAGGGACAGATCGACGATCTGGTGCACGAGATCCGCGAACGCACCGACCGCCAGGAACGGGTGCTGGTCACCACCCTCACCAAGAAGATGGCCGAAGACCTCACCGACTACCTGCTCGAACTCGGCATCCGGGTGCGCTACCTGCATTCGGAGGTCGACACCCTCAGGCGCGTGGAGTTGCTCAGACAGCTGCGCACCGGTGAATACGACGTGCTCGTCGGCATCAACCTGCTCCGTGAGGGCCTCGACCTTCCGGAGGTCTCGTTGGTCGCGATTCTCGACGCGGACAAGGAGGGCTTCCTACGCAGCACCACATCGCTGATCCAGACCATCGGTCGCGCCGCCCGAAACGTCTCGGGCGAGGTCCACATGTACGCCGACAAGATCACCGATTCGATGGCGAATGCGATCGAGGAGACCGACCGGCGTCGTGCCAAGCAGATCGCCTACAACGAGGAGAAGGGGGTCGACCCGCAGCCGCTGCGGAAGAAGATCGCCGACATCCTCGACCAGGTGTACGCGGAGGCCGAGGACGCGGTGGAGATCGGCGGCTCAGGACGCAACGCCAGTCGAGGGCGACGCGCGCAGGGCGAAGTGTCGAAGGTCGCAACCTCGGGGGTCATCGAGAATCGGGACACATCGGCCATGCCCCGCGCGGAACTGGCCGATCTGGTGCAACAACTCACCGAGCAGATGATGAATGCGGCCCGTGATCTGCAGTTCGAGTTGGCGGCACGCCTGCGTGACGAGATCGCAGATCTCAAGAAGGAACTGCGCGGAATGGACGCCGCAGGGATCAAGTGACGCAGATCCGCGGTGAGTCAAGGTATGTTCATGACCGGTAAGGCATTCCGAGGCCGGATGCGGAGATCGTTCACATATCGGCCCCACGTCGCTTCTGGAGGGAAAGACAGGCATGAGCGGTTACACCACAGTCGTGGTCGGCACGGACGGCTCGGAGTCGTCGATGAAGGCAGTCGAGCGTGCTGGAGCGATCGCCGGGGACGCAACCGTCGTCATCGCGTGCGCGTACTTCCCGAACGACGGGAAGGCGGCCGCCGCCGCGTCGGACACGCTGCGTGACGAGGCGTACCAGGTGATGGGATCGTCGCCGACCGAGGAGATCCTCCGCACCGCGAAGGAGCGGGCCGTCAAGGCCGGTGCCACCAAGGTGGTCCAGCGTGCGGTGCAGGGCGCCCCGGTCGACGCGCTTCTGCAGCTCGTCGTCGACGTGCAGGCGGATCTGCTGGTGGTCGGCAACAAGGGCCTGAACTCGATCGCCGGCCGCCTGCTGGGTTCGGTCCCGGCCGACGTCGCGCGCAAGGCCGCCTGCGATGTCCTGATCGTCCACACCACGTAGACCGGCACGACGCGGGGCGATTCGTATCGACCGCCACGGTCAACCGGAGCCCGGCCGAACCGCCTCACGCGGCTCGGCCGGGCTCCGTTCTCGTCATTCGTGCGGGAGGTCGTCCGGGAGGTCGGCGAGGTCGGGCGGCAGGGCGCGCGCGTGTACCACCACCAGACGCTGGGTGGCTCGGGTGAGCGCCACGTACAGGTCGTTGTATCCGCGCGGCGACTCCGCGATCAGGTCGGCGGGCTCGAGCAGGATCACGTTGTCGAACTCCAGACCCTTCGCCGCGGTGATCGCGTGCACCGTGGCCCGATCGCCGGGCGACGCGAGTGCGCGGACGTCCTCGGCGGTGCCGTCCGAGGCGATGATCGTGGTGAGGCCGGGCCAGCGGGAGCCCTCCGCGAGCGCGACTGCCGCGGCGGCGGCATCGTCGGATCGGATCGCGTATGGCTCGATCCCGTTGGAGCGCAACGACTCCGGCGGTGCTTGATCCGGATTGATCCAGTTCAGAACACGGTTGGCGTACCGCGTGATCTCCGACGGAGTGCGATAGTTGACGGTCAGTTCGTGCAATCGCCAGCGGTCGGCGACGTAGGGTTCGAAGACCTCGCGCCACGAATCGGCGCCCGCGGCATCGCCCGTCTGGGCGGTGTCGCCGATGACGGTCATCCAGCGATTGGGGATCCGCCGCATCACCATTCGCCACGCCATCGAGGAGAGTTCCTGCGCCTCGTCGACGATGACGTGCCCGAAGGTCCAGGTCCGGTCGTCGTGGGCCCGCTCGGCGGTGGTCCGGCTCGTGGTGTGCACCTGCCGTTCGGCCAGTTGCTCGGCGTCGATCAGGTCGTACGCCATCAGGATCTCGGGGTCGAGGTCGTCCTCCAGATCCTGCGGTGCCGAACCGGTCAGGATGTCGAGGGCGTCCTGGGCTTCGGCGAGCCGTTGCCGCCACTGCGCGCGTTGGACCTGTTCGGCCTCGTCGGTACGGTATCCGATCAGTTCCGCGAGTTCGTCGAGCAGCGGGACGTCGGCGGGAGAGAAGTCGGCGCCGTCGCGCAGGGGATGCGCATCGCGACGGAGTGCGTCGCGTTCCTCGTCGGTCCAACCGCGCGTCGACTTCCGCAGGAGTGCGGGGTCGTCGTAGAGCTCGCGGAGAACCCCTTGCGGTGTCAAGGCAGGCCAGAACTCGCCGAGCGCCTGGACGACGTGGGGATCGGACTCCAGCTCCCGGCGGATGTCCTCCAGATCGGCGCTGGTGAGCAGTTGGCTGCCGTCCAGCGGGTCCGCTCCCACCTGGCGGGCGTGCACCTCTGCGAGTTCGTCGAGCGCCGCCCGCAGGAATGCGCGCTGCGCGAGATTGTGGGCCCGTCGCGTGGACCGCGCGTGCGCCCGCGCAGCCTTGACCACCTCGGCGTCGATCGGCAGCTCATAGCCGTCGAACGGGACGGTGACACCGCGGCCGGGGAGCGCCTGTTTGGCGCGGACCGCGGCGCGGAGCACGTTCAGCATCCGCTGGTCGCCTTTCAGCGCGGTTGCGGTGCGGGAGTCTCTGGCCCGCGCGCGCACATCGGGGAACAGGTCTCCGATGGTGGAGAGCAGGACTCCCGTCTCGCCGAGCGAGGGAAGAACCTGGCCGATGTACTGAAGGAAATCGGCGTTCGGCCCGATGATGAGCACACCGCTGCGCGAGAGCATATCGCGGTAGGTGTACAGCAGGTATGCGGCGCGGTGCAGCGCTACCGCGGTCTTACCGGTGCCCGGCCCGCCCTGGACCACCGTGACGCCGCGATGCGTGGAGCGGATGATCTCGTCCTGCTCGCGCTGGATCGTCTCGACGATGTCGGTCATCTCGCCCGTGCGAGCGGCGTTGAGAGCGTCCACCAGGGCCGCCTCGTTGACGACGTTGCCGCCGAGCTCGGCGCCGTCGGAGCTCGTCTCGATGCGGCCGGATGCGAGGTACTCGTCGGACACGGATCGGACCGCACGCGACCGCGTCCGGATGTGCCTGCGGCGTTCCACGTCTTCCGGTGACGCGGGGGTCGCGAGATAGAAGGGCCGGGCCAGTGGGGCGCGCCAGTCGAGGAGCAGCGTCGTGTCCTGCTCGTCGTCGTCGAGGATTCCGATCCGGCCGATGCGCCGGACGGTGTCGGTGTCGGTGCCGTCGGTCATGTCGAGCCGACCGAAGTACAGGTTGTGTTCGGCGGCGTCGATCTTGACCAGGTCCTCCTGGTACATCCGTTCGTACGACTCGCGTTCGGAGAGCGCCTGCGGTGTGCCCGCCGACTCGCGGAGAGTCTCGCTCAGCCTGCGCTTGGCGTTGGCACGCATGCGGTCGAGCCGGCCGTACACCGCATCCAGATGGACTTGCTCCTGCGCGAGTCGCGGATCGGATGCGGTGTCGGCCGGCGTGGGGTCGGAGGGCACGGAACGGGGGTGTGGCGCTGTCACAGTCGTTCCATGTTACCGGGATCTGCCCAGAAGGGGCCGGGAGTCAGCTCGCGAGCTGGCGGCGCCACCGGCGGGCGCGGACAGCGGTCTCCTCGCCGACCCTCGTCGCGACGTCGCGTGCGTGTTCGGCGAACTCGGGTGCGCGATCGACGATCTCCTGGGTGGTGTCGGCGAGCTGCGCGCGGGCGGTGCCCGCGAGCTGTGAGGCGCGGTCCCGGATCTCGTCCACGGGCACGCGGTCTACCACTTCCTGTGCGCGTTCGGCCGCATCGTGCGCGAGCGCACTCGCGCGGTCGGTGAACCGTTCCGGTTCCACCTCGGCCGCGGCGTGCAGCGGCTTCGCAGCCCGGTCCGCCAGCTGGTGTGCCTGCACCTGCGCCTGCTCGAGCGTCCGCCGGGCGCGCCAGCCCAGGGACGGGCGTCCCTCGGTGTCGGCGGCGGCGATCAGGACTCCGCCGAGCAGTCCCACATCCTTCACGAACAACGACTGCTTCAGCGCACGCCGGGCCGGGTCCGTCTCGTTCCAGAAGTCGCTGGCCAGGACCATGGTCGGAACGATGGTTCCGGCGAGGACGGACGACGCCAGCCGCGGTGCGCGGCCGGTGGCGAGGGCGACGCCCGCGGCGATCTGTACGGCTCCGGCGACCTGAACGACGGTCTCGGCGCGAACCGTGGAATCGACCAGCGGCTCGGATGCCTGGGCGCGGCGCGACGGTGAGGTGAGCGCGTCGGCGCCGGAGGCGATGAACGCGGTGCCGAGCAGAGGTCGTGCGATCTTGCGTAACAGCATGGTCGTCCTTTCATCGGGGGACTGTGATCCGGACGCCCGGCCGGCCCGATCCTCGATGCGGTCGGCAGTGGCCGAGCGACGTCCCTCCTCCGAGGCTACCGATCCGGGCCCGGCTCACCAGCCGCGTTCGCGCCACTCGCTCAGATGCGGACGCTCGGCGCCGAGAGTGGTGTCCTTGCCGTGCCCGGGGTAGACGACGGTGTCGTCCCCGAATCGGTCGAAGAGTTTCTCGGTGACGCCGTCGAGCAGGATCTCGAAGTCGCCCGGCTGCCAGGTCTTGCCCACGCCGCCCGGGAACAGGGTGTCGCCGGTGAACAGGTGCACGCGTCCGGAGCGTTCGGTGAGGACCAGCGTGACGGATCCGGCGGTGTGGCCGCTGATGGCGATCACCTCGAGCGACAGGTCTCCGACCTCGATGGTCTCGCCGCCGGTGAGCGTGCGGTCGGGGTCGAGCGGGAGCTCGTCGGCGTCGGCCTCCCCGACGACGATCGGCACCTGAAGCACCCGATGGACCTCCTCGAGGCCCTGCCAGTGGTCGAAGTGTCCGTGCGTGGTGAGGATCTGCGTCACCTCGCCGGGGAGCGCGTCGAGCAGCGCGAGGATGGTCTCCGGATCGTTCGCCGCATCGATCAGCAGGCTCTTCCCGGTCGCGGAGTCGGTGACGATGTAGACGTTGTTGTCCATCGGTCCCACCGACATCTTGACGATCGTCGCGTTGTCGAGCGCCCGGCGCTGCGCATGCGCGCCGTGGTGATCGGGATCGGGGGACACGTTGCCCGTGTAGTCGTCGGTCAGTTCTACCTCGATGCTCATATTCCCAGGTTAACGTCCTCGGCCGTGATGCCCAGCCGGAATTGTCGGAGGGTCCGCGTACGCTTGCAGCCGGATAATTCTGCGACGTGAACGTAAGGAACTTTCTGTGGTTGATCGCCTGATCGTCCGGGGTGCACGGGAGCACAATCTGCGCGGGATCGATGTCGACCTGCCGCGCGATTCGCTGATCGTGTTCACCGGCCTGTCCGGTTCCGGGAAGTCGTCGCTCGCGTTCGACACGATCTTCGCCGAGGGGCAGCGACGCTATGTCGAGTCCCTGTCGGCGTATGCGCGGCAGTTCCTCGGGCAGATGGACAAGCCCGACGTCGACTTCATCGAGGGGCTCTCGCCCGCGGTGTCGATCGATCAGAAGTCGACCAACCGGAACCCGCGCTCGACGGTCGGCACCATCACCGAGGTCTACGACTACCTGCGCTTGCTCTACGCGCGCGCCGGTACCGCGCACTGTCCGGTGTGCGGCGAGAAGATCGCCCGCCAGACGCCGCAGCAGATCGTCGATCAGGTGCTGGCGATGGCCGAGGGCGTGCGCTTTCAGGTCCTCGCCCCCGTGGTGCGCAGCCGCAAGGGCGAGTTCGTGGATCTGTTCGCCGAACTGCAGGTCCAGGGTTTCGCGCGCGCGATGGTCGACGGAGCCGTTCACCAGCTGTCGGATCCGCCGAAGCTCAAGAAGCAGGAGAAGCACGACATCGACGTGGTGGTCGACCGCCTGGTCGTGAAGCCGTCGGCCCGCCAGCGTCTGACCGACTCGGTGGAGACGGCGCTGCGGCTGGCGGACGGCATCGTGGTGCTGGACTTCGTGGACGTCGACGAATCCGACCCGAACCGGCAGCGGCGCTTCTCGGAGCGGATGGCCTGCCCGAACTCCCACCCGATCGCGATCGACGATCTCGAGCCGCGCGCGTTCTCGTTCAACTCGCCGTTCGGCGCCTGTCCCGAGTGCGACGGTCTGGGCGTCCGCAAGGAGGTCGACGAATCGCTCGTGGTGCCGGATCCCGACCTCACCCTGCGGGAGGGTGCGATCGCCCCCTGGTCGACCGGTCATAACGCCGACTACTTCCTCCGGCTGATCGAGGGTCTGGGCGACCAGATGGGGTTCGACGTCGACACCCCGTGGGAGTCGTTGCCGCGTACCGCGCGCAGAGCACTGCTGAACGGCTCCGATCATCAGGTCCATGTGAAGTTCCGCAACCGGTATGGACGGACGCGGTCGTACTACACCGAGTTCGAGGGCGTCATGGCGTTCCTGTCGCGGCGTGCGGAGACCACCGAGTCCGAGCAGATGAAGGACCGCTACGAGGGCTATATGCGCGACGTGCCGTGCCCGGCCTGCAACGGCGCCCGGCTGCGGCCGGAGATCCTGGCGGTCACGCTCGACCACCCGGTGTACGGTCCCAAGTCGATCGCCGACGTCACGTCGCTGTCGGTCGCCGAGTGCGCCGACTACCTGAACGGTCTGGAACTCGGCGAGCGCGAGGCCGCCATCGCCGGACGGGTCCTCAAGGAGGTGCAGGCGCGCATCACATTCCTGCTCGATGTCGGCCTCGAGTACCTCTCGCTCTCGCGGGCGGCGGGTTCGCTCTCCGGCGGCGAGGCTCAGCGCATCCGCCTCGCGACGCAGATCGGAGCCGGGCTCGCGGGAGTGCTGTACGTGCTCGACGAACCGTCCATCGGTCTGCACCAGCGGGACAACCGGCGGCTGATCGACACTCTCGTCCGGCTGCGCGACCTGGGCAACACGCTGATCGTCGTCGAGCACGACGAGGACACCATCCGGGCCGCCGACTGGATCGTCGACATCGGCCCGCGTGCGGGCGAGCACGGTGGGCGAGTGGTGCACAGCGGCAGCTACCCGGACCTGCTGGCGAATCCGGAGTCGATCACCGGCGCGTATCTGTCCGGCCGCGAAGTGCTGCCGGTTCCGTCGATCCGGCGTCCGATCGACAAGAAGCGCATGCTGACCGTCGTCGGTGCCAGCGAGAACAACCTCAAGAACATCGACGTGTCGTTCCCGCTGGGGGTCCTGACCGCGGTCAC
Source organism: Gordonia cholesterolivorans (assembly GCF_039531975.1). NCBI lineage: Bacteria > Bacillati > Actinomycetota > Actinomycetes > Mycobacteriales > Gordoniaceae > Gordonia > Gordonia cholesterolivorans. The sequence continues at coordinate 24,914 of NZ_BAAARB010000014.1, read as the reverse complement.
CGGCGTCTCGGGGTCGGGCAAGTCGACTCTCGTGAACGACATCCTCGCCACGGTGCTCGCGAACAAGCTGAACGGTGCGCGGCAGGTGCCCGGCCATCACAAGCGGATCAAGGGACTCGATCACCTCGACAAACTGGTCCAGGTGGACCAGTCGCCGATCGGCCGCACACCGCGATCGAATCCGGCCACGTACACGGGCGTCTTCGACAAGATCCGGACGTTGTTCGCGGCGACCACCGAGGCGAAGGTGCGCGGCTACCAGCCCGGGCGGTTCTCGTTCAACGTGAAGGGCGGCCGGTGCGAGGCGTGCATGGGCGAGGGCACCATCAAGATCGAGATGAACTTCCTGCCCGACGTCTATGTGCCCTGCGAGGTGTGCCACGGCGCGCGGTACAACCGCGAGACGCTCGAGGTGCACTACAAGGGCAAGACGATCGCCGAGGTCCTCGACATGCCGATCGAGGAGGCCGCGGACTTCTTCGAGCCGGTCACCTCGATCCACCGGTATCTCAAGACGCTGGTCGACGTGGGTCTCGGGTATGTGAGGCTCGGTCAGCCCGCACCCACCCTGTCCGGAGGCGAGGCACAGCGGGTGAAGCTGGCTGCCGAACTCCAGAAGCGGTCGACCGGCCGCACGGTGTACATTCTCGACGAGCCGACCACCGGCCTGCACTTCGAGGACATCCGCAAGCTGCTGCTGGTGATCAACGGGCTCGTCGACAAGGGCAACACGGTCATCGTCATCGAGCACAACCTCGACGTGATCAAGACCGCCGACTGGATCATCGATATGGGACCCGAGGGCGGCAGCGGCGGCGGCACCGTGGTCGCCGAGGGCACACCTGAGCAGGTGGCAGAGGTCGCCCGGAGCCACACCGGCGCCTTCATCAGGGAGTTGCTCGCGTCGTGATCGCGGCGGGCGGAGACGACTGGCTGACCACGCGATTGCGTGCGGCGGGCTGCGTCTTCGCCGAAGAGGAGGCCGCGGTTCTCCGGCGCTGGGCGGACGGCGAGGCAGAACTCGAGCAGTGGGCGCGTCGGCGGGCGGCCGGTGAGCCGCTGGAGCACGTCGTCGGACACGTCGAGTTCGCCGGTCTGGATCTGGCTGTCGGGCCGGGAGCCTTCGTGCCACGACAGCGGTCGCGGCTGCTCGCGCGGGTAGCCGTCGAGCTGCTCGGAGCCCGGCCCGCGCCGGTGTTCGTCGAGGCGTTCTGCGGAGTCGCGCCGATCGCGTCGTACGTCGCGGCCCGGTGCCGGTCCGCGCAGGTGGCCGCGACCGACGCGGATCCGGTCGCGGTCGGGTTCGCTTCCCGCAATCTCACCTCGGGCGCGGTGTACCGGGGCGCGGGGCTGTCGGGACTGCCTGCGGAGCTGCGCCGGGAGGTCGACGCGATCGCGGCGGTCCCGCCGTATGTGCCGGCCCAGGCTCTGGAGCTGCTTCCGCATGAGGCCACCGATCACGAGCCGCGCTCGGCGCTGATCGGCGGGGGCGCCGACGGTCTGGGGCACGCGTCGGATCTGCTGCGCGAGGCGACCGAGTGGCTGGCGCCGGGCGGCGCTGTCGCGATCGAGATGAACGCCCGCCAGGCGCCCGCGGCCGACGAGACCGCTCGCGCTGTCGGCCTGCACCCGCGAGTGGTGCCCGGCGAGGACGGGCAGACGGTGGTCGTGGTGGCGGCCGGGCCGCGGCGTTAGAGCCCCATCGACCGCCGGAGTTCCTCGAGCTTCTTCTTGGCGGCTTCTTCGCGTTTCGCCAACGCGTCGTCGAGCGCTTCGGCCTCCGCAGACATCTCCGACAGCTCCTGGCTCCCGATGGCCGTCGCAGTGCGTTGCTCGATCTTGTCGCGCACGTGATCGAAGGTCGGCACACCCGCTGGCGTGTATCCGGTGACCTCTTCGTACGAGGGTGCTTGCACCGGCGGCACGGAGTCGGGCGGCACGATCTCGGCGTCGAGGGGTTCGTCGTCGCCGGAATGCGTCATCGCTCCAGCCTACGCCGGACGTCTGCGACCCGGACGCTCTGAGACCCGGGCGCCTGAGGCCCGGGCGGCGTGATCAGCCCTTGACCGGTCCGGTGTACTTCTCGCCGGGCCCCTCGCCGGGCGCATCGGGGTACGACGACGCCTCGCGGAATGCGAGTTGCAGCGCCTTGAGCCCGTCCTGGATCGGCTTGCGATGCAGGCCGAGATCAGGGGCGGCGGCGGTGACGAGGCCGGCCAGTGCGTTGATCAGCGCGCGGGCGTCGGGCAGATCCTTGAACTCCTCGTCTCCGCCCGCATCGGGGCCGATCTTCTCGGCCGCGGCGCTCATCAGCATGATCGCCGCGCGGGTGGTGACCTCGACTGCGGGAATGGTGGCGAGCTCGCGAACGTTGTCCTGGTTCGCGTCGTCTCCGCCGGCACCTCCCGGGGCGACGTGGACGTTCGCGTCGTCGGAGGAGGTGTCGCCGGTCGAATAGGAGTTATCGTTCACGCCTGTTAGACTGTCACAGCATGACCGCCTCGGTTCGCGCCGGGGTAGCAAGAGGATTCTTCGAGTCCCACCGTGCGACGCTGTCCCAGACGAGTAGTTTCACGGTTCCGGTCACACCATCGCCAGTCGATGAACCGAGGTCACTCGGCTCTCGGCGGGCATTATGGTGTTCTCGGCCTCGAATCTCCTCACGCTTGCCAGTCGTATTGGCCGGCCACATGGAAAACATTGATCGAGGAGGCCACATCAGCACTGAAACCCGCATCAACGAGCGCATCCGCGTCCCCGAGGTCCGTCTCGTCGGACCCGGCGGTGAGCAGGTGGGCATTGTGCGTGTTGAAGATGCGCTTCGCCTGGCTTACGAAGCCGACTTGGACCTGGTGGAGGTTGCGCCCGACGCGCGCCCGCCGGTGTGCAAGATCATGGACTACGGCAAGTTCAAGTACGAGGCGGCGCAGAAGAAGCGCGAGTCCCGCCGTAACCAGCAGATGACCGTCATCAAGGAGCAGAAGCTCCGCCCGAAGATCGACGACCACGATTACGAGACCAAGAAGGGTCACGTCATCCGGTTCCTCGAAGCGGGTTCGAAGGTGAAGGTGACGATCATGTTCCGCGGTCGCGAGCAGTCCCGTCCCGAGTTGGGCTATCGCCTGCTGCAGCGCTTGGGAGACGACGTTGCGGAGTACGGCTTCGTCGAGACCTCGGCCAAGCAGGACGGACGCAATATGACCATGGTCCTCGCCCCGCACAAGGGCGCGAAGACCAGGGCCAAGGCCCAGCAGGGATCCTGAACCCACCACACTGAAGTAGCAGTGGACCCGAACCGCCCGGATCGCTCCGGGCGGGACTCGGGTCCGCCCGAATGAAGGAAACCAATGCCGAAGAGCAAGACGCACAAGGGCACCGCGAAGCGATTCAAGGTGACCGGCAGCGGCAAGATCGTCCGCCAGAAGGCAGGCAAGCGCCACCTCCTGGAGCACAAGTCCTCGCGCGTCACGCGTCGCCTGGACGGCATCACCGTGGTGAGCGAGAACGATGCCCCGCGCATCAAGCGCCTGCTGAACCGCTGACTTTCCGCTTAAGACTTTAGAAGGACACTGACTAATGGCACGTGTGAAAAGGGCTGTCAACGCCCAGAAGAAGCGCCGCTCCGTTCTCGAGGCGTCGAAGGGCTACCGCGGACAGCGGTCGCGCCTGTACCGCAAGGCCAAGGAGCAGCAGCTCCACTCGCTGACCTACGCGTACCGGGACCGCAAGGCGCGCAAGGGCGATTTCCGCAAGCTCTGGATCACCCGCATCAACGCGGCGGCTCGTGCGAACGACATCACCTACAACCGCTTCATCCAGGGCCTCAAGCTCGCCGGCGTCGAGGTGGACCGCAAGGTGCTCGCCGACATCGCCGTCACCGACCCGGCCGCGTTCACCGGTCTGGTCGAGGTGGCTCGTGCCGCGCTGCCCGCGGACGTCAACGCTCCCGCTGCCTGATCTCCGCTGAGATCGCAGTGACGCGTTCCCGGCCCGCGACGGACGTTCTCACCGAACGTTCGTCGCGGGTCGTTTCGTTGGCGAAGCTGCATCGCGCGTCGGTGCGCCGCAGCGAGGGCCGATTCCTCGTCGAGGGATTCAATTCCGTCGACGCGGCGCTGAGCACGGGCCGTGCGTTGCAGGTACTGGTGCGCGACGACGACGCCGATCGGCACGCCGATCTGGTTCACCGCGCGCTCGACGCGGGCGTTCGTGTGCACCGCCTCTCTCACCGCGCGGCGGACAAACTGTCCGAGACGTCGACGGCTCCCGGGATCTTCGCGGTGTGCGAGTTGCTGACGGCGGCGCTCGGCGACGTCCTCGCGCGCTCACCAAAGCTTCTGGTCATCGCGGTCGAGCCGCGCGAGCCGGGAAACCTCGGCACCCTGACTCGGTGTGCGGACGCCATGGGTGCCGACGCGGTGGTCCTGCTGGGAGAGTCCGTCGACCCGCACAACGGCAAGAGCGTCCGGGCGGGTGCGGGGAGTCTCTTCCACATCCCGACGGTCCGCGAACCGGATGTCGCTGGTGCGCTGGCCGCCGTCGCCGCGGCGGGCATCACGACGCTGGCAACGGAGATGGACGGCGAACTGAGCCTCGACGACGCCGACGAGGTACTCGCGCGGCCGCACGCGTGGCTGTTCGGGAACGAGGCTCACGGACTGCCCGGGCAGGTACTCGACGGCGCCGACCGCCGCGTTCGGATTCCGCTGCGTGGGCGCGCGGAGAGCCTCAACCTCGCCGCCGCGAGCGCGATCTGCCTGTACGCCAGCTCCCGCGTGCTGAACCGCGGACGTTGATCTGTTGACCTTCCCAGGGGTCCTGGCCGGGTGAGGTTCTCCGGAAAATCTTGCGGCAGTACGATTCCGGAATGCACGTCCTCTTCAGCTACGGCACCTTGATGGATCCCGCTGTGCAGGAGGGCGTCTTCGGCGCCCCGATACCGACGGAGCCCGATGCCCTGCCGGGCTTCGAGATAGGCACGGTGACGATCACCGATCCCGAGGTCATCGCATTGAGCGGTACCGCGACCCACCTGATTCTGCGCCCGGGGGCACCCGAGGCGGAAGTGCCCGGCGCCCGACTGGAGCTCGATGACGCCGGTCTGCGTGCGGCGGACGAGTACGAGGTCGACGACTATCGCCGCGTCGAGGTGACGCTGAGCTCCGGCATCCGTGCGTGGGTGTATCTGGCACACGAGGATGCGGCAGTCTTGGAGGGATAGGCTTCACTCACCTAAGTTAGGTGAGGCTACTATCGGACTCGGTGGTGCGGAAACCTAATCGAAGGGGTGTGAGGTGTCAGTTTCTCCGGAGGTCGCCGACCGAACCGACGCCGTGATCGCAGGCTTCGCCGAACCGCGGCTGGCGGCCGAGCGGCTGTCGGTCGGATACGACGGCACGACGATCATCGACGGCCTCGACGTGACGATCCCGACCGGCCGGGTCACCACCATCGTCGGTCCCAACGGCTGTGGCAAATCGACTCTGCTGCGCACGCTCTCGCGGCTGCTGTCGCCGTCGGCGGGAGTGGTGATCCTCGACGGAAAGAACATCGCGACGCAGAAGCCGAAGCAGGTGGCGCGTACCCTCGGTCTACTCCCGCAGAACCCGATCGCGCCCGACGGCCTCACCGTCGCCGATCTCGTCTCCCGCGGCAGGCACCCGCATCAGTCCTGGTATCGGCAGTGGTCGCGGGAGGACGAGGTCGCCGTCGCCGAGGCGATGGAGCTGACCTCGACCACCGAACTGGCCGACCGCGCGGTCGACTCCCTGTCCGGCGGCCAGCGCCAGCGCGTGTGGATCGCTATGACGCTGGCGCAGCAGACCGATCTGGTGCTGCTGGACGAGCCGACCACCTACCTGGATCTGGCGCACGCCGTCGATGTCCTCGACCTGGTCGACGAACTGCGCACCGAGCACGGCAAGACGGTGGTCATGGTGCTGCACGATCTGAACCTCGCGGCCCGCTACAGCGATTCGCTCGTGGTCATGCGCTCGGGCGAGATCGTCGCCGAGGGATCGCCGAACGACGTGCTGACCCCGGAACTACTCGCGGCGGCCTTCGGTCTCGAATCACAGATCGTCACCGATCCGATCGGCGGCACACCGATGGTGGTGCCGATCGGCCGGCGCGGCAGGCACGCCGGCTGATCACGCAGCGAGCTTCACCTCGTGCGGCGTGGTGATCTGATCCTCCGTACGCGTCGCGTCGCCCTGCTGTCCGGTCTTGTTGAGACCCCAGCAGTACTGACTCGAACCGGTGACCGCACACGTCACGCTGTACGAGGTGACGACCTGGCGGACGTCGCTCACGCCTGACACGTGCTGGGGGCTGTACTGCTGCGAGGTGGACCCATCACCGACTTGACCGTAGAGGTTGTTGCCCCAGCAGCTGACATCGCCGTCCGCCACCGCGCAGAATGTGCCGATGTCGACGGAGATCCCGCTGACGCCCGTGAGACCCTCCACCTTCGCCGGTGAGCTCTTCTTGGCCTCGGAGTCCTTGCCGAGCTGCTGATTCTTGTTGCTTCCCCAGCAGTACGGAGCGCCCTCGGCGATAGCGCAGGTGTTCCAGAACGGGGTGTTGTCGACGGTGCCGCCACCGACGGACACCGCGGACACGTCTTTGAGAGAGGTGACTTTGGTGGGGGTGCTGTGATCGTCGGTGCTTCCGTCGCCCAGTTGGCCGTCCCAGTTGCGCCCCCAGCAGTACAGCTCATCGGATGCGACGGCGCAGACCGACCCGGCCCGCGAGGACACCGACGTGACGTTCGAGAGTCCGGCCACCTTCGTGGGCGTCTTCAGACTGTCGGTGGTCGATCCGCTGCCCAGCTGCCCTCCCGAGTAGAAGCCCCAGCAGTACAGATCACCGTCGGAGACCGCGCACGTCGAGGAGTTGGACGTCGAGACCGTGGTCACCTTGCCCAGCCCGGGCACCTTGAAGGGGGTGGTCTTCTTGCTCATCGTTCCGGCGTCGCCGGCCTGCCAGAAGAGGTTGTCTCCCCAGCAGTACAGCGATTCGTCCGCTACCGCGCAGGTGGTGACCGCGGAGTTCGATCCGGTGGAGTCGAAGGCGCCCATCGAGACCGCGGTGACGTTCGAGAGCCCGGCCACCTTGGTCGGCGTCTTGCGTTCGGATGTGGTGCCGTCTCCCAGCTGGCCGCTGGAGTTGTCGCCCCAGCAGTAGAGGCTGCCGGAGCCGATCATGCACTCGCTGCCGTACGCCCCGGCGATCTGCGGGGTGGCGTAGACCTCGGCGGCGGGCTCGTCGGACGACGGCCACCACAGAGGCGAGGTCGCGGCCACCGCGACGACGGCGACCGCGGCGACGGCGGCCACGATCCAGCCGATACGCCGCCGCTTCTTCGGCGGCTGCGGCGGTGCTCCTGCGAATCCGTAGGGGCCGGGTCCCGCCTGCTGTCCGCCGGGGAAGGGGCCGGGTCCTGAGAACTGCTGTCCCGGGTACGGCTGGCCCGGGTAGGGAGGTGCCGCCTGATAGGGCGCCTGCCCGGCGTACTGCGGGGCGGGCTGGGGGCCGCTGTCGCCGTACGGCATCGGCGGCTGTCCCGGATGCTGCGGTCCCGGCCACGGGGTCGGCGCGGGCGTGGGCGCCGGTGTCGGTGTCGGTGTCGGTGTCGGCGCCGGGGTGGGTCCGCTCGGACCGGGCGGCGCCACCGGCGCCACCATCGTGTGCTGTCCGGCTGCGGTCTGGCGCAGAGCCGCGTCGAGCGCGGCGGCGAAGGCGCGGCAGTCGGGGAATCGCGCTGCGGGATCCTTTGCCATCGCGCGAATCAGGACGGGGGTGAGCGCGTCGAGGTCGGGACGCACCGCGCCGAGCGGAGGCGGCGGCTGCTGCACGTGGGCCATCATCAGCGCCGTCGAGTTCTCGGCGGCGAACGGCGGCCGCCCGGCCAGGAGCTCGTACGCGGTGCACGCGAGCGAGTACTGGTCCGACGCAGGTCCGGCGTGGGCGCCGCCGATCACCTCGGGAGCCGTGTAGGTGACAGTGCCGATGATCGAGTTCACCGCCGTCAGCTGCGGCGAATCGGCGAGCTTGGCGATGCCGAAGTCGAGAAGGACCGCCCGGTGCAGGGAGCGGTCCGACGACCGGGTGACGACGATGTTCGCGGGCTTGATGTCCCGGTGCACCACTGACCGCGAATGGGCGTAGTCGAGTCCGTCTGCCACCTGCACGATCGCCTGGACCACCTCGGCGGGAGTCAGCCGCGCAGAGGCGAGATTGGGTCCGTCGATGTAACTCATCGTGAACCACGGTTGGTCGTCGGCGATCCCGTAGTTGTGAATCGTGACGATCGACGGATGATCGAGTGCCGCCATCGTCCGCGCCTCATTGCTGAAACGCTGCTGGAAATCGGGGTTCGACGCCCCTCCGACGGAGATCACCTTCATCGCCTCACGGCGGCTGAGTTGCTCGTTCTCGACGACGTACACGTCGCCCATGCCACCCGAACCCAGCAGTTCGACCACGCGATAACCGGCGATGGTCGTTCCCGGCGCTTTCGACAACTGGCTGCCTTCCTCTGCTCGGCCCCCAACAGTGCGACCTGCTGAAATCGATGTGTTGATGACGGTAGACCATGGGCGGGCCGATACGCGCGACACCGTCTCCCGAGCGAACGACGACGTCGACGCCGGGGCGGGCCCGCGACGGCGGCCGACGGCGGCCTGAGGGGAGGGGCGCGGGTCGTTTCGACTACCCTTGACCCGAGTTCTTTCAGGCCTCTACGCAATAGGAGATGCGAGCCCGGTGGCTGACGATTCTGCTGTCAACGAATTCCCGACCAGCGCCGAGCTGGACGCGGCCGTCGCGGACGCCGTCGCCGCGTTCGACGCCGCCGGCGATCTGGAGGCGTTGGCCAAGGCCAAAGCCGCGTACTTCGGTGACCGGTCGCCCATCGCTCTCGCGCGACGGGCACTGGCCACGCTGCCGAAGGATCAGCGGTCGACGGCGGGCAAGCTCGTCAATGAGGTCCGCGGCAGGGTCCAGGCGGCACTCGACGCCCGCACCGAGACGTTGACCGCCGAACGCGACGCCGCGGTACTGGTCGCCGAGACCATCGACGTCACGCTTCCATCGGGCCGCCGCAGCCGCGGTGCCCGTCATCCGATCACGGTGATCGGCGACCAGATCGCCGACGTCTTCGTCGGCATGGGCTGGGAGATCGCCGAGGGCCCCGAGGTGGAGACCGAGCACCACAACTTCGACGCTCTCAACTTCCTGCCCGACCACCCGGCGCGCTCGATGCAGGACACGTTCTACATCGCGCCCGAGGGATCGCGGCAGGTGCTGCGCACCCACACCTCGCCGGTGCAGGTCCGCTCGATGCTCAGCCGCGAAGTGCCGATCTACGTCGCCTGCCCCGGCCGCACCTTCCGGACCGACGAACTCGATGCGACCCACACCCCGGTCTTCCACCAGATCGAAGGGCTGGCCGTCGACAAGGGCCTGACGATGGCCAATCTGCGCGGCACGCTCGAGGTGCTGGCGAAGGCGCTCTTCGGTCCCGAGACCACCACTCGGATGCGCGCCAGCTACTTCCCCTTCACCGAACCCTCCGCCGAGGTCGACGTGTGGTTCCCGGGAAAGAAGGGCGGCGCCGGATGGGTGGAGTGGGGCGGTTGCGGCATGGTGAACCCGAACGTCCTCCGGTCCAGCGGCATCGACCCGGACGTGTACACCGGTTTCGCCTTCGGAATGGGACTCGAGCGGACCCTCCAGTTCCGAAACGACCTGCCCGACATGCGCGACATGGTCGAAGGCGACGTGCGCTTCACCCTCCCGTTCGGTCCGGCCCTCTAGCAGAATCTTCGCAGCGATCACACGAAAGTAGTTGGTGAACAAGTGCGTCTCCCACAGTCCTGGCTGACCGAGGTCCTCCGCGAAGGCTCCCCGGATTGGACCGCCTCGACCGAGGAGATCGACGCGGGTTTCGTACGCGTCGGTTTCGAGATCGAGGACATCGAGCCCTTCCCGGAGATCACCGGTCCGCTCGTCATCGGCCGTGTCGAGGCCATCGAGGAGCTCACCGAGTTCAAGAAGCCGATCCGCTTCTGCCAGGTGGCGGTCGGGGAGGAGACGCCTCGCGACATCGTCTGCGGTGCACGCAATTTCGCTGTCGGCGACCTGGTGGTCGTGGCGTTGCCCGGCGTAGTGCTGCCGGGCGACTTCGCGATCGCCACGCGCAAGACGTACGGCAAGACCTCCGACGGGATGATCTGCTCGGTCACCGAACTCGGGATCGGGAACGACCACTCCGGCATCCTGGTGCTCGCACCGGGGACCGCGGAGCCCGGTGCCGACGCCCGCGAGGTCCTCGGCCTGGCCGACACGGCGATCGAGGTCAACGTCACGCCCGACCGCGGCTACGCCTTCTCCATGCGCGGACTCGGCCGCGAGTTGGCCAGTGCTTTCGAAGTGCCCTACGTCGATCACGGTCTGGCCGGGGAGCCGCTGGCGGCCGATGTCGATCGGGAGTCATGGCCGGTCGCGATCGACGCCGACAGTGACGCCACCCGCTACACCGCCCGCGTCGTCACCGGTGTCGACGCCACGGCGTCGTCGCCGTGGTGGATCGCCAAACGACTGATGGTGGCGGGTATCCGGCCGATCTCCGCGATCGTCGATGTCACGAACTACGTGATGATCGAACTGGGTCAGCCACTGCACGCCTTCGACGCGGACAAGATCCGCGGCACGGTCAGCGTCCGCTCCGCACGAGCGGGGGAGACCCTGGAGACCCTCGACGGCGTCACGCGCAAGCTGGACCCCGAGGATGTGGTGATCGCCGACGACTCCGGCCCGATCGCCCTCGCGGGGGTGATGGGTGGAGCCGCGACCGAGGTCTCCGACGAGACCACGAACATCCTTCTGGAGTCGGCCAACTTCGACCAGGTGCGGGTGTTCCGTACGGGCAAGCGCCACAAGCTGTCGTCGGAGGCGGCGAAGCGCTACGAACGGCTCGTGGATCCGGAGATCACCGCGGTGGCCTCCGACCGGGCCGCCGCGCTGATCGCCGAACTGGCGGGCGGCCGCGTCGCCGGTCCGCTGTCGGACGTCCGTACCGCGACCGTTCCCTCCGCCGCCATCCAGATCGACCCGGGACTTCCCGATGCGACCGCCGGTGTCGAGTACCCGGCTGGGACCACCGCCGCGCGTCTGCGCGAGGTGGGATGCGTCGTCGACGGTGACTCGCCGTTGCTGGTGACCCCGCCGTCGTGGCGACCCGACCTGCGCCAGCGTGCCGACCTCGTCGAGGAGGTGCTGCGACTCGAGGGTCTCGAGGACATCCCGGCCGTGGTGCCGCGAGCCACCGGTGGTCGCGGGCTGAGCCCCGCTCAGCGCCGTCGCCGTGCCATCGGCGTCGGCCTGGCCACCGATGGGTACGTCGAAGTCCTGCCTTACCCGTTCCTTCCCGCAGACGTCTTCGATACATGGGATCTGCCCGCCGACGACGTCCGCCGCCGGACCGTCTCCGTGCTCAATCCGCTCGAGTCCGACCGGCCGGAGCTGAACACCACTCTGCTGCCCGGACTGATGGAGATGGCGGCGCGCAACATCGCCCGCGGCCGCCGTGATCTCGCGCTGTACACGATCGGTCAGGTCGTCATCGGCGGTCAGCAGGGACCGACCGTGCCCCCGCTGGATGTGACGCGCCGGCCCACCGAGGCCGAGCAGACGGCGCTCGACGCATCCCTGCCCGACCAGCCCTTGCACGTGGCCGTCCTGCTCACCGGATTGCGCGAGCCGGCGGGTCCGCTCGGGCCGGGCCGCACCGCGGACGCCTACGACGCGTTCGAGGCGGCTCGGCAGATCGGCCGGGCCGCGGGGGTGGAGCTCGAACTCGTGGCCGACGACCATCAGCCGTGGCACCCCGGCCGCTGCGCTCGGCTCGAGGTCGACGGCGTCGTCGTCGGTCATGCCGGGGAACTGCATCCGGCGGTGCTGGAACGCACCGGTCTGCCCGCGCGGCTGTGCGCGGTGGAGATCGACGTGGACGCGCTGCCGCTGCGCCAGAACCTGCCGTCGCCGAAGGTGTCGCCGTTCCCCGCCGTGCTGCAGGATGTGAACGTCGTGGTGGCCGCGGACGTGGCCGCCCAGGACGTGCAGGATGCGCTGGTCGCCGGCGCGGGAGAACTGCTCGAATCCATCTCGCTCTTCGACGTCTACGTCGGTGCTCAAGTCGGCGAAGGCAACAAGTCCCTGACCTTCGCGCTCACCTTCCGCGCCGCCGACCGCACGCTCACCGAGGATGAGGGGACCGAGGCCAAGATGGCTGCGGTAGCGCATGCGGGCGAGGTCGTGGGCGCCCGCTTGCGCTGACGCGGAGCACGACTAGGTGAATTATTTTGCGCTGTAGTGCATAATGATTTCATGACTATCAAGGTTGCTGTCGCCGGTGCGAGCGGCTATGCGGGCGGTGAGATCCTCCGACTGCTGTGCGGGCATCCGCGCCTGGGTTCGGGTGAACTGGAGATCGGCGCACTGACGGCGGGCGGAAACGCCGGCACGCGGCTGGGTGAGCATCACCGCCACCTGTTCCCGCTCGCCGACCGCGTGCTCGAGGAGACGACGCCGGAGGTTCTGGCGGGTCACGACGTGGTCTTCCTCGGGCTGCCGCACGGACAGTCGGCTGCGATCGCCGATGCCCTGCCTCCCAGCACCCTGATCGTCGACTGCGGCGCCGACTTCCGGCTCGAGGACCCCTCGGAGTGGACGGCCTATTACGGCGGTGACCACGCGGGCACCTGGCCGTACGGCATGCCGGAACTGCCGGGCAACCGGGACGTGATCGCCGGAGCGAGCCGGATCGCGGTGCCCGGGTGCTATCCGACGGTGTCGATTCTGACTCTGCTGCCCGCGTTGGCCGCGGGCCTGGTGGAACCGGCGGTCACCATCGTCGCGATGTCGGGCACCTCGGGTGCCGGCCGGGCGCCGAAGGTGAATCTGCTGGCGTCCGAGGTGATCGGATCGGTCCGCGCTTACGGTGTCGGCGGTGTGCACCGGCACACTCCGGAGATCACGCAGGCTCTTTCGCGGGCAGCATCGCTCCCGGTGTCGGTCTCCTTCACTCCGGTGCTGGTGCCCACGTCGCGAGGCATCCTCGCGACGTGCACCGCGCGCACCGACGCGTCGATCGATGATTTCCGGTCGGCCTATGAGAAGGCATACGAGAACGAGGCCTTCGTGCATCTCCTGCCGCAGGGAGAGTTCCCGGAGACCGGGTCCGTGGTCGGAACCAACATGGTCTCGATCGGTCTGTCCGTCGACGAGCGGTCCGGCACCTTCGTCGCCGTCGGCGCCGTCGACAACCTGACCAAGGGCACCGGCGGTGCGGCCGTCCAGTCGATGAACCTGGCCCTGGGTTGGGGCGAAGGCGAGGGCCTGGCGACCGTGGGAGTGGCACCGTGACCGAAGCAGAGACAGGCTCGAACAGCGTGAAGGACCCGACCGTGACAGACACCCAGACCGTCCCCGTGCCGGACATCGATCTCCTGGTCGGCTCGCGGATGACCCGCCGCCAGGGCGTCACGGCGCCGCTGGGCTTCCGGGCGGCGGGAATCGCGGCGGGGATCAAGGCCAACGGGAAGCCCGACCTCGCGCTGGTGTTCAACGAGGGCCCCGACCTGGCGGCGTCGGCGGTGTTCACTCGCAATCAGGTCAAGGCCGCACCGGTGCTGTGGTCGCAGAAGGTGATCGAGAACCGGTCTCTGCGCGCCGTGATCCTCAATTCCGGTGGAGCGAACGCATGTACCGGGCCCGAGGGCTTTCAGGACACGCACGCCACCGCGGAAGCGGTCGCGTCGACGCTGTCGAGCTGGGGTACCGAGACCGGGCCCGTCGAGGTGGCCGTCTGCTCGACCGGCCTGATCGGCGAGCGGCTGCCGATGGACAAGGTGCTCGCCGGAGTCACCGAGATCGTGCACGAGATGGGCGGCGGACTCGAAGGCGGGACCGACGCCGCCTACGCGATCATGACCACCGACACCGTCCCGAAGCAGGTGGCCTTGCACCACACCGGCGGCTGGAACGTCGGCGGCATGGCGAAGGGTGCGGGCATGCTCGCCCCGTCGCTCGCGACCATGCTGGTGGTGCTGACCACCGACGCCAAGGTGAGCGCGGAGTCGGTCGACCTCGCGCTGCGCCGCGCCACCGCGCGCACCTTCGACCGTCTCGACGTCGACGGCTCCATCTCCACCAACGACACAGTGCTGCTGCTCTCGTCCGGCGCCAGCCAGATCGAGGTCTCCCAGGCCGAGCTCGACGCCGCGGTCTTCGCCGTGTGCGACGATCTGGCCGGTCAGCTGCAGAACGACGCCGAGGGCGTCACCAAGCGGATCGCGATCACCGTGACCGGCGCGGCGACCGAGGACGACGCGCTGGTGATCGCGCGGTCGGTGGCGCGCGACTCGCTCGTCAAGACCGCGCTCTTCGGCTCCGATCCGAACTGGGGCCGCGTCCTCGCCGCCATCGGCGCCGCGCCCGTGACCATCGATCCAGATCGGATCACGGTGTCGTTCAACGGTTCTCCGATCTGCCGCAACGGCACCGGAGTACCCGGGGCCCGCGATGTCGACCTCTCCGGCGATCGCATCGAGGTCGTCGCCGACCTCGGCCTCGGGAACGCCGAGGCGACCATTCGCACCACCGACCTGTCGCACGCTTACGTGGAAGAGAATTCGGCCTACTCGTCATGACGAACACTGACACCTCACCGCTGAGCACCGCCACACCGCTGCAGAAGGCCGGCGTCATCGCCGAATCGCTGCCCGCACTGCAGGCGCTCCACGGCAAGCGCGTCGTCGTCAAGTACGGCGGAAACGCGATGGTCGACGCCGACCTGAAGACGGCGTTCGCCGCCGACATGGTCCTCCTGCGCGCGTGCGGCATCCATCCGGTGGTGGTGCACGGCGGCGGTCCGCAGATCTCCGCGATGCTCGCACGCCTCGGTCTCGAAGGCGAGTTCCGCGGCGGCTTCCGCGTCACCACGCCCGAGGTCATGGACGTCGTCCGGATGGTCCTGTTCGGCCAGGTGGGCCGTGAACTCGTCGGCCTGATCAACGCGCACGGACCGTACGCCGTCGGCATCACCGGCGAGGACGCCCACCTGTTCACGGCGACGCGCCGGACGGTGATGGTCGACGGAGAGCCCACCGATATCGGGCTGGTCGGCGACATCGCGGCGGTCAACACCTCCGCGGTCGACGACCTGATCGCGGCCGGCCGGATCCCGGTGATCTCGACCATCGCGCCGGATGCCGACGGCCAGGTGCACAACATCAACGCCGACACCGCCGCGGGCGCCGTCGCTGCAGCGCTCGGTGCCGAGCATCTGGTGATGTTGACCGATGTGGAGGGTCTCTACACCGACTGGCCGGACCGCTCGTCGCTGGTCTCGACGATCACCGCGGGTGAGGTCGCGACACTTCTGCCCTCCCTCGACTCCGGCATGGTGCCGAAGATGGAGGCCTGCATGCGCGCCGTTCAGGAGGGGATCGGTGCCGCACACGTCATCGACGGCCGTGAAGCGCATTCCGTGCTGGCCGCCCTGCTCACCGCGTCGACGTCGGGAACCACCGTCGTCGCCGACGATCCCGATGGAGGACGGCAGTGACCGCACCCCTGCAGCAGCGGTGGTCCGCTGCGCTGATGAACAACTACGGCACCCCGCCGGTCGCGCTGGTGCGCGGCGACGGCGCGGTCGTGTACGACGCCGACGGCCGGGAGTACCTCGACCTGCTCGGCGGCATCGCGGTGAACGCGCTCGGCCATGCGAACCCGGCCATCGTCGAGGCGGTGACCGCTCAACTCTCGACTCTCGGCCACGTGTCGAATCTGTACATCTCGCAGCCGGTCGTGGAACTGGGCGAGCGGCTCTGCGCGGCCGTCGGCCACGGGGCCCGCGCCTTCCTGTGCAATTCCGGCACGGAGGCCAACGAGGCGGCCTTCAAGCTCGCCCGCAGGACCGGCAGACCGCAGATCATCGCGGCCGAGGGGGGATTTCACGGCCGCACCATGGGTGCGCTCGCGATGACCGGGCAGCCGGCCAAGCGCGCCCCCTTCGAACCGATGCCCGCCGGCGTCGACTTCGTTCCCTACGGCGATGCGCAGGCGCTCCGCGCCGCCGTGTCCGAGCGGACCGCAGCGGTGATCCTGGAGCCGATCCAAGGCGAGAACGGCGTGGTGGTCCCGCCCCCGGACTACCTCGCTCAGGCACGGGCGATCACCGCCGAGCACGGTGCGCTGCTGATGCTCGACGAGGTACAGACCGGTATCGGCCGCACGGGCTGGATGTTCGCGCACCAGCGCGCGGGAATCGTGCCCGACGTCATGACCCTCGCCAAGGGCCTGGGCGGCGGCATGCCGATCGGTGCCGTGGTGGCGACGGGGCTGGCGGCGGCGCTGTTCGAGCCCGGCCAGCACGGCACCACCTTCGGAGGCAATCCCGCGTGCGCCGCCGCCGCGCTCGCCGTCCTGCGTTACATCGACGACCACGACCTCCTCTCGCACGTCGAGCGCGTCGGGAAATCGCTCGCCGACGGCATCGAGGAGCTCGGCCATCCGCAGATCGCGGGTGTGCGCGGCGACGGTCTGCTTCTCGGCGTCGTGCTGAACTCCGGCATCTCGGCGAGCGTCGAGAAGTCCGCGCGGGCGGCCGGGTACCTGATCAACGCACCCGCGCCCGACGTGCTGCGGCTGGCGCCTCCGCTCATCCTCACCGACGAGCAGGCGGCCGGATTCGTCGCCGACCTGCCGGACATCCTCGACGCTGCGATCGACGCACAGAATGGGAATGCGTGACATGACAGAGAACACTCGGCACTTCTTGCGCGACGACGATCTGACACCCGCCGAGCAGGCGGAGGTGCTCGAGCTGGCGGCGCGGATGAAGCGCGACCGCTTCGGGTTCCGTCCGCTGGAGGGCCCTCGCGCTGTCGGAGTCATCTTCGACAAGAACTCCACGCGGACCCGGTTCTCCTTCGAAGTCGGCATCAGCCAGCTCGGCGGGCACGCCGTCGTGGTCGACGGCGCGAACACGCAGATGGGCCGTGACGAGTCGTTCGCAGACACCGGCCGGGTGCTGTCGCGGTTCGTCGACGCGATCGTGTGGCGCACCTTCGGTCAGGACCGCCTCGAGGCGGTGGCGGAGTACGCGACCGTTCCCGTCGTCAACGCTCTGTCCGACAGCTTCCACCCGTGCCAGGTGCTCGCCGATCTGCAGACGATCATCGAGCGGAAGGGTCGGGCCGCGGGCCTGACGCTGACCTACTTCGGAGACGCCGCCAACAACATGGCCCATTCCCTGATGCTCGGCGGCGTCACCGCGGGCATGCATGTCCGGGTCAGCGGACCGACGGCCTTCCAACCGGATCCGGCCGTGGTCGAAGCGGCGCGGCGGCGCGCGGCCGAGACCGGCGGCAGCGTCGAACTGATCGGTGACCCGATCGCTGCGGCGACCGGCGCCGACGTCCTCGTCACCGACACGTGGGTCTCGATGGGGCATGAGGGCGACGGGCTCGACCGGGTCGGTCCCTTCCGTCCATACCAGATCAACTCGGAGCTGCTCGGGTACGCCGCGGACGAGGCGATCGTGCTGCACTGCCTGCCCGCGCACCGGGGCGAGGAGATCACCGACGAGGTGATCGACGGTCCGGCGAGCGTCGTCTTCGACGAGGCGGAGAATCGCCTGCACGCCCAGAAGGCGTTGCTGGCCTGGTTGATGGACCGCTAGTGGACCGCGCGGACCCCGACCGAACCGCTGCCCGCCGGGCCGAGTCGGCGAGGCTCGCCGCCACGCGGGCCGGCCGGCACGCCCGGATCGTCGAGATCCTGGCGACCGAACAGATCCGGAGCCAGGGCGAACTGCAGCAGAAGCTGGCCGAGCTGGGGATCGAGGCCACCCAGGCGACGCTGTCGCGCGATCTCGACGAACTCGGCGCGGTGAAGCTGCGCGCCGCCGACGGCGGCGCGGGGGTCTATACCGTCCCCGAGGACGGCAGTCCGGTCCGCGGCGTGTCCGGCGGAACCGACCGGGTCTCGCGACTGGTGTCCGAACTGCTGGTGTCGACCGACTCGTCCGGCGACGTCGCGGTGCTCCGCACACCGCCCGGCGCCGCCGGTTATCTCGCCAGCGCGCTCGACCGCGCGCGACTGCCCGGAGTCGTCGGCACCATCGCCGGCGACGACACCATCTTCGTCCTGGCCCGACGGCCGCTCACGGGCGCCGATCTGGCCGCGCGGATCGAGGGACTGGTCTCCAGATCGTAGGCTGAGCGAACGCGCTCACCGACCACCGAACCGAAACACACCCACGCGAGGAGTACTGCCCTCATGTCGACATCCGACACCACATCGTCCGAGAACAGCCACGAGGGCACCAACGAGGGGGCTCTGTGGGGCGGCCGGTTCGCCGACGGCCCGGCCGCGGCGATGGCCGCGCTGAGCAAGTCGACGCATTTCGACTGGGCGTTGGCCCCGTACGACATCCAGGCGTCGAAGGCGCACGCCCGCGTCCTCGCGACGGCGGGTCTACTGACGGACTCGGACGCCGAGGCCATGCAGGCCGGACTCGATCGTCTGGCCGCGGACGTCGCCGCGGGCGTGTTCGTGCCCGCGGAGTCGGACGAAGACGTACACGGCGCGCTCGAACGCGGGCTGATCGAACGGGTCGGCCCCGAACTCGGTGGCAGGCTGCGCGCGGGCCGGTCCCGCAACGACCAAGTCGCGACCCTGTTCCGGATGTGGCTGCGGGCAGCGATGCGGCGGGTGGGCGCGGGCGTGCTCGACCTCGCGCAGGCGCTCGTCGACCAGGCCGCCGCCAACCCGGGTGTGGTGATGCCGGGTAAGACGCACCTGCAGGCGGCCCAGCCGGTGCTCCTCGGCCATACTCTCCTCGCGCACGCCCAGCCCCTGCTGCGCGACGTCGCGCGTCTGGTGGACGCCGATCGGCGCGTCGCCGTCTCGCCCTACGGGTCGGGTGCGCTCGCCGGCTCGTCGCTCGGGCTGAACCCGGAGGCTATCGCCGCCGACCTCGGCTTCGCCAGTGCGGCCGAGAACTCCATCGACGCGACCAGCTCCCGCGACTTCGCCGCCGAGGCGGCCTTCGTCTTCGCGATGGTCGCGGTCGACATGTCCCGCCTGGGGGAGGACGTGATCCTCTGGAGCACCCCGGAGTTCGGCTATGTGACGTTGGCCGACGCGTGGTCGACGGGCAGCTCGATCATGCCGCAGAAGAAGAATCCCGACGTCGCCGAGTTGGCACGCGGCAAGGCCGGTCGAGTGATCGGCAACCTCACCGGTCTGCTCTCCACGCTGAAGGCCCAGCCGTTGGCGTACAACCGCGACTTGCAGGAGGACAAGGAACCGGTCTTCGACTCCGTCGCGCAGCTGGAACTGCTGCTGCCGGCGATGGCGGGACTCGTCGGCACCCTGACCTTCCATCCGGACCGGATGGCCGAACTCGCGCCGGCCGGTTTCACCCTCGCGACCGATATCGCGGAATGGCTTGTCCGCCAAGGTGTTCCCTTCCGGGTCGCGCATGAGGTGGCGGGCGCCTGCGTCCGTGAGGCCGAGAGCCGCGGGGTCGGACTCGACGAACTCGACGATGAGACGATGGCCCGCATCAATCCGGCGCTGACGCCGCAGGTGCGCGAGGTGCTGACGGTCTCGGGCTCGATCGAGTCACGCAATGCCTTCGGCGGTACCGCCTCGTCGCAGGTGGAGCGCCAGATCTCGGTGGCCAACGCCACGATCGCCGACCTCCGGACGGCGCTCGCCTGACTCCGGCGCGGCGTGTCCGGGCAGGTAACCGGCATCACCGTACGCGCCGACTCGCGGGTACTTCACAGTCGGTGACGGCCGTGACGGATTCGGCGACTAGTACACTGCACGTGCTCGCACACGCCGAATCAGTCGGCGGCCGCGGCATCGGAAGTGGTGAGGGGAGTTACCGCGGTGAAGGGTCTGCCAAATGTCGCCGGCACGGTCGGACGGATCGTCGCGACCGCACAGAACGGTCTCGAAGTCATTCGGATGGGGGGCCTGGATACCGGCACCGAGCCGACACCCTACAAGGTGGTCGAGACCGAGAAGATGTACCGCCTCCGCCGGTACTTTCCAGACGACGCCGGCGACGGCTTCGCCCACATCATCCTGATCCCGCCGATGATGGTGTCGGCCAACGTCTACGACGTGACGCAGGAGAACGGCGCAGTCTCGGTTCTGTACCGGCACAAGGTGATTCCCTGGGTGGTCGACTTCGGTTCGCCCGACCACGAAGAGGGCGGGATGGAGCGCACGCTCACCGACCACGTGGTGGCGATCAGCCGGGTGATCGATCTGGTCCGGCGGGTCGTCGGCCAGGACGTTCACCTCGGCGGATACTCGCAGGGCGGCATGTTCGCCTATCAGACGGCGGCCTACCGGCGCTCAGAGGGACTTGCCAGCGTGGTCACCTTCGGCAGTCCGGTCGACGTACTGGCGGCCCTTCCGCTGGGCCTGCCCGCACAGCTCGTGGTTCCCGGTGCGGAGTTCGTCGCCGACAATGTCTTCAACCGACTGTGGATCCCGAGTTGGTTGGCACGCACCGGGTTCCAGCTGGCCGATCCGGTCAAGACGGCCCGCAGCCGGATCGACTTCCTGCGCAAACTCCACGATCGCGACGCCCTGCTGCCGCGCGAGGACCAGCGACGATTCATCGAGCAGGAGGGCTGGGTCGCGTGGTCGGGTCCGGCCGTGGCCGAACTGCTCCGCCAGTTCGTGGTTCACAACCGCATGATGTCGGGTGGCTTCGTCATCGACGGCGAAGTGGTGTCGATGACCGAGATCACCTGCCCGGTCCTCGCCTTCGTCGGTGAGACCGACGACATCGGTCAGCCACTGGCCGTGCGCGGCATCGTCCGCGCCGCGCCCGACGCCGAGGTGTACGAGACCGCCGCGCCGGTCGGGCACTTCGGTCTCGTCGTCGGATCGAACGCCGGACGTCTCACCTGGCCGACGGTCGGCGAGTGGATCCAATGGCGCGAGGGCAACGGAGAGCAGCCGGCGGCGGTGACGCCGATGAGCAGGACTCGCAGCGAGTCCGGAAGCGGGATCAGTTGGAGCAACCGGCTGACCTACGGTGTCGGACAGGTCGCCGGTGCGGGCACCGCGGTCTCCAAGGAGCTTCTCGAGGCGGTCAATTCGCTCCAGCGCACCACCCGGGCCGTGGCGACCGAGTCGGTGCGCACCGTTCCGCGGCTGTTCCGGCTCGGCCAGATCCAGCCGTCGACCCGCGTCTCGCTCGGCAAGCTGATGAGCGAGAACGCGAAGCGCACGCCCCACGACGAGGTCTTTCTGTTCGAGGACCGGGTGCTGACGCACACTCAGGTCAACGCGCGGATCGACAACGTGGTCGCCGGCCTCATCGAGTGCGGCATCCGGCCGGGGGTGCACGTCGGCCTCATGATGGACCCGCGCCCGTCCGCCCTGGTGACGATCGCCGCGCTGTCGCGACTGGGCGCCGTGGCGGTGCTGCTCTCGTCGAGCGACGCGCTGCCGGAGATGCTCACCCTGGCGGAGACGCGGATCATCGTCTCCGATCCGGTTCACCTCGACCGTGCGGCCGCCGTGTGCGACCGGGTGCTGGTGCTGGGTGGAGGCAGCAGCGACGCCCGTGCCATCGAGCGCGCTGACGGTGAGCACATCGTCGACATGGAGAAGATCGACCCGGAACGCGTCCGTATGCCGGTCTGGTACCGCCCGGACCCCGGACTGGCGGGCGACCTCGCGTTCATCCTGTTCACCGAGACGCAGGGCCGGCTCAATCGGTGGTCGGTCACCAACCATCGCTTCGCCATGTCCGCATTCGGTGCTGCCGCCGCGGCCGGACTGTCGAACCGGGACACGGTCTACTGCCTGCCGCCACTTCACCATGCCTCGGGTCTGCTGACCACGCTGGGAGCCACCGCCGCCGGGCGGTCGCGCATCGCGCTGTCCACGGGGATCGATCCCGAGCGATTCACCCGTGAAGTGCGCCGTTACGGCGTCACCGTGGTCTCGTACACCTGGAACATGCTGGCCGACATCGTCGACGCGCCGGAGTTCGATCCCGGTCAGCTCGGCAGCGTCCGCCTGTTCATGGGTTCCGGACTGTCGGCGGGGGTGTGGACTCGGTTGCGCGAGACGTTGCCGAATGCGCGGGTGCTCGAGTTCTTCGCCACCGCGGACGGATCCGCGATCCTGGCGAATGTCGACGACAGCAAGATCGGAGCGATGGGCCGTGCCCTGCCCGAGACCAACCCGGTGCGCGTCGCCGCCTACGACCCGGTGGCCGAGCGCATGGAGATCGACCGCGACACCGGCTTCGTCCGGGAAGCGGGGCCGGGCGAGGTCGGCATGCTGGTCGCGCACGCCGGCCAGCGCTTCGAGGCGGCGGGTCTGGTCCTGCGCGACGTGTTCCGCCCGCACGATCGCTGGGAGGTCGGGGGGAGTCTGTTCCAATCCGACGCCGACGGCGACCTCTGGTACATGGGATCGGCGCAGGCGGTGATCCGGAGCCGGTCGGGCCCGATCTATCCGGTGCCCATCCAACATGCGCTCTCGTTGATCCCGGACATCAAACTCGCCGCGGTGTACGCGGTCGGCGAGCCGGGCGAGCAGCTCGCCGTCGCCGCCGTCACGCTGCGCGGCGGCGCGACGTCGCTCACTCCGACCCAGATCCGCGTCGGCCTGGGCGAGCTTCCCGCGGCCGAGCGCCCGCACCTGGTGTGGGTCGCCGACTCCATCCCGCTGTCGGAGTCGTTCCGGGCCATGACCAGCCGGATCGCGGCGCGCGGTCTGCCGAAGCCCGGACCGCGGGTCTGGTATCGGGACCAGGACGGTCGCTATCGCCGCTACACGGCGTCCGCGGCCGCGACCATCGACTGGACGGCGCTCCCCGCCGGAGACGATGGTGGCGCCGAGTAGCCTGAAGGCGGTAGGCGCCGCTCGCGACAGGCGATGAGCGGCGCGATCGACGAGACGAAGTGGGAGCTGATGGCAACACGTGCCGAGGGCATCGATCCGGTGGTTCGCGACCGACTGGTGTGCCCCCAGGATCTGGGTGAATTGATCGATGCGGGCGACGAACTCTACAACCCGCGTCTGCGCGTCGCCTATGCCATCGACGCCCACGGGATCCCCGACATGCTGATCGACGACGCGCGTGCGGTCTCAGATGAGGAGCACGCCCGCTTCACCGGAAAGGAAGCGTGAACCGCCGGTGGCCGAGAACATCCTCGACGACCTGATCTGGCGCGGACTCATCGGGCAGAGTACCGACGAGGGAGCGTTGCGCGAGACCTTGGAGAAGCCGATCTCGCTGTACGCCGGCTTCGATCCGACCGCGTCCAGCCTGCACGCCGGACACCTGGTCCCGCTGCTGACTCTGCGCCGGTTCCAGCTCGCCGGTCACCGTCCCGTGGTGCTGGCGGGCGGCGCCACCGGACTCATCGGTGATCCGCGCGACGTCGGCGAGCGGACGATGAACTCCGTGGACACGGTCGCGGGGTGGGCGGACAAGATCGTCGGCCAGCTCCAGCGGTTCGTGACCATCGACGACTCCGACACAGGTGCCGTTCTGGTCAACAACAACGACTGGACCGCCCCGATGTCGACCATCGAGTTCCTGCGCGACATCGGCAAGCACTTCTCCGTCAACGTCATGCTCGCGCGTGACACGGTGAAGCGGCGCCTCGAATCCGACGGAATCAGCTACACCGAATTCAGCTACCTGCTTCTGCAGTCCAACGACTACCTGCAGCTGTACCGCAAGTACGGCTGCGTGCTCCAGATCGGCGGATCCGACCAGTGGGGCAACATCATCGGCGGCGTCGACCTGATCCGGAAGGTCGACGGTGGTACGGCCCATGCGCTGACGGTGCCGCTGGTGACCTCGGCCGACGGGAAGAAGTTCGGCAAGTCGACCGGGGGCGGCAGCGTGTGGCTCGATCCCGAGCTCACCAGTCCGTACGCCTGGTACCAGTACTTCGTGAACACGGCTGACGCCGATGTCGTGAAGTTCCTCAAGTGGTTCACCTTCCTGAGCCGGGAGGAGATCGAGGAGCTCGAGAAGCTCACGGCCGAGAAGCCATTCCTCCGCGAGGCGCAGAAGCGCCTCGCTCGAGAGCTGACGACCCTCATCCACGGTGCAGACCAGACGGCCGCCGCGGAGCTGGCGAGTCGCGCACTGTTCGGGCGCGCCGAACTCAACGAGCTCGATGAGCCCACCCTCGCCGCCGCGCTGGGGGAGACGGGCCTCGCCGAGTTCGACGCCGGTGCCACGCCCTCTATCGTCGAGCTCCTCGTCGCGTCCGGACTCGCCGACAGCAACAAGGCCGCTCGCCGGGCCGTCGACGAGGGCGGTGCCTACGTGAACAACGTCAAGGTCACCGACGCGGACTGGACGCCGGGTTCGAATGACCTGTTGTTCGGCAAGTGGCTCGTCCTGCGCCGCGGTAAGAAGACCTTCGCCGGCGCCAAGATCGGCGCTTGACCGCACAGTCGGACCGCTGACCTGGCGATTTGGGACTCAGCCTCAACGGTGTGTAACTTATTGCAGGTCAGCGCGTCGGTGCTGGCGAGCGAAATGCCCTTCCGGTCGGTGAGTTGATCTTGCCGGGGCGGTGGGGGTAGAGTAGCGGTCCTGCGCCTGGCAGACTTCCCGTTCTTCTTCGGAGAGCGAGAATGTCGCGGTTGCAGGGAAGATTCCAGTCTGGTAGGCTGGAAAGGTCGCCTCGGAGACGGGGTGGCGGATAATTGCAGATGTCTGCTGGTGTTCGGCCCTTGTTTGTGGGGGTTGGTTCTGGTGGGTGTGTGTTCTTTGAGAACTCGATAGTGTGTTTTGGATTTCTTGTGCCACTATTTTTTTGTTTTGTGGC